>RFMM01000198.1 GCA_009927665.1 Actinomycetota bacterium
CCCCCACAAAGGGCCTGATTTTCTGCGGCCAAGGGCCGCGGTGGGTCTACGCGGTGACGTGCAGCAGGCCGTAGACGAGCGACTCTTCGAGCGCACGCCACGAGGCTTCGATGATGTTGGACGACACGCCGATGGTCGTCCAGGTGCGGTCGCCGTCGGTGGCGTCAATCAGCACCCGCGTGACCGCCCCGGTTGCCGATGACGAATCGAGGATGCGCACCTTGTAGTCGGTGAGGTGCACGCGCGAAAGTTGCGGATACTTCTTGGCCAGACAGGCGCGCAACGCCGTGTCGATGGCGTTGACCGGACCATTGCCCTCTGCGGTGTGCACTTCACGCTGCTCACCGATCCACACCTTCACGGTGGCCTCGGTAGTGAAGGTGCCGCTGGTTGATTCGTCGGTGATGACGCGCATCGACTCGACGTTGAAGAACTCCTGCTGCCAGCCCGTTGCGCGACGCATCAACAACTCAAGCGAGGCATCAGCGGCCTCGAAGTGATAGCCCTCGAACTCAAGGCGCTTCAGTTCGTCGAGGATCGCGCTCAACACTGCCCCGTCGGCCCGCAACCCGAGTTCTTCGGCTTTCATCGCGATGGTGGCCCGACCGGCCATCTCTGACACGAGAAAGCGCGTGCCGTTGCCGACCAAGTCGGGCGACACATGCTCGTAGGCATCTTTCGCGCGCGCGATTGCCGACACGTGCAGACCGGCTTTGTGGGCGAATGCGGAAGCGCCAACGTACGGCGCCTGTGGGTTGAGTGGTCGATTCAGCACCTCAGCCACATGGTTGCTCACCGCGGTGAGGCGCTCGAGGTGACCGTCGGGCAGACAGGTGTAGCCCATCTTCAACTGCAGGTTCGGAATGATCGTGGTCAAGTTGGTGTTGCCCGTGCGCTCACCAAGACCGTTGAGCGTGCCCTGCACGTGCCGCACGCCGGCGCGCACCGCGGCGAGAGAATTGGCGACCGCGCAACCTGTGTCGTCGTGACAGTGAATGCCGATGATTGCGTCGTTGCCGACGTGCTTGGCGACTGCGGCAACGATCGATTCCACCTCATGCGGCAGCGAGCCGCCGTTGGTGTCGCACAACACGAGGTGTGTGGCGCCGTTGACGACTGCGGCCTCGAGCACGCGCAAGGAGAACTCGGGGTTGTGCTTGTATCCGTCGAAGAAGTGCTCTAAGTCGACCAGCACCATGCGGTCGTGGCTGCCGAGATACTTCACCGAGTCGGCGACCATCGCGACACCTTCGTCAAGCGTGGTCTGCAGTGCGGTTTCGACGTGGTAGTCCCACGACTTGGCCACGATGCATACGGCCGACGTTTCAGCGTTGATCAGGTTGCGCAGCGTGGCGTCGTCGTCGACCTTGCCGGCGGGCCGACGCGTGCTACCAAAGGCAACGAGGCGCGAGGTCGTGAGCGTGAGCTCGCGCTTGGCACGGGAGAAGAACTCCTCATCTTTCGGGTTGGCACCCGGCCAGCCACCCTCGATGTAGTGCACACCAAGGTGGTCGAGTTGTTCGGCGATACGCAGCTTGTCGACAACGCTCGCCGACACGCCCTCTACCTGCATGCCGTCGCGCAGCGTGGTGTCGAACACCTCCACATGGTTGGCGGGCAGCACGAGACGGGCAGGCACGGTTCGCTCGACTCTTACTTCGCCAACTCGCACCAGTGGGAATACTTCTTGTCTTGCCCGCGCACCGCGCGGCGATACGCCTGGCCGATGGCCATCGTCTTGGGGCCCGGGCACGGAATCGGGCGATCATCAACCTCGCGCACCGAGCCAACCTCGGCCGCCGTGCCGCAGACGAAGATTTCTTCAGCGATGTACAGATCGCTACGGGCAATGTTGTCGACGCGCACATCGAAGCCGAGGTCGCGGGCGATGGTCATCACGCTGTTCTGGGTGATGCCTTCAAGTGCTCCGGCCGACAGCGGCGGGGTGAGAATCTTGCCGTCGCGCACGACGAAAATGTTTTCGCCCGTGCATTCGGCGACGAGACCGTTCGGCGCGAGCATGATTGCTTCGTCGTAACCAGCCTTCAACGCTTCAACTTTGGCAAGCGACGAGTTCACGTAGTTGCCGACGGTCTTCGCGGCTGGCGGCATGATGTTGTGGTCGTGGCGTGTCCACGACGAGATCTTGGCGCGCACGCCCTTTTCCAACGCATCGTCGCCGAGGAACGCACCCCACGGCCAGCACGCAATTGCGACATCAACCTTGCACGGCAGTGTTGAGACCCATCTCGCCGTAGCCGTAGTACGCAAGCGGCCGCACATAACACGACGCAAGACCCGTCGAACGAACGGTTTCTTTGGTCGCAGCCACAAGCTCATCGACTGAATATGGCATCGGCATGCCGAGAATCTTCGCCGAATTATGCAGGCGTTTGATGTGGTCGGTGAGGCGGAAGATTGCCGGGCCGTTGTCGGTTTCGTAGGCGCGAATGCCTTCGAAGGTGCCGGTGCCGTAGTGCAAGGTGTGGGTGAGCACGTGCACTTTCGCGTCGGCCCAGTCAACAAGCGAGCCGTTCATCCAGATTTTCGGCGTCGTGGTGATCGGCATCTGCGGCTCCTGCGGTGTGCTTTGACGCTATCGCTGCAAGCGACGGCAGATTTCGTCACCGACGGCAATCGTCGAACCCGACGGCGCATCGGCACACGCTGCACGAATCGCGTCACCCGCAGCGGTCTCACCAAGATGATCGAGCATCAACGCCGCCGACAAAATCGCTGCGACGGGGTTTGCTACGCCCTTGCCGGCGATGTCGGGTGCCGAGCCGTGCACTGGCTCAAAGAGCGACGGACCAGTGCGCGCGGGGTTCAAATTGGCCGACGACGCCAACCCAATGCCACCGCTCACTGCCCCGCCGAGGTCGGTGAGGATGTCGCCGAACAAGTTGTCGGTGACGATGACGTCATAGCGGTGTGGGTCTTGCACGAAATAGATGCACGCAGCATCGACGTGGTTATACGCCGTACCAACGGCGGGAAACTCTGCCGCGACCGCATCGAACGTGCGCTGCCACAGGTCGCCCGCAAAGGTGAGCACATTGGTCTTGTGCACGAGCGTCACGTGGTTGCGCGGTCGCTTGCTCGCCAACTCGAAGGCATAACGAATGCACCGCTCGACTCCGTGGCGCGTGTTCACGCTGCCCTGTGTCGCCACTTCATGCGCAGTGCCCTTGCGCAATACGCCACCTTCACCCACGTATGGCCCTTCGGTGTTCTCGCGAATCACGACGAAGTCGTGCGGCTTGGTCTGGCCCGGTGCGGTACCAGCAAAGGGTCGCTGATTGATGTAGAGATCGAGACTGAATCGCAACTTGAGCAAGAGGCCGCGCTCGATGACGCCCGGTGGCACTCCGGGGGTTCCGACCGCGCCGAGCAGAATTGCATCGAAACTGCGCAACGATTCGAGCGTGTCGTCGCTCAGCACTTCGCCATCGCGCAGATAGCGCGCACCGCCGAGGTCGTAGAACGTGGTGTCGAGTTCAACGCCAGCGGCGCGCACGACCTTCAACGCTTCAGCGAGCACTTCGGGGCCGATGCCATCGCCACCGATTACGGCAACGCGATGCGAACGACCAGATGTGGCACGTGTCATTGGCATCAAGGCTACGAGTGCATGGATAGTCTGACGCCGTGCCGACGCATCGTCTCTCACGTAGCGCTTTCGAACGCCTGCAGGCCGAACATCTCGATCTCACGACGCGCGGTCGCATCGAAGTGGCGCAAAAAATCCAGCGTGCCCGCGAGATGGGCGACCTCAAAGAAAACGGCGACTACCACGCCGCCAAAGACGAACAAGGCCACATGGAAGGCCGCATCCGCCAGCTCGAATCAATGCTCGAGAACGCCGAAATCATTGAGGTGTCGGCGACTGGTGTAGTGGGCTTGGGCTGCGTCGTCGCCATCGTCTACGAAGGCGACAGCGACGACATGGCCGAGCGGTATCTCATCGGCCATGTGGAAGAAAAGCCCGCCGACCCAAGCGTGTCGGTGATGAGCCCGAGCTCACCGCTCGGAGCCGCCCTGCTCGGTGCAAGCAGTGGTGCCCAGGTCAGCTACGAAGCACCGAACGGCAAGCTCACCGTGCGGGTGCTGAGCGTCGAGTTTTAACGGGCGAGTGTTGGGTCGCAGCACATCATGATTCGACGTTCTCACGCCGCGACGAAAGATTTTCCGCAGGGCCACGAGGTTGAGTTGCCGGGTCGTGGTCGCACCTTCGTGCGCGAAGTTGCGGGTCCGGCGGGTGCTCCGACCGTCATCTTGTTGCATGGTTGGACTGCAACCGCCGACCTCAACTGGTTCACCTGTTTCGAGACTCTCGGTCGCCACTTTCGCGTGCTCGCCCCTGACCACCGCGGACACGGTCGAGGTCTGCGCCCCAGCGGTGGCTTTCGACTTGCCGATTGTGCCGACGACGTCGCCGCGATCGCTGATGTGTTCGGAGTCAACACCTTCATCCCCGTCGGCTATTCGATGGGTGGCGCGATCGCGCAGTTGCTCGCGCAGCGTCACGAGATGCGCGTGCGCGGGCTGGTGCTCGCCGCCACCGCCGGATACTTTGCATCATCACGCGACGAGCGCCTCAACTTTCTCGGGTTGAACGGGTTGGCGCGATTGTCGCGGCTGATGAGCGCTCAGACACGGTCGTGGCTGACCGAACAGATCTACCTGCAGCGCAAGACCCAGAGCCTCGCCGACTGGGCGGCCCGACAGATTGCCAGCCATGACTGGCGGCATGTGCTCGAGGCCGGTAGCGAGATCGGCGCCTTCGACTCGCGCGGCTGGCTCGGTGACATCGATGTTCCGTCGGCGATGATCATCACGACCAAAGACCAAGTCGTACCGACTCGCCGCCAAGAAGAGCTTGCGGCGTCGTTGCACACGGCGACGGTGACGTACCGCGTCGATGCTGGTCACGACGCCGTCTTTGCTGCACGCGACCAGTTCGTGCCGATGCTCGTCGACGCCTGCCAACAGGTGGTGCGCGGCGTCGCTGCGGCGTGACGAGCACCGACTGCAATCGTTCATTCGTCTGACCTACCGCTGTTCACTCGCCTGAATCGAGTCGCGCCACAGGCGTTCGACGGCTTCGGCCAGCGAACCCGTGGCCTTGCCCGGATCAGTGATCGTCTCGTCGGGCGTGTCAGCAAAGCGCAGCACCGAACCGACACCTGAGTCAGTGACCACGACGACGAGTCGCACACGTCGTCGCTTCGGGTGCTGGCTGGGCGCGGTGTCGTCGTCACCATCGTCGCTAATCGGCGCCGCCCACCCACACGTCAGTACCGCCGCGGCGTCGAACATGCGCGCCACCGAGCTGGTGCGAGCTTCGAGCAGTTCGTAGACGTCGCCGTGCTCGGCGAGAAACGAGATGCGCAACGCACCGTCGGCGTTGGCCGAAATGCCCTCGCGGTCAACGATGTTGATGCCATAAAGCCGGGCACGACGCAAGTCGAAACCAGGTAGCGAAAGGTGCAGGCTGTGCTCGACGCACGCAGCCAGATCAACGGCGGATGTGGGTTCGGGTGTGGTTGAAGTTTCCATGCCCCTAGGTGTGCGCGTGCTGCCAAAAACGGACACAGTTTCCGCGCTCGCCCGCAACGGCGACCTACAGTCGGGTGCGAGATGTCGCAGCGCGAACTCACCCGCATGATGTGGCGCGAGTTCACTCGAGCGTGGGCAGGTTTCGTTGCGTTGCTCGCCGCGTGGATGCTCGTCTTGCCGTTGTTCGCCGGGCCCGACGAGCCCGCCAACTTCATCAAGTCGGCGGCGGTCGTGCGCGGTGAGTTGGTTGGTGAGCCGATTGCCGCCAGCGTGTCAACATCGTTTTGGTCGACTTATGTCGACATTGATCCGCAATTCGGTGCCGCACAACTCGTGCCGTGGTGTTTCGTCGGTCAGCCGAGTGTCGCTGCCTGCGACAAACCGCTCGAGTCGCTCACACCTGTTGAACCATCGCGCACCGACATGGGTCGATATCCACCGCTTGGGTTTGTTCCTGCTGGGGTCGGCACCTTCGTCGGTGCCAGCGATGCCGGGGTGCGGGCAGCCCGCATCACCGCGGCCCTCGCGTGCGCCGCATTGCTCGCACTCGCCGCGCTCACCTTGCGGCGGCGCGGTGGCTCTCTCGTGCCGTTGCTCGCCGTTGCGACACCCGGTGTGTTGTTCTGGTCATCGGTGTCGAGCCCGAGTGGCCTCGAAATCGCGGCTGCCATCGCCGCGTGGTCAGCCCTCTGGGCCTCAGTGCGCGAACAGTGGAACGACCGGTTCGCCACCATCGCCTTTGCGTCAAGCGCGGCGCTCTTGATCGCCGCACGGCCAGCCGGCCTCGTCGCCGTCGCGGTGATGATTGCCGCAGCAGCCATCGCCGACCATCGTGCGCTCTGGTACACCGCGCGACGCGAGTGGTATCTGCCGGTCACGCTCGGCGCAGCCACCTGCCTGAGTGCTGCCTGGTACGTGGCGGTGTACGACGCCAACTTTGGCGTGCAACTCAACGTCGAAGGTCGGGTCACTTCACTGAGCACGATCGCCACTCGCTCGTTCAACGATCTGCCACGTCTCATCGGCGAATGGGTTGGCAACTTCGGCTGGCTCGATACGCCGAGCCCGGTGTATGTGGTGTGGGTCTTCGTCGCCTTGTGGGCGGCGCTCGTCTGGCGAACGGCAACCTCCACACATCGACGTCAACGAGTGGCGCTTGGTGTTGTTGCGCTCGCTGCCCCACTGTGGTTGGTGGCATTGAACGCGAACTACCAAGATCTGCTCGGATCATTCGGCGCACAGGGCCGTCACCTGGCTCCGCTTCTCGTCGGTGTGCCCCTGGCCGCCGCCCTGACGTATCGCATCGGTCGTCGCGACTCGCTGCTCGTCGGCGTCACCATCGTCGTGCACGCGTGGTGTGTGCTGGTGGCACTTCGTCGCTACAGCCTTGGCGCAGGTGGCGACGACGTGCTCGGCTTCCTCCGCGAGCCCGTGTGGTCACCCCCGCTTGGCATGACGCTCACGCTGGTCGTGGTGGCGGTGGCGCATCTCGTGGCGTGGTTCGTTCTGCGCTCGCCCGCAGGCAGACTAGAACGGTGACTTCGCACAGCCTTCCGCAAAAAGTGTGGGATCGCCACGTAGTGCACCGTGACGACAACGGCAACGAATTGCTCTACGTCGACTTGCACTTGGTGCATGAAGTAACGAGCCCGCAGGCCTTCGACGGTCTGCGCATCAATGGTCGCCGCGTTCGCCGCCCTGATCTCACCGTCGCCACCGAAGACCACAACGTGCCGACCAAAGACATCCATCTGCCAGTTGCCGACCCGATTTCTGCCAAACAACTCGACGTGATGCGCAAGAACGCTGCCGAGTTCGGCATCACGCTCTACAAGATGGGTGACGCTGGTCAAGGCATCGTGCACGTCATCGGCCCCGAACAGGGTCGCACGCTGCCGGGCATGACCATCGTGTGCGGCGACAGCCACACTGCAACGCACGGTGCGTTCGGCGCGCTCGCCTTCGGCATCGGCACGTCAGAGGTCGAGCACGTGCTGGCCACGCAGACGCTTCCGCAATCGCGACCCAAGTGGATGAGCGTGTCGGTCGACGGCACGTTGCCTGCAGGCGTGACCGCAAAAGACATCATCTTGGCGATCATCGGTCGCATCGGCACCGGTGGCGGCATCGGTCATGTGATTGAGTACCGCGGCTCGGCGATTCGCGCTCTATCGATGGAAGGTCGCATGACCGTCTGCAACATGTCAATCGAGGCGGGTGCGCGTGCCGGGCTCGTCGCACCCGACGACACCACGTTCGCCTACCTCGAGGGTCGTGCCCATGCGCCACGCGGGAAGAAATGGGAAGCCGCACTCGACGACTGGCGCACGCTGCGCAGCGACGAAACCGCGCACTTCGACAAGAGCGTCTCGCTCGATGCCGCGACGCTCGCACCGCACGTCACATGGGGCACCAACCCCGCACAAGTGGCGTCGATCGACGCCCATGTTCCGTCACCTGACGACTTTGCCGACGCGACCGCGCGCGACAACGTTGCCCGTGCGCTCGACTACATGGGTCTCACTGCTGGCACACGCATTCGTGACATCGCCGTCGACACCGTCTTCATCGGCTCGTGCACCAACAGCCGCATCGAAGACCTGCGCGCCGCCGCCGATGTGGCCAAAGGCCGCAAGGTGAAGGTGAAACGGGCAATGGTGGTGCCCGGCAGTCACGCCGTCAAACAACAGGCTGAGCGCGAGGGCCTCGACCGCATCTTCATCGACGCGGGTTTCGACTGGCGCGAGCCGGGTTGCTCGATGTGTCTGGCAATGAATCCTGACAAGCTCGCCCCGCAAGAGCGCGCCGCATCGACCAGCAACCGCAATTTCGAGGGTCGTCAAGGTCGCGGTGGGCGCACGCATCTCGTGTCGCCCGCAGTTGCCGCAGCCACCGCACTCACGGGTCACTTCGCGACTCCGAAAGACCTCGCATGAAGCAGGTTCGCATCGTCTCGGGTCGCGCGGTGCCACTCAAGCGCAGCGATGTCGACACCGATCAGATCATCCCTGCCGAGTGGTTGAAGCGCGTCGAACGCACGGGCTTCGAGAAAGGGTTGTTCTCAACGTGGCGCGACGACTCGCAACTTCGTGCTGAATGACGAACGTTATGCCGGGGCGAGCATCCTCGTGGCCGGGCCATCGTTCGGTGTGGGCTCATCACGCGAGCATGCCGTGTGGGCACTGCAGCAATACGGTTTCGACGTGGTGATCGCGCCAAGTTTCAGCGACATCTTTCGCAACAATTGCACCAAAAACGGGCTGGTGCCCGTGGTGCTCGACCAGGCAAACGTCGAAGTGTTGTGGGCAGCGATCGAAGCCGACGCGCGCACTGAAATCACCGTCGACATCGAGCGACTCGTCATCGAGGTGCCATCGCACGGGCTCACCTACCCTTTCGTGCTCGACGCCTCAACGCGCGAGCGGTTCTTGCACGGCCTCGACGACATCGGCATCACCTGACGCACGAATCGGCGATCGACGACTACGAGACACGACGCCCCGCCTGGCTGTAACGCCTAAAGCATGCGACTGACGAGCAATTGCGCGCCTGGCGCTGCGACAACCTAGGCGTTGACTGGGGCGAGAAAAGCGACAACTCCGCAAGACGCTTGTCGTTAGAGAACACTTCGATTGGCGGTTGGGGTTCTAACCGCAGCCCGCGCTGAATGATGCGGCACGTGGTGTGCTGGTTGTATTCCGCCAAGGTCACGGCCCAACCGTCACGGCCGGCACGTGCGGTTCGACCCGAGCGGTGCAGGTAGGTCTTCACGTCGATTGGCGGCTCGTAGTGCACCACGGCTGCCACGTCGTCGATGTCGATGCCACGCGCGGCAACATCGGTGGCCACCAACACGTTGAGTGAACCTTCGGCGAACTTGGCGAGTGATTTCTCGCGCGCGGCTTGCGTCATGTCACCGTGCAACGCCGACGCCTTGACTTTCAGGCCTTGCAGCGACTCGGCCACCTTGTCGCACAATCGCTTGGTGTCGCAGAACACCACGGTTTTGCCCGCGCCGGCAGCCAATGCGGCAACGACCCGGTCTTTGTCCATGCGGTGCACCGCCAAGAACAAGTGACGCATGGTGCCGACCGTGGCGGTAGGTGCATCGATCGACACTTCGCGCGGGTCGTTCATGTAACGACGCACGAGATTGCCTACTTGGCCGTCGAGCGTGGCAGAAAACAGCATCGTCTGGTGTGGAGACGTCACCTTGCGCAACACCCATTCGACTTGTGGCATGAACCCCTCGTCGGCCATGCGGTCGGCTTCGTCGATGACCACGACCTGCACGTCGGCAAGGGTGAGTTCGTCTTCTTTGAGCAGGTCGATGAGTCGCAACGGCGTGGCAACGACGAGCTCTACGCCGGCCTTCAGGGCGGTGATCTGGTCTTCGCGAGAGGCCCCGCCATACACGGCGAGCACCCGTCGATCGCACGTGGCGCCAATCGGCGCGAGCACCTCGGCCACCTGCAATGCAAGTTCGCGGGTGGGAACCAACACGAGCCCGCGCGGCGCACACGGGCCGTTGGCGGCATCCATTCGCGCGAG
>RFMM01000041.1 GCA_009927665.1 Actinomycetota bacterium
CGCGACCACAGAGGTCAACCCCGGTGAGAGCGACAGGGATCGCCTCGGTTTGAATCGCGAATGGGGCGGTGAAACCTGCGGCGGCAAGGCCGGCATCAACTTGCGGTGGCACGCCGAGCGCGGCGAAAGCGGTGGACGACGTCATCTACTGCCTTCATGCTACGAGTGGCATGTGCGCACGTTGCCCTCGAGCGAGCTGTTCGCGTAGCTCGGCGCGCGTGACGGTTGTCGCCCGATACTGACTCGTGAGTCAGTATCGGCTGACAAGTCAGACAGTAGACGGCGCCGATGTTTCTCGCTATGGTGCTATGCGATGTCAACGCCCCGTCAATCGCATGTCGTCATGAACGACGTCTGCACCGGCCGTAAGGGCATGTCGTATGACTGGCAAGCGGCGCTCATCCCGAGTGACACGGTGTTCGAAGCATCGTTGCAGATGATGCTTGCTCCTACCGCCGCCGCATCGCGTAGCCGTAAGTCGCGCCGCCGCTCGTGACCATCGACCTCTCGAAGGTCGGCACCCACCGACCAAGCCGCACACTTGTGCTGGGTTGTGGTTCTGTTGCGCAAGCCACCGTGCCGCTCTTGGTGCGCGACGTGCAGTTGCCACCCGCCAGCATCACCATCGTTGACTTCGTCGACAACCGCTCTCGCGTGGCCGATTCGCTCGCTGCCGGCGTGAACTACGAGCAGGGCCGCGTGACGAAGGAGAACCTTGACGAGTTTCTCTCGGCGCGTGTCGGTCAGGGTGATCTCATTTTGGATCTCGCGTGGAACATTGACTGCCCGACGATCCTTTCTTGGTGCCGCGACCATGGCGTGCGATATCTGAACACGAGCGTCGAGCTGTGGGATCCGTACTACGACATGCACAACACGCCACCGCTTGAGCGCACGTTGTATGTGCGTCATCAAGCCATTCGGCGCATGATCGAGTCGTGGCCGAACAATGAAGGGCCATCAGCCGTGCTCGAACACGGCGCCAACCCCGGCTTGGTGAGCCACTTCGCCAAGCGAGCGCTGACCGAAATCGCAACTGCACTGCTCAAAGACAAGAAGGCCGGCGATCGCACGAAGTTCATTGAGGGAGCCCTTGCCGACAAGCGCTACAACACCCTCGCCATGCTGACGGGCACGAAGGTGATTCACATCAGCGAACGCGACACGCAAATCACGAGCCAACCGAAGCGAGTCGATGAGTTTGTCAACACGTGGTCGATCGAAGGTTTCTACGAAGAAGGCGTTGCGCCAGCCGAGATGGGCTGGGGCACGCACGAGCGCTGGTTGCCGCACAATGCGCACGTGCATGACGACGACGGGCCGTGCAATCAAATCGCACTCGCCCAGCCAGGAATGGAAACTTGGGTGCGTTCATGGGTGCCCGCCGGCGAGATTTTGGGAATGGTGATTCGCCATGGCGAGGCCTACACGATGAGCGACCACCTCACGGTGTGGAACGACGACGGCACCGCCAAATACCGCCCGACCGTTCACTATTCGTACTGCCCAACTGACGCCGCGATCATGAGTGTGCAAGAGCTGCGCATGCGCAACTGGAAGATGCAGTCGGGTCAGCGCATCTTGAACAACGAGATCGAATCGGGTCGCGACGAACTCGGCGTCTTGCTCATGGGCCACGACTACCGGTCGTGGTGGACTGGTTCGCTGCTCAGCATCGACGAGGCCCGCGCGATTCTGCCGAACCAGAACGCCACCACGCTGCAAGTGGCAAGCTCGATCATTGCTGCGACCTGTTGGATGATGAACAACCCGTCGGCAGGCATTCGCGTGCCTGATGACCTGCCGCACGAAGAAGTGTTGAAGGTGGCTTACCCTTACCTCGGTACCATCCACTCGGCAGCCGTCGATTGGGATCCCCTGATGAACCGCAACGACCTCTTCCCCGGTTTCGGCAACGGCCCGACGCGCCTCGACACCACCGACCCGTGGCAGTTCGCCAACTTCATCGTGCCCACCCCGCGCGCGGTGTAAGGGGTCGCGCGCGGTGTAAGGGACCACGCGCGGTGTAGCCCGAGTCACGCCGATACGCTCAGTTCGGTAATGCGACGCGCACTCGGCCTCCTCCTTACCTAGCGGCGTCGGCCGCCATATCACCGACGTCGCGCCCACTCCCGAGCACTTCTCGGGAGTTTTTCTTTTTCCACCCACTGAACGCAATCAAAAACACGTCACATCGCTAGCAACCACCAACGAGAGAACACACCGACATGGCCCCACAGCCCAGCAACCCGAAGAAGATGCCATTCGAGAAGTACGCCGCCTACGTGCCGCTCGTGCTCACCGATCGCACCTGGCCAAACCGCACCATCGACACCGCCCCACTGTGGTGTTCGGTCGACTTGCGTGACGGTAACCAAGCGCTCATCGACCCGATGGATCCTGAGCGCAAATTGCGCATGTTCAAGACGCTGGTGAAGATGGGCTTCAAAGAGATCGAGGTCGGCTTTCCGTCGGCGAGCCAACCCGACTTCGACTTCGTGCGACACATCATCGAGCACGACCTGATTCCTGATGACGTGACGATTCAGGTACTTGTGCAGTCACGCAAAGAACTCATCGAGCGCACCTATGAGAGCATTCGCGGGGCCAAGCAGGCCATCGTGCATTTTTACAACTCGGTAACCCACTGCAGCGCCGCGTGGTATTCGGGTTAGAGAAACCAGGAATCGTCGACATCGCGGTCAACGCCGCAAAGATCTGCACGAGCCTCGAGCCCACGGTGGCCGGCACTCGGGTGCGATATGAGTATTCGCCCGAGAGCTTCACACTGGCTGAGCCTGAGTTCGCCATCGAGATCTGCGAAGCAGTGATGGACGTCATCAAACCGACGCCGCAGAATCCACTGATCCTCAACTTGCCGGCCACGGTTGAGTGCTACTCGCCCAACGTGTACGGCGACGTCATCGAGTGGTTTGGGCGCACCATCAAACAACGCGACGCCATCGTGCTGTCGCTACACCCGCACAACGATCGTGGTTGTGCCGTTGCGGCAGCAGAGTTCGGGGTGATGGCTGGTGCAGATCGCGTCGAGGGAACCTTGTTTGGCAACGGTGAGCGCACGGGCAACGTCGACGTGGTCACGCTGGCGATGAACCTCTTCGTCAACGGTGTCGACCCACGGCTCGATCTGAGTGATATCGACGCACTGCGTCGCGACGCCGAGTATTGCAACCGCCTGCCGGTGCCCGAGCGCCAGCCCTATGCCGGCGACCTCGTCTACACCGCGTTCTCGGGCAGTCACCAAGACGCCATCAAAAAGGGCCTCGACGCGCTTCCAGACGACTACGACCAGTGGGCCGTGCCGTACTTGCCGCTAGACCCACGGCACGTGGGCCGCACCTACGAAGCGGTGATTCGCGTGAACAGCCAGTCAGGCAAGGGTGGTGTCGCCTACGTGATGAAGACCGAGCACGGCTTTGAGTTGCCGCGTCGACTGCAGATTGAGTTCTCGCGCACCATCCAACACATCACCGAAGACTCGGGCACCGAGATCGCCCCCGACGTGATGTGGAATGCGTTCGAAGCCGAGTACCTGCCGAGTGCGCCGCGCTTCTCACTCTCGAGCCACGAGATGCGCAGCACCAGCGACGGCACCACCAGCATCACCGCCCAACTCGACGTCGACGGCAAGCGCGTGACTCTGCAGGGTGACGGCAACGGGCCGATCGACGCTTTTGTGCAGTCGCTGCGGCGCGAATTCGGCGTCAAGTTCGATGTGAAGGACTACGTCGAACACGCCCTCAGTCAAGGCTCAGAGGCGACCGCTGTTGCCTACATCGAGAGCGCCAACGAATCCGGCGAAGTCTGCTGGGGCGTCGGTGTGCATCCGAGCACGATTACTGCGTCGTTGCGAGCGGTGCTGAGCGCCTTCGAACGACAACGTCGCCGGTAAAACGACAACGTCGTCGATAAAACGTCTGCGCCGCCGATAAGCGGTTAGCTGCGCGGTCGCGCGGCGTCGTCGCCGAGCACGTCTTCGACCTCGAGTTCGAAATCGGGGTCGTTGACCACCGGCATGCCATTGTGCGAGGTGGCGTCGTGCGCGTTGGCGTTGTGCGAAGACCCTTCGACGTCAATTTTGGGCAGCAGACGATCAAGCCATCGCGGTAGCCACCAGTTGCGGTCGCCGAGCAGTTCCATCGTTGCGGGCACGAGCAACATGCGCACGATGGTGGCGTCAAGAAAGACGGCAACCGCAAGACCGAAGCCAAACATCTTGATGCTGCGATCGGCCTCAAGCATGAAGCTGCCGAAGACGAACACCATGATCGCCGCCGCCGCGGTGATGACGCGCGCGGTGTTCGCCAGACCGTCGGCAACGGCCAGTTCGTTGTCGCCGGTGCGGTCGTATTCTTCCTTCACGCGCGAGAGCAAGAAGACTTCATAGTCCATCGATAGACCGAAGACGATGGCGAACATCATCACCGGCAACCACGGGTCGATCGGCGCGCTGCCGCCGAGCCCGACGAGTGACGAACCCCATCCCCACTGGAACACCGCGACCACTGCGCCGTAGGCCGACCCGATTGACAGCAGGTTCATGATCACTGCCTTCAGCGGCACGAGCAGCGAACGAAACACGGCCATCAGCAATATGAACGAGAGCGCGAGCACCACGGCGAAAAACGTCGGCAATCGATCGGCGAGATAGCCGCTGAAGTCGAGGTTTACCGCCACGGTGCCAGTGACCTTGACGGCGAGACCGCTGTCGCCGGCTGCTTGGGGCAATACCTCGTTGCGCAGCGAAGTGACGAGGTCGGCAGCCTCGACAGATTGCGGCGCATCGGTCGGATACAGCGTCCACAGCACTGCAGTGGGCGACGTTGGATCATTGGGCACTGCTGGTGACGCGAATGCAACACCCGGTGTGGTGGCCAGCGCCTGCGACACCGAGTCTGCAGCGGCGAGCTGCTGGGGTGTATCGATGGCGGCGACGAGCGTGAGCGGGCCGTTGAAGCCCGGGCCGAATCCATCAGCAAGTAAGTCGTAGGCGCGCTTGGTCGTGGTGTCGGCTGGGTAGTTGCCCTCGTCGGCAAAGCCGAGTCGCAAGTCGAGCACAGGCAGAGCAATAGCAATCAATACGCCCGCACCGACGACGAGGGAAACCCACGGTCGACGCTGCACGATGCGGCTCCAGCGATATGCCGTGGTCTCTTGCATCGGCTTCACCTGGCGCGCGGCGAGCGGCCGACGCAGCGCGGGAATGAACGAGCCCGCAACCATCACCAGCGCAGCAAGCGGGGCGGCCCAGAACATCCACTGTTGCTTCAGGCCGTAGCCAACGAGCGCAACGGCGACGAGACCAGCCGCCACGATGCCTCGCCAGCGGGTGACTTCCACGCGATCGCCGACGAAACCAAGCAGCGCAGGCAGCAGCGTGACCGACGCCAGCATGGTGAACAACACCGTGATTGATGCCCCGATCGCCAAACCGTTCATGAACGACACGCCCATGATCAACATGCCCAACAGTGAGATGACCACGGTGGTGCCGGCAAAGATCACCGCGCGGCCCGCGGTGTTGATTGCTTCGGCAGTGGCGTCAGCGCAGGTATTGCCGCGGCGGCGTGATTCGCGATAGCGGGTGACGATGAACAATGCGTAGTCGATGCCGACGCCGAGGCCGATCATCACGCCAAGCGTCGTTGCGACGTCGGGAATCGTAAAGAGATTCGACGCGAGCGTCACGACGAGCACGCCGACGCCAATGCCGCCGAAGGCGGTGCCGATCGGCAGACCCATCGCCAACACCGAGCCGAAAGCAAAGATCAAGATGACGATGGCAAACGCGAGGCCGAGCACCTCGGAGGTTGGCGCCTCGAACT
>RFMM01000193.1 GCA_009927665.1 Actinomycetota bacterium
TTGGAGGGTGCCGAGTCGGCGATTGCGATTCTCGACGCGATCTTGAATGCGGCAGCCGACAGTGCGCTCGACGGCGCCGTCGTCGGTATGGCACACCGAGGTCGCCTCAACGTGTTGGCCAACGTCGTCGGCAAGAGCCTCGAACATCTCTTCGGTGAATTCGAAGGACACGTCGATCCAGATGCGGTGCAAGGTTCGGGCGACGTGAAGTATCACCTCGGGGCAAGCGGCAAATTCCAGGCCCGCAGCGGGGCGCTCTTGCCGATTGAACTGGCGTCGAACCCGAGCCACCTCGAAACCGTCGACCCGATCGTGCTCGGCACCGTGCGCGCGATGCAAGACCAAATTGAGCCCGCCGGAGCATTCAGCGTGCTGCCGCTCCTCGTGCACGGCGATGCAGCCTTTGCTGGTCAGGGTGTGGTTGCCGAGTGCCTTGCGATGAGCGATACGAGCGGATACCGCGTGGGTGGCACCATTCATCTCGTCATCAACAACCAGATCGGCTTCACGACGTCGCCCGAGTACGCACACTCGTCGCAATATTGCACCGACATCGCCAAGTCGGTAGGTGCGCCGATCTTCCACGTCAATGGCGACGACCCAGAAGCGTGCGTGCGAGTGGCGAAGTTGGCCTTCGCGTATCGCCAGACCTTCCACAAAGACGTCGTGATCGACATGGTGTGCTACCGCCGCCACGGCCACAACGAGGGTGACGACCCGAGCTACACCCAGCCACTCATGTACAAGGCCATCGCTGAACGACGCAGCGTGCGCAAGTTGTATCTCGAGTCGCTTGTCAAGCGTGGCAGCGTGACGGTGGATGACGCCGAGCGAATTCTCGCCGACTATCAGGCGAAACTGCAATCGGCACTTGACGAGACTCGTGCGCACGCACGCGCAACCACCAAGGTTCCGCCACCGCCCAAGCCGGTCGGCGTGTTGCCGCACGTAGCAACGGGCGTCGAACGAAGCGTGCTCGACCGAGTCTTTGATGCGATGAACCGTTACCCCGAGGGTTTCACCGTGCACCCCAAACTGTTGCGTCAATTCGAAGGTCGCAACGCCATGTACCACGAAGAAGGTCAAGTTGACTGGGCGACCGGCGAAGCGTTGGCGTTCGGCTCGCTCGTGCTCGAGGGTTCGCCGGTGCGCCTGGCAGGCGAAGACTGTCGTCGCGGCACCTTCAGCCAACGCCACGCTGTGCTCGTTGACTACACGAACGAAACCAAGTACGCGCCGCTTGCCAACCTCGGCGCCGGTGCGGCGAAGTTCTGGGTGTACGACTCGCTCTTGTCGGAGTACGCGGCGATGGGTTTCGAATACGGCTATGCCCATGCCAACCCTGCCGCATTGGTGATGTGGGAAGCACAGTTCGGCGACTTCGTCAACGGTGCGCAAGTGATCATCGACCAATACCTCGTCGCCGCCGAAGACAAGTGGGGGCAACACAACGGTCTCGTGTTGCTGTTGCCGCACGGCATGGAAGGCCAGGGCCCCGAGCATTCTTCGGCGCGACTCGAGCGCTTCTTGCAGTTGTGTGCAGAAGACAACATCCAAGTGGCATATCCGACGACTGCCGCGCAGTACTTCCACATGCTGCGCCGCCAGGTGCGTCGCGACGTGCGTAAACCAATGGTGATGATGGCGCCGAAGCAGCCGCTACGCATGAAAGAAAGTCGCTCGTCGATTGATGACCTGACACGTGGTTCGTTCGAAGAGGTGCTCGATGACCCTGCGGTGAGCGACCGCGCCGCGGTGACCCGTGTCGTGCTGTGTTCGGGCAAGGTTGCGTGGGATGCGATGAGTGCTCGCGACAAGCGCGGTGCACCAGTCGCAGTGGTGCGTGTCGAGCAGTTGTATCCGTTCCCTGAAGCACAGATCAACGAGGTGCTGGCGCGGTATCCGAACGCCAAGCAGGTCTTGTGGTTGCAGGAAGAACCCGAGAACATGGGGGCGTGGCATTTCGTCGAGCACCGCATCTGGCGTCTGAAAGATCGCGGCTACGACCTGCGGCACGTAACTCGTGTCGAGTCGGGTAGCCCGGCGACGGGTTCTAAAGTCGTGCACGATCAAGAGCTCGCTGATTTGATGGATCAGACGTTCGCCGCGTGGTAGCCGCGAAGGCCAAGATTCCCGCCCGCACGGTGCCCGACCATGTGGTGGTCGATGGCAGCAACCTTGCCACCGAGGGTCGCAGTGCGCCGAGTTTGAAGCAACTCAATGACGCCGTGCTGGCGTTCATGAAGGAGTATCCAAAGACGCAGATCACCGTGGTCGTTGACGCGAGTTTCGGCCACCGCATCGACAAGAAGGAAGCAGCCGAGTTTTCTGAAGCCATCGCCAATGGCGAACTCGTTACGCCGCCAGCCGGTGCAGTAGGGCGCGGCGATGGTTTCGTCTTGATGATTGCCGACAAGGTGAATGCCACGGTGCTCTCCAACGACAGCTACCAAGAGTTTCACGACCAATACACGTGGCTCTTCGACATGGGTCGCTTGCTGGGCGGCAAACCCGTGCCACACGTCGGATGGGTGTTCGTCGATCGTCTGCCCGTGCGCGCCAAAACCGATTCAGTGGCCCGCCGCGGCGTGCCCAACAAGACGGCGCCGATTCCGCGCCCGACGCGACCGCCGCAGCGCGCAGCACCCAAGCCCGATACAGCACCCAAGCCCGAGGTGGCACCGTCGGCGGTGAACTCGGCCGAACAGTACGACGCGTTCGCCGCCAAGCAACCCATCGGAGCCAAGGTGAAGGGCACGGTCGAATCGTTTGCGTCACACGGCGTCTACGTGCGCATCGGTGATGTCGCTGGATACTTGCCGTTGCGCCTCATGAAGTCGCCTCCACCACGCACGCCCCGCGAGCACGTGAAGATCGGTGAGTCACTCGTGCTTACCGTCAGTGGCTTCAACCCAGCGCGACGCAGCATCGAAGTGAGCCTGCTGCCCGTTGAGAAATTGGCGACCAAAGCGCCGCGCGGCGCCAAGACAGCACGACCAGCGCGACAGCCGCGCCCAGGTGGCGACGGTTCGCGACAGCCGCGCCCCGGCGGCGACAG
>RFMM01000266.1 GCA_009927665.1 Actinomycetota bacterium
CCCGAAGCGCTTGGTGCCGACGTACTTGGTGGCAAGGAACCGCTCAAACGCCTCTGCGGCGTTGAGTCGCTCGAGTATCACCATCGGTTCGGGCGTGAAGTTGTCGGCATGGCCCTCGACCTGTTGTTGCATCCATCGCTGCTCGTCGGTGTTCTGAATGTGCATGTATTCGACACCGATCGTGCGGCAGTAGGCGTCTCGCAAGACACCGAGCAGTGCACCGAGCGTTGAACGCTGCACTCCACCCACGCCGCCGGTGGCGAATTCGCGGTCGAGGTCCCAAATCGTGAGGCCGTAGGTGAGCGGGTCAAGTTCGCGCGGCATGCGCGGCGCCTTCCAACGCAATGGGTCAAGGTCGGCGATGAGATGGCCGCGCACACGGTGCACGCGAATGAGCGTCGCCACCTGCATCTGCTTGTGTGCCTGCAGATCAGCGCCTTCAAGGTCGTTCGAGTCAACGCGCCACTTCACCGCTTCGTACGGCACACCAAGACTGCGGAAGATGCCTTCATAAAACCCGTGCTCACCGAGCAGCAAATCGTGAATCGCCTTCAAGAAGAGCCCGCTCTCGGCACCCTGAATGATGCGATGGTCGTAGGTGCTCGTGACCGTTACGACTTTGGAAACGCCGAGTTGGTTCAGTGCTCGCTCGTCGCTGCCCTCAAACTCGGCTGGATAATCGATCGAACCAACACCGACGATCACACCCTGACCGACCATCAAACGCGGCACCGACTGGTTGGTGCCGATCGTGCCAGGGTTGGTGAGGCTCACGTTGGCACCCTGAAAATCGTCGACGGTCAACTTGTTCGAGCGCACCTTGCGAATGATGTCGTCGTAGGCGTTGACGAACCCGAGAAAGTCGAGCGTGTCAGCACCCTTCAAGACGGGCACCACGAGGGTGCGCTGGCCGCCACCCTTGTCGACATCAACCGCCAGACCGATGTTGACGTTCGTATGGCGTTGCAACTGAGGTTTTCCATCGGCGTCGGCGACGAACACGTTCTTCATGTTCGGCACGCTGTCGACAATCGCGCGCACCACCGCATAGCCGATGAGGTGCGTGAAGCTCACTTTCGACTGACCAGTGCGCGAGCGATAGCCGTTGATGACCCGGCGGTTGACCTCGAGCAACTTGGCCGGAATCTGTCGCACGCTGGTGGCAGTCGGCACGCTGAGACTGCGCTCCATGTTGCTCGCGATTGCGGCTCCGACACCGCGAAGTGGCTCAGGCTCTGACGGAGCCGTCAACACGGCAGGAGCCGGCGCGGCTGCTACGTGCGTTGGCACGATATTCGTCGGACGTCGCATCGGGAAGGTGTCATCGCCACCGCTCGTGGTGCCACTCGGTGCCGCTGCCGTCGCACCGCGCGACGCACTCGTGCCGTTCGCCGTCGGGGCGGCGGTCGCAGCTGCTGACGTCGGCACGTCACCTGGCTTGTAGTCGCTGAAAAACTCGCGCCACTGCTCGCTCACCGCCGCTGGGTTGTCGCGATAGCGCTCGTACATCTCTTCGACGAGCCATGAGTTGGTGCCGAAATCGTCACCCGACGACGCGGTGGTATTCGTCGGTGAACTCACGGCTACAGCGTAGTTATCCGCGCCCGATCGGCTTCGGGCAACAACGCCCGCTTCCGACCTCGGGCAACACTGCCCACGTGAGGTGGGCGGCGTTGCTTAGGCGAACATGAACTCCGAGAGCAGCCACAAGACCAGCCAGAGCACACCGCTCGTGATGAGGGCGTTCTTGTGCGACTCGTAAGGCCAGAGCAACTTGTTGGTTGCCGCCGTGCCACCGAGTTTTCCGAGGGCGTTCAACTGCAACACTGCGCCGATCACGAGAGCGATGATCACGTAGTTGATGGCAGCACTGCTCGTCGCATTGTTGAAGCTCTCGCCATAGAAGTGGGCGGTGCCAACCATGAACCACAACATCGAGACCGAAAAAATCATGTTTTGACGTGACGCAAGCAAGGCTCGTCGCCCCGCTGCTGCTGCGTTCGGGTCGGGCTGCCCGCCACCGAGCACGTTCACGGCATTGGCGAGCACCACCTTCTGGTTCTTCCAGATGATCATCCACACGTTGGCCGCCATCGTGATGGCAAAAATCATGCCGACGGTGATCGACGCGTTCTTGGCGTTGAGCGAGTTACCGCCATCCCAACTGAAGAAGCTTTCGTAGTACGACGGCTGACCGGTAATGAGAATGCCGGTACCAAGCGTGGCGATTGCCGCCCAGCGAAACCACCAGAGTGCGCGACGCGCGAGTTTGTCGAGCGTGATATTGCGGGCCTTGGCCTCGTCGCCATACGACGCGAGTGCGGGCACCTGCACCAGATTGAAGTAGTAGAGCAGACCGATCCAGGCGATGCCCACCAAGACGTGCAAATAGCGCATGAAGAAGTTGAGGAAGTAATCCCCCGAGAACAGTTCCACCATGACCTCCCAGTCGTGATTCGTGGCGCGAACGACGAACGTCGCTCGCCCATTGAAGGTAGCGGAAACTAGGTTGTACGGCGATGACTGCCGAATTCATCTACACCTGCCACAAGCTTGGGCGCTTCTACCCGCCCGACCGCCAGGTGTTGGCCGACATCTCGCTCTCGTTCTACCCCGGGGCCAAGATCGGAGTACTCGGCGCTAACGGCAGTGGTAAGTCGAGTCTGCTCAAGATCATGGCGGGCCTCGACGACGGTTACTCGGGTGAAGCGCGCCTCACGCCCGGGTTCAGTGTGGGGCTCTTGGCCCAAGAGCCGCAACTCGATGCGCACAAAGACGTGCTCGGCAACGTGATGGATGGCGTCGCGCCGATTCGCGACTTGTTGGCCGACTACGAAAAAGTCACCGCGATGTGGGGCGAGCCTGATGCCGACTTCGAAAAAGTCGGTGCGCGTCAGGCCGAACTCGAAGCCAAGATCGCTGCCGCCGACGCCTGGAGCCTCGAACGCAACGTCGAGATTGCGATGGATGCGTTGCGCTGCCCGCCGAACGACGCCGACGTCACCAAGTTGTCGGGTGGTGAGCGTCGCCGTGTCGCACTGTGTCGGCTCTTGCTGTCGCGACCCGACTTGTTGTTGCTCGACGAACCGACGAACCACCTCGACGCCGAAAGCGTCGATT
>RFMM01000254.1 GCA_009927665.1 Actinomycetota bacterium
GCTGCGTCACCACACCCGCCAACACGAGCGCGATACCGAGCAGGTCGGTGCGCGACGGTGTCTGATCGAGAAAGAGAAACCCGAACACCGTCGCAGTGACCGGCAACAACGCCAACAGCACCGAAAATCGTCGCACCGGAATGCGACGCAACGTGAACTGGTCGATGCCATAGGCCACTGCGTTAGAAAAAAAGCCGACGACGAAACACCACGCGATGAGCGATGGTGTGCTGAACGCGGGGCCGCTCTGCCAAATGCCGAAGGGTGCCAGCGCAACCGCGCCGATTGCCAGACCGACGCCGAGACCAGCGACGCCGCGATCGTATTGCGCGACGCGCGCCCCGACCACGATGTAGGCGGCCCAGCACGCCGCTGCCAGAAAGATGAAGAGCAGACCGAGCGGTTCGTTGTCGATTTCGATGCCAGACAGAACAACGACGCCGACTGCCGCGAGGGCGAGTGCCCCCGCGTTTCGTTTGGTGCGCGTGGTGAGTGCCGCCACGGTGATCGGCCCGATGAACTCAATTGCCACACCCTTGCCGAGGTCGAGACGATCAATGGCGAGATAGAAGGTGTAGTTCATGAAGGCGGTCGAAATGCCAAAAAGTGCCGCACCACGCAGTTGCTCTCGGCTGAAGCTTCCGTTGCGTCGTAGATCGCGAGCCGAGAAAATGAGCAACCAGAGCGAAGCGCCGATTACACGAAACCACGCTGATGGGCCGGGAGCCAGTTGCTCGAACAGCCGCACGGCGATGACGGCGCCGATGTACTGACTGATGCCCGACAAGACGAACAGCGCCTCGGGCGGCGCGATGTCGAGCGGCGAGCGCTTTGGCGGAACTTGATTCAGCGGAACTTGATTCAGTCGAACAGATCCGGATCGGTGCGGCAAATCTCCTGCCACAGCGGCTGAAAGTTCAACCAGCCGGCGATCGGGTGGGCGGTGAGGTCACGCGTGTAGGTGGCCATCTCGTGCGGAATCAATTTCGGAGTGCCGACACTCTCAGCCATGATTTGGGCCATGCACGTGCGCTCCATCGACAAGAACCAATAGGCGGCGGCGTCAACCGTGGCTCCCACCGTGAAGAGCCCGTGGTTCTGGTGAATCGCCGCCTTGCCGGTCGGAAACTTTTCGGCAATTTCGCGACCTGCCGCGGCTCCATCACCACCGCGCCACCTTGCTCGACGATCACGGTGTGGTCTTCGTAGAAGTAGCAACTGTCTTGCGTGATCGGGTCGAGCTTGCGGCCGAGTGACGCCCACGCCTTGCCGTAGACGGTGTGGGCGTGGGCTGCTGAGATCACATCGGGTCGAGCCTGGTGGATTGCAGCGTGAATGCAGAACGCCGCGCGGTTCACGGGCTGGTTGCCGTAAACGACGTCTCCATCGTGATTGACGAGAATCAGGTCTGACACGCGCATCAGGCGGAAACTGCGCGCGAAAGGGTTCACCCAAAAATGGTCGGGATACTCAGGGTCGCGCACGGTGATGTGACCCGCGACGCCCTCGCCGAAACCGAGTCGGCCGAAGATGCGCAGAGCGCC
This sequence comes from Actinomycetota bacterium, assembly GCA_009927665.1. Lineage (GTDB taxonomy): Bacteria > Actinomycetota > Acidimicrobiia > Acidimicrobiales > Ilumatobacteraceae > F1-60-MAGs027. The sequence goes on from RFMM01000254.1 coordinate 1,545, forward strand.
GGCGAGTTTCTGCTTGCGTTCGGTGCGTTCTTCTTCGATGCTGCGGGTCGGCTGCGGTCCGATGTCAATGAGGTCTTTTGGTGTCAGTGGAATGCCGTCGATTGACTTCGTGGCGGCGTCATGTTCGGTAATGGCCATGGAGCCAAGGCTACGCAAACGACCGCAGACGATGTGGCTCGTAGTCTGAAGAACGCATGACCGACAAGCGCACCGACTCGGGCATCGAGGTGCAGCCGCTCTACGACGAACGCTCGTTGGCGGGCTTTGATCAGACGAGCCAATTGGGTGCCCCGGGGGCCGCCCCGTACACCCGCGGCATTTATCCGACGATGCACCGCGACCGACTGTGGACCATGCGCCAATATGCAGGTTTCGGCACGGCGGCCGACACCAACGCACGGTTCAAGTTCTTGCTCGACGCCGGGCAGACGGGCCTCTCGTGCGCGTTCGACCTGCCGACACAGATGGGCTACGACAGCGACCACGCCCGTGCCGCCGGCGAGGTGGGCAAAGTTGGGGTTGCCATCGACTCAATCGACGACATGCGCACCCTGCTGGCCGACCTTCCGCTCGACAAGGTGACCACGTCGATGACCATCAACTCAACGGCGGCGATTCTGCTCTTGCTCTATGAGTTGGTCGCTGAAGAACGCGGTGTGCCTGCGAGCGCGATCAGCGGCACGATTCAAAACGACTTGTTGAAGGAATACATCGCGCGTGGCACCTACGTGTATCCGCCGCGGCCGTCGATGCGCATCATCACCGACATCTTCGCGTACTGCACCAAGCACGTGCCGAAGTGGAACACGATTTCGATTTCCGGCTACCACATTCGTGAAGCTGGCAGCACCGCGGTGCAAGAGTTGGCATTCACCTTGGCGAACGCCATCGCATATGTGCAAGCGGCGGTCGATGCTGGCCTCGATGTCGACGACTTCGCGCCGCGCCTCTCGTTCTTCTGGAATGGCCACAACAACTTCTTCGAAGAAGTCGCCAAGTTTCGCGCCAGCCGCCGTATGTGGCACCGCATCATGACGCAGCGTTTCGGCGCAAAGAACCCCGCGAGCCATTTGATGCGCTTCCACACCCAAACTGGTGGCGCCACACTGACGGCACAACAGCCGCTCAACAACGTGGTGCGCGTGGCAGTGCAGAGCATGGCGGCAGTGATGGGCGGCACGCAGAGCCTGCACACCAACGGATACGACGAGGCCCTTGGTCTGCCGACCGAAGAGGCTGCACGCATCGCCCTTCGCACGCAGCAAATCATTGGCTATGAGAGCGGTGTCACCGACACGCCCGACCCGTTGGCCGGTTCGTATTACGTCGAATCGCTCACCAACGAGGTCGAACGCTTGGCGTGGGAGTACATCGAGCGAATCGACGCGATGGGCGGGGCAGTGCAGGCGATTGAAGCCGGCTTCCAAATGGATGAAATCGGTGAGGCCGCTTACGCCTACACCAAGTCGATCGACGACGATGAACGCGTGCTCGTGGGGGTCAACAAGTTCACCATCGACGAGCGCACTGAGACGCCCGTGTTGAAAATCGACCCTGAACGCGAGCGCAACCAGGTGCAACGGCTGACAGCGTTCAAGGCGGCACGTGATGCGTCACGAGTCGCGGCTGCACTTGACGACGTGCGGGCTGCGGCGCGCGGTAGCGACAATCTGCTTTACCCGATGAAGACGGCCCTCAAGGCCAACGCCACGCTCGGCGAAGTCAGCGACGCGCTGCGCGATGTCTTTGGCGTGTATCGCCCAGGCTGATTGAGATTGGTCGCGCGCTGTTTGGCGCGCTGTCAGTTGCCCGCAGGTGCGTTGGGGGTTGCTGTCAGGTGCGTTGCATGATGCGCGGCGCGGGTCGCTCAAAGCCCTTCGGCACGTCGGTCGGCCAACCGAGGTAGATCATCGCGACGATGGTTGTGTCGCCGGCAAAGCCGCAGAAGCGCGCCACCGAGTCATTCGCACCGGTCGGACACGACGACCAGAAACTCGCGAGCCCGAGAGCGGTGGCACCGAGCAAGATGTTCTGCACCGCAGCCGAAACCGCATCGCGGTTTTCAGCGGTTCGCAGGTCGGTGTCGCCCGACTCACTTCCGACCACGAGCACCACTGGTGCTCGCTCAAACTTGCCGCGTGTCTTTTGCACCCGCGGTGACGGCTCGTTCTGAGCCACCATCACGTCGGCACACGTGTCACCGAGTTGTTTGCGAGCGGCACCGCGCACTTCGCAGAACACCCACGGCCACGTCAGCTTGTGGTTCGGCGCCCAAACGGCGACGTCGCAGAGCTGAGCGATGACCGACGCGTCGACCGGTTTGTCTCGATCGATCATCAGGTTGGTGCGTCGCGCACGCACCAATGCGGCGAAGTCGTCAAAGTTCATCGCAGCC
>RFMM01000117.1 GCA_009927665.1 Actinomycetota bacterium
GGCAGCTGGGGCGGGCTCAATGCCGCCCTGCACAAGAACTAACCCGATGCTGCGCCAGATCGCCACAGCGCCGGCACGTCGTCGGTTGCAAAGCAAGGCGAAGGCTGCGGCGAGGTTGTTAGATGAGGAGTCGCTACGAGTGCTTGATGTTGGTGCCGCCAACGGCGCACCACCACGCTGGCGACCCTACGCCTCGCTTCTTGAGTACGTGGCGGTGGAACCTGATTCACGCTCTCAAGAAGCTCTGGTGCATTCACACAGCGAGGGTTTTAAATCAAAGCAGGTCATTACTCAAGCGCTCTGGAGCAAACCACAGTCACTCACCTTGCATCTATGTCGCAAGCCGATGGCGTCATCGGTATACCTCCCAAATGCAGACTTCGCAAGATTGTTTCCAGATGCAGAACGATTCGATGTTGTTGGCCGCACTGAATTGACTGCAACAACCGTGGATTCGGTAGCCGACCTTATGGGCCGTGCATTCGATGCACTGAAATTGGATGTGCAAGGCGCCGAGCTTGAAGTACTGCGTGGTGCCACATCCTCACTACGCCATGCACTGTTCGTTGAAGCAGAAGTGGAATTCGTCCCGCTTTATCTCGACCAGCCGCTGTTTCCAGAGGTATCCGCTGAACTCGCTTCACACGGCCTGCATTTCAACGAATTCCTCAGTTTGTATCGATGGCAGCCAGGTCAACTCGATGGCACTGGTCAACTGGTGTTTGCAGACGCTCTCTACGCACGAGCCCCGGAAGAAGTCGCAGCAGCCGATGTGTCAGTGATTCGTCGGTACGCGGCTCTTGCGGTGATCTACTCTCGCGGCGATCTTCTCACTCGTCTTGCGCATCAAATGTCTGCCAGCCCGCTGGCCACCAATATTCGCGAAGTTGCTGACAGAGTGTCGGCGACCACATCGCGACAACAGCGACGACTCGCCGCAGCTTCGCGTCTCTTGCGACTCTGGGATTCCAGTTCTCACGGGCATCTGCTTCACTGAAAGAA
>RFMM01000098.1 GCA_009927665.1 Actinomycetota bacterium
GCTTTAGTTGCATCGGGTTAGTTCTTGTGCAGGGCGGCATTGAGCCCGCCCCAGCTGCCGGTGCGTACGACTGCTTCGACTGCGCCAGACGCCGAGTTGCGGCGAAACAGCATGTTCGACACACCCGACATCTCGCGCGCCTTCACGGTGCTGCCATCGGGCAGTCGCACGAGTGTGCCGGCGGTGACGTAAAGCCCGGCTTCGATGATGCTGTCGTCACCGAGGCTGATGCCGAGGCCGCTGTTGGCCCCGAGGAGGCATCGCTCGCCGACGGTGATCATCTCTTTGCCGCCGCCCGACAGCGTGCCCTGAATCGAGGCACCGCCTCCGATATCGCTGCCGTTGCCGACGATGACACCAGCCGAGATGCGACCCTCGACCATCGAGGCCCCGAGCGTGCCGGCGTTGAAGTTGCAGAAACCTTCGTGCATCACGGTGGTGCCCTCGGCGAGGTGGGCTCCGAGTCGCACACGACTGGCGTCGGCGATGCGCACGCCCGATGGCACCACATAGTCGGTCATGCGCGGAAACTTGTCGACGCCATGCACGGTGAGATGCTCGCCTTTGCGTCGCAGCGCCTCGCGAACTTCATCGAGCACGTCGAGCGCCACTGGGCCGATGCTCGTCCACGCGACGTTGGGCAGCAGGCCGAACACACCGTCGAGGTTCAGCGAACGTGGTTTGGCAAGCCGATGCGACAACAGATGCAAGCGCAGATAGACGTCGGCAGTGTCGCTCGGTGCGACGCGCGTATCGATCTCGGTGACCATTGGCGTTATCTCGACACCACGTCGTTGATCGACTGCGTGCGGTGCGAGATTCGCGCGCTCTGCGGCTGGGCACGCATCACCCCAGCCGAGTCGGCGATAGTGCACGTCGAGCACCACGCCACTCGACGACACCGTCGCCGTGCCGACACCCCAAGCACGGGTCGAGTCGCTGGCTGAACGAGTCATCGGATTGTTCACGGGTGCGGTCACTCGTCAGCCTCGGGGCGCAACGTGGGGAAGAGAATGACTTCACGAATTGACGACACGCCGGCAATCAGCATCGTGAGGCGGTCGATACCGACCCCGAGGCCACCCGTTGGTGGCAGACCGAATTCGAGCGCACGAAGATAATCCTCATCGACGGTGCCGGCCGTTGCATCGCCCGCCTCTTTGGCGCGCTGTTCGGCCTCGAAGCGCGCGCGCTGCTCGACCGGGTCGTTCAATTCACTGAAGCCGTTGGCCAGCTCGCGGGCCTGCACGAACAACTCAAATCGTTCAGTGAGATGTGGGTCGTCGCGATGCACACGGGCAAGCGGTGAAATCTCGACGGGGTGGCAGGTCACGAAGGTGGGGGTTAGCAGCTCGGCTTCGGCCTTCTCGGCAAAGATCTCTTCGATGATGCGACCAGAGCCCCAATGCGGTTCCCACTTGACGCCGTTGTCGGATGCCACCTTGCGCACCGAGTCGACTGACTGCGATGGGTGCAACTCGCGACCCACCTTTTCGCTCGCAAGGTCGATCATTCGCTTGCGTGGCCATGGCGTGGTGAGGTCGTACGGTGCACCGCCGATGTCAATCGTGGTGGTGCCAAGCGCGTCACGTGCGGCGTTGACGATGATGTCTTGTGTCAGCTGCATGATGTCGTCGTAGTCGGCAAAAGCTTCATACGACTCAAGCATCGTGAACTCGGGGTTGTGGCGCGGAGAAATTCCCTCATTGCGAAACACGCGACCAATCTCGAACACGCGCTCCATGCCGCCGACGATGAGCCGCTTGAGGTGCAGCTCGAGTGCGATGCGCAGGTACAGCTGCAAGTCGAGGGCGTTGTGGTGGGTGACGAACGGTCGAGCATGAGCGCCACCGGCTTCGGCATGCAACACGGGCGTTTCAACCTCGACATAGCCGCGCGCACCGAGTGTGCGGCGCACGCTGGCAATGACGGCATGGCGAATTTCGAATGTTCGACGGGCGTCGTGATTGACGATGAGGTCGGCATAGCGCTGGCGAAACCGTGTATCGACATCGGCGAGACCGTGCCACTTGTCGGGCATCGGGCGCAACGACTTGGCCAACAGTTGCACTTCAGACACCTTGACGCTGAGCTCACCCTTGCGTGTAGTCATCACGAGGCCGCGTGCGCCAACCCAGTCACCCATGTCGAAGGCGTTGATCGCATCAAACTCTGCGTCGCCGACTACTGCCTTGCTGACGAAAAGTTGAATCTCATCACTGCGGTCGCGAATCGTGATGAAGATGAGTTTGCCCTGGTCGCGCTTCAGCATGACGCGTCCACACACCGCCACGGTGTCGGTGGTCTCGCTTCCTGCTGCGAGATTGCCGTGACTGGCGCGCAGCTCGCCGAGGGTGTGCGAGCGATCAAAGCGATAGGGGTATGGGTTCACGCCGCGATCGCGCAGGTGTTGCACTTCGGCGAGTCGACGCTCGCGGTAGACCGAGAGGTTGGTGCCGTCGTCAGTGCTGGCTGATGCGTCGTGGTTGCCGGTAGGTGCGTCGTCGCTGGTGGCGTGTTCTTGTGTCATTCGATAACGACCAGCACGTCGCCCGAACCGACTTTGTCGCCGGCTTTCACGTTGATCGACTTCACGGTGCCTGCCTTTTCGGCCTGCAGTTGGTTCTCCATCTTCATCGCTTCGAGCACGACCACGGCATCGCCGATCGCCACGGTCTTGCCAACCTCAACGAGCACTTTCACGATCGTGCCCTGCATTGGCGCAGTGACATTGCCGCCGCCACCCGACGTGTTCGCCGCTGCTGCGCGTGGCGCGCGGCGCGCGGCAGGTGCGACTCCGCCTGACTCTGGTACCCAGACTTTCACCTCGAAACGTTTGCCATTGACCTCGACGGTGGTCGACTTCTGCACCAGCCCGGCACTCGGTGGCTCGGTCGGTGTCACCGTCGACGCGACGTCACTCAAATCGAGACGCTCTTCGACCCACTTGGTGCTGTGTTGCACTGCGGCAAAGTCGGGATGGCGCAAGATCGCAAGATCAGCAGGAATCGTGGTGTGCACGCCTTCGACCTTCATTTCGTCGAGCGCGCGAATCGTACGCGCAATGGCCGTCGGGCGATCTTTGCCCCACACGATCAGTTTGCCGATGAGATTGTCGTAGTACTGACTGACGGTGTCACCGGCTTCGTAGCCACCGTCAAAGCGCACGCCAAAGCCGTCGGGAATCTTGAGTGCCGAGATAGTGCCAGGCGACGGCAGAAATTTTCCACCAGCTGGATTTTCGGCGTTGATGCGCACTTCGATGGCGTGGCCGCGTCGCAGCGCATTGACCTGCTCTTGGGTCATCGGTAGACGTTCGCCGTCGGCAACTCGAATCTGCCACTCGACCAGATCGATACCCGTAATGACCTCAGAGACGGGGTGCTCGACTTGCAGGCGTGTGTTCATCTCCAAGAAGAAGAAGTCGCCGTCTTGGTAGATGAACTCAACGGTGCCCGCGTTGTAGTAGCCGACGGCGCGAGCCGCCTTGACCGCCGCTTCACCCATGGCCTCTTCGACACCATCGGGCAGGCCAGGTGCCGGTGCCTCTTCGATGAGTTTCTGGTGTCGACGCTGTGCTGAACAGTCGCGCAGTGAGACCCACACAACGTTGCCGTGTTTGTCGCCGACGAGTTGCACTTCAACATGGCGCGGCCACGTCAGATATCGCTCGACATAAATCTCATCACGACCAAAGAACGCCTTCGATTCGCGCTTGGCGGAATCCATCGCTTCTTGCACCGATGCCGCATCCTTGACCACCTTCATGCCGCGTCCGCCGCCGCCGAACGCCGCCTTGATAGCGATCGGCCAGCCGTTTTCTTCGCCGAACGCGACGATCTCTTCGGCGGAAGTTACGAACTCGGTGGTACCAGGCACGATTGGTGCGCCACCGCGCAATGCGGCTTTGCGTGACGAGACTTTGTCGCCCATCTCGATGATTGCCGCCGGTGGCGGACCAATGAACGCGACACCCATCTCGGTGATGGCGGCAGCGAAGTCGGCGTTTTCCGAGAAAAAGCCGTAGCCGGGGTGTACGGCGTCGGCACCGCTCTTGCGTATCGCGTCGAGAATTGCCTCGGTATTGAGATAGCTCTGTGCTGCTGTCTCGCCCCCGAGTGCGTATGCCTCGTCAGCGAGTCGCACATGCAGGGCGTTGCGGTCGAGCTCGGAATAGACGGCCACCGTCGCAATGCCCATTTCTCGGGCGGTTCGAATGACGCGAACCGCGATTTCGCCGCGATTAGCAATGAGAATCTTGCGGGGCACGAAGACCTATCTTCTTTAGGCAATGAACACGCGCAAGCCTAGTTCGCAACCATCATGGCCAGTCGGGTGGGCGGTGCGTCATGTTGCCGAAACTGGTTCGACCAACGACGACCTCTTCGCTACGGCACGCGCCGGAGCACCCGCTCGCTCGGTGATTGTCGCTGACTTTCAGACGGCGGGCAAAGGTCGCATCGATCGACGTTGGGAGGCCACTCGTGGCACCAACCTGTTGGTCTCGCTGCTGTTTCGCGCTGAGCCACGCGCGACCCAACTTGTTGCGCTCGCGTGTCGTGCGGCGTGTGCAACTGTCGCCGGAGTCGAGCCCACCTTGAAGTGGCCCAACGACCTCACTGTCGGGTCGAAGAAGATGGCGGGCCTCTTGGCGGTGGCGTCGCCGGCCGACGACTTCATCGTCGTCGGTATTGGTGTGAACGTGGGCTGGGCGCCTGACGGTGCGGTCGCACTGCGCGAGGTGTGGAGTCAGCCCGTGACCCCACATCAGTTGTTGGCGGAGATGCTGCGAGGCATCGACGTGCTTGCCGTCGAGGCATCTTCGCAGTTGCATGCGCGGTATGTGCAAGCACTGGGCACCTTGGGTCAACGCGTGCGGGTCGATCTGTTGTCGGGCAGCAACATCGTCGGTGATGCATTTGACGTTGATGACTCTGCGCGATTGCTCGTGCGAGATGACGCCGGAGTCGTGCACACGGTTGACGTCGGCGACGTGGTTCACCTCAGAACCACCGCCTGACCGCTACTTTCGAACAGGGAATGAATCAACCGCTGGCCAGTCCGATCGCTCGTCGTCGCCGAGAACAACTGCAGTTGTGGTTGGCGGCCGTCGTGGTTGGTGCGCTCTTGGCGGTGCTCGGCTACTCGGGCGTCACCAGGGCTGTTGATTCGCGACTCGCCGAGGCGCGTCGTGAGCCGACGTTGTCGGCCGTGTTGGCGCCAGCAGATGAACGGTTCGTCAACATCTTGCTCGTGGGTTCAGATTCGCGGGCCGGAGCAGACCCATCTGATGCAGATTTCGGCAACGTCGGGGGAGAGGGCGATGTGCAAGGTCGTCGCAGTGACACGCTCATCGTCGTCAACATCGACAAAGCCACTGACATCATCTCGCTGTTGTCGATACCGCGTGACCTGTGGGTCAACATCGGCGATTCCGACAACACCGAACGAATCAATGTGGCGTATCGCGAAGGCGCATCGGTCGTGGTGCGCACGATTAATCGTGCACTCGGCATACCCATTCACCATTACGTCGAGATCGATTTTCAGGGCTTCAAACAGATCGTTGATGCCGTCGGTGGTGTAACGGTGTGCGTCGAGCATCCGACGCGCGACCAGAATGTTGGGCTCTTCATCCCGGTCGGTTGCAGAAATCTCGATGGCGTGAAGTCACTGGCCTATGCGCGAAGCCGCTTCTTTGAAGAGAAGATCGATGGCACTTGGCGTGTTGATGGCACCTCTGATCTTGGGCGTGGCAAGCGACAGCGACTCTTCACCGCACTTCTGATGCAGACCGCTGTTAACCGCACGCTTGCGGATCCGTTTCGTGCCGGCACGGTGATGGCAGCGGCCACCTCGGCGCTGCTGGTCGACGAGAGTCTCGACCTCATGAACCTTGCTCAGATGGTGCGACCTGCCGCGAGCGGGTTGCTGCGGCGCTATTCACTTGAGACTTATGGCGACACGGTGCGTGGCAACTCGGTGCTGCGACTCGCCGACACGTCGGCGCCGGTGCTCGCGTTTTATGCGGGCGTCGGCCCTGCCCCCGAGCCCAAAGAGTGAGCGGCGCGTCGCACGAAGTCACGCAGACCGGTTTCATCGGTAGGAGAGCACACGTGGTTGCCTTGCGCGTGGTCACAGCCAAGCAATCGCAATCGTTGCAATTGTTCGGCTGATTGCACCCATTCGGCCACCACGGTCATGCCGAGTGAATGCGCGAGTTGCACGATTGATCGCACGATCGGGTCGTCGCTGGCGTCATGACCGACATTGCGAATGAAGGTGCCGTCGAGCTTGAGTTCCGAAGCTCGAAAGTCACGCAAGTGGGCGAGCGATGAAAATCCGGTGCCGAAATCGTCGATAGAGAGTCGCACTTCGAGACGCGCCAGCGCATTCAAGCTGCGTGAAACCGCCGGGTTGCTCGCCAGGGCGGTTCGTTCGGTGAACTCGAGCACCAGTTGACGAGCGTCGAGGCCGGCGGCGCTTACCGCTGCGACGGTGCGCTCGACGAAGTTGGCATCAGAGAGTTGTCGTGACGACACGTTGATGTGCAGTGAGGTGGTGCGCTCAACGACACCGTCGTCAATCAGACGTCGAAGCGTGCGGGCACCTTCTGCCGTGACCCAATCACCGATGGGGCCGATCACACCGGTTTCTTCCGCCACTTCGAGAAATGCCGGCGGGGTCAACACGCCACGTTCGGGGTGGCGCCACCGCACCAAAGTTTCGAGTCCGACGATGCGACCGGTATGAATTGACACGATCGGCTGGTGCACCACGAACATCTCGCCGGCAGCCATCGCGCGTTCGAGTTGCGAAGCGATGCGCTGGCGGTCTCGTGCTTGAGTGCGCATCTCTTCGGTGTACACCTCGCAGCGACCCTTGCCGCGTTGCTTGGCGCGATACATCGCGGTGTCAGCATTGACGAGCAGCGTCGTTGCTGCATCTGCGGGTGACTGCTCGGCGAGCAACGCCTGAGTCGCAATTGCGATACCGACGCTCGCGCCCGAGGTCACTTCGACACCGTGCACGAGGTGTTGCCCCGTGATGCTTGATCGCAACCGTTCGGCAATCTCGAGTGCGAGTGTCTCGTCGGCAACTCCTTCGGCCAGCACGGCAAACTCGTCACCACTCAGCCGGGCGACGACGTCGTTGGGTCGCGTGGCATTCACCAGACGCTTACCGACACTGACGATGAGTTGATCACCGAAACGGTGACCGATGGTGTCGTTGACGGTCTTCAAACCGTCGAAATCGATGAAGAGCACCGTGACGCCACGCTTCAGCGTGCGACTGCGGTCGAGTGCCTCGGCGACGCGCCGCAAAAAGAGCGTGCGATTCGGCAGACCAGTGAGTTCATCGTGCGTGGCCTGGCGTTGCAGTTCGTTTTGCAGCTGCTTGGCTTCGGTCTCGTCACGCGCCAACACCGAGTAGTGCACGGTCGCACCGGTGTCGTCGCGCACGACGTGCAGCGTGACCGCGAGCGTGCGCATGATTCCGTCTGGGCTACGGTGGCCGAGTTCGCCAGTCCAGGTGTTGTGGGCGGGTTCGACCAGCACCTCGCGTGGCACCTGATTGCGCACGGCATCAAAGAACGTGGCAGCAGCTTCGTTGGTAGTGGCCGCCTCAGCGACGTCAGTGATGCCGAGCAATACGTTCGCGCCGCGATTGGCGAACACCAGTTGTGATCGCGCGTCATAGACGACGATGGCGTCGCGCGAGGCGTCGAGTGCCCCGACGAGTTGATCATTCAGTTGGTGACGCTGCGCGAGAGGCGTCACGTCGTGGGCTGTCGCGAAGTACGAGATCACCGCACCGCGCGCGTCACGCACCGGATGTGCGGCGAAGCCGATCACGCTGGTGGCTCCCTCGAGGGTGGCGAGCGCGAACTGGGCGACGAAGGCTTCGTTGGCCCGTCGCGCTGCGATCCATCGCGACTCGAGTTCGGCACGCACGGCAGGAGCCGCGTGCGACCACGGGGTAACGCCGAGAGTGAGCGCGGCACCACCCAGAGCGAGAGAGCGAAACGCGTCGTTGGCGGCGGTCAGACGACCATCGAGGTCGGTCTCACAACAGGCGACGGGGAGTTCGGCAACGGCGCGGTCGATGCACCAAGTGTGTCAGGTGCCAAGGCTGCGGTCAGGGAGCCTGTACGTAAAACGTCGCCTCGGCGAGGTCGAAGGTCGCCATCTCGACGGCGGTCAAGAGTTGTTCGCTGTCGATCGTGCCGTCGGCTGCAGTCACGTTCGCGACGTCGAGCCGGGTATCGAGGGCAAAGACGGTCAAGAGATACTGCCGACGCTCGCCACTGGCCGGACACGGTGGAGAATACCCAGGCGAACCGTCACTGTTCGTGGCGACCACCACATCGGGTGGCAGCGCCCCTTCACCCAGGGCGACCGTGCCACCCGCGAGATTCGCCACGAGCCACACGATCTCATCGGGTGCGTCGACAGCGTGCAAGAGCACTGCCATCGACACCGTGCCGCCGGGCTGTGCGATGATCTCCAGTGGAGGCGACACTTTGCGTCCGTAGCAGGTGAATGCGAGATCAATCTCGCCACCTTCGATCCACGGACCCGTCACGCTGAAGTCATCACTTGGTGTCAACGACACCGTCGTGTCGGTTGGCGCAATGGCGACCGACTCGGTCTGCTCAGGCAAGGCGGGGGCCAGCGTGCGGCCATCGCGCGAACACGCGCCGAGCGTCACCGTGCTGAACGCCACAAGGGCGACCATGCAGGCTGCGCCAATGCGAAGTCTCGCTGCGGGCAGAGTCGTCACCACGAGCTACGAGAGTAGGAGAAGTAGCGTTCTCGTTTGCGTGATTGATCAGTTGAGCCTGTTGACGGTGCATGCGCACCCCGACGATGAAGCGTCGAAGGGGGCTCCGACCTTGGCGAAGTATGCGCGCGAGGGAGTGCACACCACGCTGGTGTGCTGCACCGGTGGAGAAGAGGGCGACCTCAACAACTCGGCACTGGCCGAACCAGGTCAACCGTTTCATGGTCTTGATGCCGCGGCGACCAAGCAGTTGCTTGCCGAGCTGCGACCCAACGAGTTGGCGGAGTCGGCTCGCATCATCGGGTTCTCTCGGGTCGAGATGTTGGGCTATCGCGACTCGGGCATGCCTGAGTCGCCCGCAAACTCGCATGCCCAGTCGTTCCACATGGCCGATGTCGACGAAGCGACCGGACGTCTCGTGGCCAGCATTCGCAGCAATCGACCGCAGGTGATGATCACCTACGGCGACGATCAACGCGGTTATCCGCACCCCGATCATCTGAAGGTGCACGAGATCAGCGTGCTTGCCTTTGATCGCGCTGGCGATGATGAGTGGTATCCCGAAGCTGGTGCAGCGTGGCAGCCGCTCAAACTGTATTACTCGGTGTGGTCTCGTGCTCGACTCACGGCGGTGCACGAAGCGTTGATTCGCCTGCGCGGCTCGTCGCCGTATGACGAGAAATGGTTCGAGCGCCCCAATCTCGACGCACGAATCACCACACGCCTGCACGTCGGCGACTATCTGTGGGCCCGCTCTGGTGCGCTACGGGCACACAAGACGCAAGTCGATGAGCGCGAACCGTTTTGGTTCGGTTTGAGCGATGCCGAGCTCGCCGAGGTGTACCCGTATGAAGATTGGGTGCTGGCGCGTTCGCTGGTGCCGTCGCGTGCGGTGGCGTCACGCGTGCCGGGCGACGGCGCGCTGACTCATAGTGAGCCGGGCGATGGCGCACAGCCAGCCGCAGAGCTAGAAGACGACCTCTTCGCCGGCATTCGCACGCCGACGCCGATGGTGACATGACGATGCCGCAGACGCCAACGTCGCCACCGATGCCACCAGCGTCAGACACGGTGCAGTATCGAGTCGTGTTTGGCAAGAACGACGAAGTCGTTGAGGGCCCCGACGATGCAGTCGTCGTGATCACGGTGCCGGCTGCCGAGGCGACGAGCGACCCCACTTCGCTGTACATGCGCGGTGTGCTCAAGGCATCGGGCAGCACTGGCGCGTTGTTTCGCGCGTTACGCGGCGGAGAAGTCAGCGCGACGCTGACACGGCTCGCATCGCGTCTCTAAGCGACCGATAACCGATCAACGTTGCGCCCGCGTCGCGCAGCGCGTTGCGCAGCAGTGGGTCGTGTGCGAGGGCGAGGTCATCTATCCAACCCGTTGAAACTGCTCCGAGCGCGCGAACTTCAGGCGAGTCGATGGCCGGCTGAATATGAATCTCGGTGACACCTGGTTGTAGTTGTGCAATCTCACCGAGCACCCGCTCACGACTGCCAGAAGACCAGTCATGGTTGAAGAAGTCGGGGAACAGCACGCCTTCATCGCGCGCAAGACCACGAAAGTCGAAGCCCACCTGTGCTGCGCTGATCGATGACGGCAATCGAATTGGCAGCCGAAACTCGGCCGCGAGTTGCAGATAGACGTCAAAGAATTCGGGTCGCAGGGTGATCGACGTTAGGTGTGGCGCGAGATGGGTGACGTCGACGTTCCACAACAGAGCACGTTCGATCTGTGCGCGACACTCGCGCATCACTTCGTCGGGGTCGGCGTGTTCCCACAGGTCGTCGAGCGTCGCCGGAAATCCGCCATCGCCTGACTGCAACGACGGGGCATAGGTGAGCGGGCCCCAGCGGTAGTCGGCGTGTTCTGACACCAACGTGAGATGCACACCGATGTCGTCAGACGGTCGCAGGTTCGACACTGCATGGCGTGCCCACGGGGCCGGAACCATGAGCGATGCGCAGGTAGCAACACCGTCGTGCATCGCTGCCAGCACGCCGACATTCGACGCGTGAAATGCGCCCAGGTCGTCGCAACTCAGAATCACCAGGCGTGCATCGTCGTCGTAACCGAGAGCCAGATTCAGCGAGCGCGACACGCTGTGACGCTAACGGCAGGCACCCCAAAGCCCGCGTGCTTCACGCTGTGCGGCGAATGCGGCGGCAACGAGTTCTGTCTGGTGGCGAACATTCGGCTCGATCACAAGTGGGCGGCCCATTCCTGCGGCGATGACTGCGTGACTCACGAACAACTCGCGGTCATCATTCGTAACGAAGAGATACAGCAGTAGGCGACCGTAGGGGTCGCGGGCTTCGATGTCGCGCTCGATTCGCACTCGGGTGCCAGGCGGCAAGAGTGCCGCGAGAAACTGTGCAGCCTCGGGCCCGTAGCACTGCACCGGCTTTGTCGGGTGTTTGGTTTCTGGCGTATCAACGCCGATGAGGCGAATCGTCTCGCGAGTGCCAGCAATCTCGGCACGCAAAGTGTCGCCATCGATCGTCTCGATCACCACTGCGTGCGAGGGTGAGAGCGGGGCAGGCGAGTCGCACGCCGCACTACCGAGAGCCATGACGAGCGCGGCGGTACAGCGGGTCGCCTTCTCGCCGAATCTCATCACCGAATGGTGTGTGTTGCGACGCCACTGCGGTCACGCTTCGCAGCACTGGCGGTCACGCATCGTAGAACTACCGTGAGGGTATGACTACTCGTGCCGACCATGGCTTGGGCCGCGTTGGTATCTGGACGTTCGCTCTCGATCTGCAACCGATGCGCAAGGCCCAAGAAGCGGCCGCCGAACTCGAGTCACTCGGGTACGGCTGCATCTGGGTGCCAGAGGCGGTGGGTCGTGAGCCCTTTGCATCGTGCGCGCTGTTGTTGTCAGGCACCTCGCGCATCGGTGTGGCGACAGGCATCGCGTCGATGTATGCGCGCAGCGCGATCACGATGCAAGCCGGCTGGCGCACGTTGACCGAAGCCTTCGGAGAACGCTTCACGCTGGGCATTGGTGCGAGTCACGAACACATGGCCACCAAGTTGCACAAGAGCGCCTACGAGAAGCCCTATTCATCGATGGTCGCGTACCTCGACCAGATGGATAAAGGTCTCTACGCGGCTGCTGCGCCAACGACACGCCACGGCGCGTGCTGGCGGCTCTCGGGCCAAAGATGCTCGCGCTGTCGGCGCAACGCGGGCTCGGTGCGCATCCGTACTTCGTGCCGCCAGAGCACACGCAGATTGCGCGTGGTGTGCTCGGTGATGGGCCGCTCTTGGCACCCGAACAAGCGGTGCTCTTCGAGACCGACCCGATCAAGGCGCGAGAAGTCGCCCGCAAGTTCATGGCGACCTACATTCGCCTGCCGAACTATGCGAACAACTTGCGTCGCCTTGGTTACACCGATGAAGATCTGGGCGACGCCACGCGTCCGCCGAGTGATCGCATGGTTGACGCGATTGTCGCGTGGGGCACCATTGACGATGCAGTTGCGCGTGTCAAGTCACACTTTGATGCGGGCGCTTCGCACGTCAGCATTCAAGTGATCGATGCCGACCCGATGGCGTTGCCGATGCGCCAGTGGCGCGAGCTCGCCGAGGCGACCAAACACCTCTAGACGACGAGGCGCCGCGACGCGCCAAAGACGTCTCGCTACACGCCAAAGACGCGCCGCTGAAGTTTGCGCATGCCCGCGAGCCAGCGCTCTGGGTCTGTCGCCTTGAGTTTCAGATAGTCGGCCACTTCAGGGTGAGGAAACACAAAGAAGCGTTCGGCGACGAGGGCATCATGCACCGCATCGGCAACCTCGTGTGGCTCGAGCACGGCTCCGGCGGCACGCACGACGTTGCCCGCATTCGCGTTGATCGCGGTGTCGTCGGTCGGGCGATCGCCGCCTCGCAACATTGCGGTGTTGACACCCTGAGGGCATAGACAACTCACGCGCAGGCCGCGCGAGCCGTAGGTGATCGACAACCACTCGGCAAATGCGACGGCTGCATGTTTGGTGACGGAATACGGCGCCGAACCGATTTGCGCCAGCACGCCGGCAGCGCTCGCGGTCGACGCGAAGTACCCGCGACCCGCCGCCAACCATTCGGGCAACAAGTACTTGGCAGCCCAACGGTGCGCATGCACGTTTACGTCGAACGAGGTGTTCCAGTCGGTTTCGGATGCCGACAGATCGGTGCCCATGGCGACGCCAGCATTGGCGAAGAACAGATCAATTGGTCCGGCCAGTCGACGCGCTTCGGTGATGAGTCGTTCGTTCTCTCGTTCGCTTGCCACATCGGCCACGATCGCGTGCGCCGAGTTGGCGCGACGAGCGTTCAATCGCGCAGCGATCGTTTCGAGAGCGGCGCCAGAGCGATCACTCAAGACGACGGTGGCACCTGCGTCGTGAAATCGTTCACCAAGTGCTGCCCCAATGCCACCAGCGGCGCCTGTAACGACGGCGACTGCGCCACGAAACTCCACACGCCGATGTTAGGTGGTCACATGCCACGCGGTGTCGTGCGTATCCGAGGTAGACGCAGCCGTGAGCGATAGTCTGCGGCGCACGGCTTCACCCCCGTGAGATACAGCAACTAGAACATAGAGAGTCAACGAGAGGACACCGCCAGATGAACGACACGATTCAGCGATCAGCAAATCATGATGCAATCGTGTTGGCAGAGGCCATCGAAGTCATTGACAAGGCGCTCGCGGAGATTGGCTCTCGACAGCTGGTGACGACGACTGAAGTGGCCGACCTCTTGCTTGACGTTCGGCAGTTGCTCAACCAAAAAGTCGAGTCCACCACCGCTTCTTCGAAGTAGTCGCTTCAGCAGCGCTCGCTGTGCTCGGGCGAGGTGCCGCATAGATCAATTGATTGAGTGAACGCTCGATTCGATCGCGCAACAGTTCGGGTTCGGCGACCGCCGCCGTGTCGATGTGAATGCCGATGTCGAGCGAACCGTTGTACGACAGCAGGGTCGCATTGAATGCGACGCCGCCCAGAGGGCCGATGGGGAAGTTCTCGACGATGAGCCCACCAGCGATGTACAGCGGCACACCTCCGCTGCGCACGTTGGAGGTTGCAAAGTCAATCGATTGGCTCTGGGTTCGGGCGATGCGGGTCAGCACCGAGGTCGGCAGATTGGCAGAGAGCGTGGCGAGCGTGTCGAGTGAAGCGGTCTTGGCTCCCTCGCGCGCTTGCACGAGCGCCTCGTTGACTGCCGCGAATCGTTCGACAATCGGCATCTCACCGGTGGGCACGAGCAGTTTCGCCAGAGAGAACGCGTTGCTTCCCGAAGACTCGGTGCGAGTGCTGATGGCGATAGAGGTGCGCAATGATTCGACCGGTGCGCCACATTCGCGGTGATAGGCGCCGGCAGCGTCGGCGACCGCGGCGACGAACGCCGTGTTGAGCTTTCCACCCAACGCACGACTGGCGTCAATGAGCTCGCGGTAAGGCACGCGCACGGTCTCGAGTCGACGTTGCAGTGAGCGCTTGGTCCACAGCGGCGAGCGCGCCGGGTCGACTTCGCCCATCTGGTTGAGCAGCCCGCGCACCGAATCGTTCAGTTGCGTCGCCACACCAGGTAGCCGGGTGGGCTCACTCAGCACCTCGCGCACTTGTTTGAGCAAACCGAGCGGAACTCGCAGGGCATCGGTCATCGATGAACGCAGCAAATCGGCGGGCTCGTCGGCAGGCAGCGTCGGCTCAGCGAGAGGCGTGACGGGCAAGGGCGGCGGAAGTGGCGCATTGCGTTCGAGGTCGATGAACTGCAGTGAGAGCATCACGCCACCCTCACCATCGGCCACGGTGTGATGCAACTTTATGATGAGGGCACCACCGCCACCTGCGAGACCGTCAACGACCACGAACTGCCACAGCGGTCGTGTTCGCTCGAAGGGATCATTGATGATGAGCGTTGCGAGATCGAGCAACTGGCGTTGCGTGCCCGGCGTTGGCAACGACATGCGTCGCACGTGATAGTCGATATTGAATTCAGGGTCGTCGACCCAACGTGGTGCACCAAGTGCCGCCGGAGTTGGTCGCACTCGTTGCCGCAGTCGCGGCACCGCGATGGTCGCACGCTGCATGCGCTCGCGAAACAGCGAGTAGTTAATCGGTCGATCGAGCACCGTGACGTTGCCAAAGGTTGATGCCAGGAATGGATCTTTTTCCATTCGCCACATGAGGCCCTCGGCCTCACTCATGCGCGAGTCGAATCGCGGTACTTGCGGGTCGGTGAGGAGGGCGTCGTTGGTCACGAGATCGTGGCGGTGAACTGCAGGGCGATGGTGCCGAGCAGGGTGCCAACGACAGAGCCTACGAGAATGTCGCTCACATGGTGAATGCGCACGACGACGCGCGAGAGCGCGATCACCACGGCAAACACGAAGAAGCCAGTCATCCACCCCGAGTGCACCCAACCGCTGAGAATCATCGACGCAAAGAACGCCGACGAGGCATGCCCGCTCGGGAAACTGCTCGTGAGAGGTCGACGAACGGTGAACCGAGCATCACCCGTGACGGTCGGGCGAGTGCGCCGAAATAGCCGCTTGATGCCTTGGTTGAGCAGCAGACTCTCAGCACCCATCAATGCGGCGAGCACCACCGCCTGTGACCACGAGAGTGACCCGGTGAGTGCCCCGACCACGCCGATGACGTGCCAAATCGCCCCGAAGTCGCCAACCGCACTGGCGGTGTTAAAGAGATAGACGAGCGGTCGCACATTGCGCAGCGGCTCGAACCAGCCGTCGAGCCGTTCGTCGATGCGGTCGACTCGCGCTACGAACGAGCTCATGCGATTGGGGCGAGGCCCACCGCTTTGCGGCGGATGTTGACAGCGACGGTGCCCTCGGCGTGCGCGACGCTCGGATCACCGCCATGTGCCGGGCACCACCGCTGATAGTCGCACCAGTCGCACAACTTCTGCACTTTGGTGGCGAACTCACCGCTTGTCGTCGCAGTGTTGAGGTCGTCGAAGACGTGGCGCGCAGTCGTGCGAACCTCGTCGAGTGCCTCGGGTGTGACCTCTTGGCTCACGACCCGCTTGTTGCGCGGAAACTCGTCGCGACCACCACCGAGGTAGTAGACGCGCACTTCGTGCGGCGTCTGTTCGAGTTGCACCTGACACATGAGCGCATACAGCATCAACTGGCGGAAGTTGTCGGTTGAGTATTCCGACCGCTTCGGCACTGAACCCTTGTAGTCGCTCACCACCAGACGACCCTTGACGCGCTCGAGTCGGTCAATGAAGCCCGCAATCTCAAAGTCGCCCAGCCGAGCGCTGACCCATTTCTCTAATTCGACGATGTCTGCATCTTGCGGATGCTCGATGCGGTAGTACGCGCGCACCGCTTCGCGCGCGGCTTCCCAAAACGCTTCGGTGGCGGCAGGGTCGAGCGCGAGCAGTCGGAAGTCGTCGTCGTTGAGGAATTCTTTTTGCGCCTGATCGAAGGCTTCACGTGCGGCGTCAGAGGTGCGCTCTGGCGCGGGGCGCTGCAGCAGCAATTCGAGAATGCGGTGCGTGAAGTTGCCGCGCAAGGCGACCTCGACAGGCAGTTTCGGAACCGAGTCGATGTACTGAAAGCGATACTTCATCGGGCAGCCGAGAAACGTGTTAATGCGTGACGGCGACAGCCGCGGCAACTTCGATTTCGGCGATGATCGCGGCCCGGGCATGCGCACGCCAGCGTAGGCGCACGGTATATCAGCGGGCTGAGATACCCGTGGCAATCTCTCGAACGAAATCAGCGAATCGCTCGGGCGCATCGAGCGGCCCGAAGTGGCCGAGGTCGCGCCATTCGACGAACGTGCAGTCGGGGATTCGCTCAGCCACCCGCGGAGCGATTGCTGCGGGCGACATCTCGGCCAAAGCACCTGCCATCACCCACGTTGGCGTGCGCAACTCGCCGAGGCGTTGCCAAGTGTCGTGGAAGGCGCCCATCTCATAGGTCTGTGCCTCGAACTCGGGGTCGCACTTCAACTCGACACCGTCGTTGCGTTGCACGAAACCGTGATGCACGTAGGCCGCGAGGGCATCAGGGTGCAGTGACGACAGCGGAGGTTTGGCGGCAAAGTTGGCGATCGCTTCGGCGTAAGCAGGAAAGCTGCGGCGGCGCCGACGCGTGACCTCGGCGAGCGGGTTGGCGCGCGCCGACTGCGTGCGCGCCTCGGGCGGAAAGATGATCGGCTCAAACACGATGAGACCGGCGAAGTGCTGCGGTTCGCGCAGTGCGGCCATGATGAGGCCAGCTCCGCCCATCGAGTGACCGACACCGACGACGGGCCGCCCGGCGGTGGTCGCCACGGCCCGTGCAACCGCGAGTGCGTCGTCGCCAAAGCCCTGCCACGTGAGCGACCAGTTGCGGGGTGGTGTCGTATCGCCATAGCCGCGATAGTCGAAGGTGGTGCGGTCGAACTCAGGTAGGTGCGAGGCGACCGGAGCGAACACACGCCCGTGAAAACCGGTGGCGTGCGAAAAGAGCAGTGCAGGAAGCGGGAGTTTGCCACGGCACTACGTGAGGCCGGATTTGGCGCGGCAGTGGCTGCCTCGTCGTACACTACGACGCTCACGTCATCTGACGAAGCCACGTGACGAGTTGAGCGGGCGAACACCTTGCTCAACCTATGTCATGCCTCGGTCGATGTCATGTCTGGGTCGATGTCAGACCTCGGTATGCTCGCCGCATGATCGACCTCACGGCATCGCTGCTGCCCGGCGACGATCATGAGTTTCGTCGCGAGATTCGTGCGTGGCTGAGTGAGCACCCACGACCAACTGGCGAGCAGCTGGCGCGGCGCGGCTTGGTGGCACCACACTGGCCACGTCCGTGGGGTCTCGATGCGTCGCCGATCGAACAATTGCTCGTTGACGACGAGTTGCGCCGCGCCGGCGTGCAGCGACCGACGAATCCGATCGGCATCGGCTGGGCTGGGCCAACGATCGTGATGGCGGGCACCCAAGAACAGAAAGATCGGTACCTCTTCGAACTGCTGTCGGGCGAGCATTTCTGGTGTCAGCTCTTCAGCGAACCCGAGAGTGGCAGCGACTTGGCCAGTTTGCGTACCACTGCGGTGCGTGACGGCGACGAGTGGGTCGTGAACGGTCAGAAGATCTGGACCTCGCGGCACAGTTTGCGCAGTACGGCATATTGCTTGCACGCACCGACGCGCGTGCCGACAAACATCACGGCATCACGTATTTCATCTGCGAGATGCGAGCGCCCGGCATCGAGATTCGCCCGATTCGCGAGATGACGGGCGGGGCGACGTTTAACGAAGTGTTCTTCACCAATGTGCGCATTCCACACGACAACGTGGTCGGCGACGTGCACGACGGCTGGCGACTCGCGCGCGTGACGCTCGGCAACGAACGCGTGTCGCTTTCGACAGGCGGAGCACTGTGGGGTCGTGGCCCGACCGCGATGGACGTGGTCGATGCGGCGCGCGCCATGCGAACCAGGGGGGTCACGCTCGATGCAGACGTGCGCGATCAAGTGACACGGCTATATCTGCGCCACGTACTTCTCGAATTGATTCGCACGCGAACGCTCGTGCAGCGATTGGCAGGCGCCGAACCCGGGCCCGAGGCGAGTGTGCGCAAAATCATGGCAGACGAACACGGCCAAGACGTCATGGCCGTGGGGCAGCGCTTGGTGGGGCGACGGCGATGCTGTTGGGGGCGACCAACGCCGAGCTGCCCCGCGAAGTAGCGATGTTTGCCTCGCCCGAGTGGGCGCAGGGCACCTTGTTTTCCCGCGCACTCACCATCGGCGGTGGTACGGGTGAGGTACAGCGCAACATTCTGGCGGAACGCGTGCTGGGGTTGCCCCGCGACGCACGCCAACTACCTTGTCTGCCCATGGCAACCAAGCGTCGTAAACCCACCAAGAAGAAGGCCGCCAAGAAGAAGGCGAAGAAGGTCGCCAAAAAAGCAAAGAGGGCCGCCAAGAAGGCAAAGAAGGCTGCGAAGAAGGTCAAGAAGAAGCCCGCAAAGAAGAGGGCCGCGAAGAAAAAGCCCGCGAAGAAGTCGACGAAGAAGCCCGCGAAAAAGCCAGCGAAGAAGCAGGCGCCAGCGAAGGCCGCCGGCGGCATCACCACGATCGCTGGCATCATTCGCACACACGCCAAGAACCTCTCGGGCAAGGTCGCCCTCGTGCAGGGCGACCGCGTGCAGACCTGGCACGAGCTCTACCAGCGCTCGTCGCAGGTCGCCCAGGCGTTGAAGGCGGCAGGCATCGGAATTCAAGACCGTGTCGCCTTCCTTGACAAGAACTCGATCGAGCACTTCGAGGTGTTCTACGGCTGTGCGATGTTGAACGCCGTCAGCGTCGACATCAACTTCCGCCTCGCACCACCAGAAGTTGCGTACATCGTCAATGACTCGCGCGCCAAGGTGTTCGTGGTGGGCCCCGATTTCGTGCCGGTGCTTGATGCCATCGTCGACGAATTGCCGCACACCAAGAAGATCGTCGTCATCGGCGGTCATCCGAAGTTTGAGTCGTATGAGTCATGGGTGGCGCGCTACTCGGCGGTCGACCCAGGCGTTACGGCGAAGGCCCATGATGTGGCGTTCCAGCTGTACTCAAGCGGCACGACGGGTCGCCCCAAGGGCGTGATGCTGACCAACGACAACTTCCTCGGCATTCTCCCGAGTGCACGCGACCTCTGGAGCATGAACGAGCACGCCGTCAACCTGGTGGCGATGCCGCTCTTCCACATCGGTGGCAGCGGTTGGGCGACTGCAGGTCAGTACAACGGTTGCAAGTCGATTATTTTGCGCGAAACCACCGACATCGGCGGCATGGTGAAGATGATTGGTCAGCATCGAATCACCCATGCGTTCATGGTGCCGGCGCTACTCGCCTTCACCTTGATGGTGCCTGACATTGACAAGGCCGACTTCTCGAGCCTCAAGTTGATCGCGTACGGTGCCTCGCCGATTTCCGAGCAGGTGCTGGCGCAGTCGCTGAAGACCTTCAAGTGCGAGTTCGTGCAGGTGTACGGCCTGACCGAGACCACCGGCGTGGTCACCATGCTGATGCACGAAGATCACGACGTCGACGGCCCGAAGAAGCACCTGCTGCGTTCATGCGGCAAACCGTCGATGGGCATCGAGCTGAAGATCGTCAACGAGCAGGGCAAGGAAGTGCCAGCCGGCGAAGTCGGCGAGATCATCATTCGCTCGAAGCAGGTGATGAAGGGTTACTGGAACATGCCTGAAGAGACCGCCAAGTCGATTCGCAACGGCTGGTTCTACACCGGTGATGCCGGGTACAAAGACAAAGAGGGATACGTCTACATTCACGACCGCGTCAAAGACATGATCGTGTCGGGTGGTGAGAACGTCTACCCGGCAGAAGTCGAGAACGCGCTCATGAAGCACCCTGCGGTGCAAGACGTGGCGGTCATCGGTATCCCTGACGATCGCTGGGGTGAGGTGCCGCTCGCCATCGTTGTGCGCAAGGCCGGTGTTGAGGTCACCGAAGATGACATCGTCGCCTTTGGCCGCACGCAGCTGGCTGGCTTCAAGACGCCGAAGAAGGTGGCGTGGGCTGATGCACTGCCTCGCAACCCAAGCGGCAAGATCTTGAAGAAAGATCTGCGCGCGCCGTACTGGCAGGGTCGCACCCGTCAGGTCAACTAGCGCCGCTCGTCGGCGCGGTTGCGCCCGAGTTGGTGCTACAGCGCGAGTTGCCGCCGTCGTGCCCGAGTTGCCGCCGCCGCTCACTGGCGATGGCGAACTGCCCGCGCACTAGGTTTTCGTCACCATGAAAATCAGCATGATGATGAGTTACGCCGGCGGTTTCGTCGAAGGTGCTACCCGTGTGGCCGAGCTTGAACGCGCAGGTTTGGATGTCGTGTGGATTCCTGAGGCCTACAGTTTCGACGCCATCTCACAGGTGGGTTATCTCGCCGCGGTCACCAAGCGCGTCGAGATTGGCACGGGCATCATCAACGTGTACTCGCGCACCGCATCGCTCACCGCGATGACTGCCGCGGGTTGCGACTATGTGTCGGATGGTCGTTTCATTCTCGGGCTCGGTGCGTCTGGCCCGCAGGTGGTGGAAGGTTTCCATGGCGTGCCATACGAAAAGCCGATGCAACGCATCAAGGAATACATCGAGGTATGTCGCGAAGTGTGGAAGCGCGAGAAACCGCTCAGCTACGCCGGCCAAACCGTGCAGGTGCCGTTGCCGGCGGGCGAGGGCACCGGGCTTGGCAAGCCGCTCAAGATCATCAATCGCCCGTTGCGGGCCGACATTCCGGTGTGGTGGGCGTCGCTCAAAGGCTTGAGCGTCGAGGCGACCGCCGAGATGGCCGATGGTTGGCTGCCGGTGTTCTTTGTGCCCGACAAGTTCGAGCAGGTGTGGGGCAAGGCATTGGCCAAGGGCAAGGCCAAGCGTGCCGCTCATCTGAAGCCGCTCGAGATCTCCGCTGGTGGATTGGTGGCAATTGACGAGTCGCTCGTTGGCGAAGCCAAAGACAAGGTGCTCGACATGGCCCGACCGAACGTCGCGCTGTATGTCGGTGGCATGGGCGCGCGCGGCAAGAACTTCTACAACGACATTTGTCGCGAGTATGGCTACGAGCGTGAAGCCATCGAAGTGCAAGACCTCTACCTCGAGGGCAAAAAAGACGAAGCCGCTCGTGCCGTGCCGCGCGAGATGCTCGAGCTCACCAACTTGGTGGGGCCGGCTGGTTACGTGAAAGAACGCATTGCAGCGTTTCGTGCTGCAGGGGTAACGATGCTGTCGGTGAGCCCGGTCGGCGCCAACGCGACGCAGACGCTCGGCACATTGCGCTCACTCATCGACGCGTAGTGGCATCGCTGCGCAGGTGCGCGCGAATGCGACTAGGCAATACTTCGCAATTCTGCACGCACGCGTCGCGTGAGAACGAGATAGACGAGTGACGTCGCGGCTGCAACTGCGCCGAAAATCGCAACCGTCGCACGTGCCCCAACCTGTTCAGAGACGATGCCCGCTGCCACGCTGCTCAAGGCCAGCGACAAGGTGATGAGCGCAAAGTCGCCAGCGAGCACGCGACCACGCAGCTCATCGGGTGCCCGCACTTGTAGGCCGTAGGTCGACAATGTCCACTGTGCACCACCACCAAGGTGGGCGAACATCACGCTCACCGCGGCAACGAGCAAGATCGGAGCGGCTGCTGCTGCCATGTAGCCGACCGAGAACACCATGCCGGCGACACCGCACACCAGCAAGACGCGACGAAGATCTCCCTTGGCAAAACGAGCACCGATGATTGGCCCGATGCCCGAGCCAATACCGCGCGCACCGAGCAGGTATCCACGCCCAGCGTCGCCGGCAGCGAATGCATCGGCGGCATACACCGCAAGTTGACTCACGACGCCTGCGCCAATCGCGAAGGTCATCTTTGACGCCAAGAGTGCCAGAATCGTTGCATCGCGCCGCGCCAGATCAATGGCTTCTCGCATGTCGGCAATCGGTCGCACTGGGGCACGCACTGGTCCACGATCTTCTTGCATCGGTCGCTTGACGAGTGCGATGAGGCCGGCGGCGACGATGAACGTCGCGATGTCGGCGATGAACGCTGCTTGGCGGCCGAAGGTCTCGGCGAAGATTCCGCCAAGACCGGCACCGACGGCGAGCATTACGCCCCAACTTGAGCCAAAGAGGGCATTCGCCCTACGCAATTCGTCAGCATCGCGCGCCAAATTTGGCACCGCAGCTTCAACCGCGGGGCGTACGAATGCGGCAAATGCTGCGATCAAGCCTTGCGAAACAAACGCCAGCCAAATGTGCGTGGTGCCGACGAACAGCAGACCGCACGCTGCAACGGCCTGCAGTATCGAAACCACGATGAGCACTTGTCGACGGTCGTATCGATCGGCAACGGGGCCGCCGAGCGGCGAAGCAAGAAACGATGGAAGAGAGAACGCCACCAGCAACAGCGACACCAGCAACGCCGAGTCGGTCACGTCTTGCACCAAACCAGCTAGCGCCACGAAGGTGAACCAGTCGCCCATGAACGACAGGTTCTGGGCAACAAAGAGCAGCCGCAGGTCGCGGTTGTCGCGCAACACGTTGGGCTTGCGCATGGCGCCGCTCATGTGCGCACCCGCACGTCACCTGGTATCACGTCTGGCTCTTCGCGTCAGCGCTCAGACAGTTTGCTGACGCGTGCGAGCACTGCTTCGGCTTCGTGCACGATGCGCCGCACAAGTTCGCCAGCGGGAACCAGTTGGTTGATGGCTCCGACGCCCTGGCCGGCGGGGTAGAACTCGCGCGAGACGTCGACCTCGGTGCCGGTCGGATACCCGAGATGATTCACGCCGGCCTGCATCGATGCCACGGCCTGTTGCGGAAACGGCTTGAGATCGGCAGGGTTCTTGTCGTAGTGCCGGGTCCAGTCGTTGGCGACGACACGGCAGGTCTTGCCGGTGTAGGCGCGCGAAATGGTGGTGCCGTCTTCGCTCGTTGCCAGCAGCGAGTCTTTGTATCCGTTCACGGCGCGCGCTTCAGGTGTGGCGATGAATCGGGTGCCAATCCACACACCGTCGGCACCGAGTGCGAGTGCGGCCGCGAGACCGCGACCGTCATACAAGCCCCCGGCGGCAACGACTGGCACCTTGTCACCGACGGCATCGACGACTTGTGGCACGAGTGCCATCGTTGCGACG
>RFMM01000199.1 GCA_009927665.1 Actinomycetota bacterium
GTCTGCTTAGCGCTGGGCCGAGGCGCTGAGCAGCGCCATCCACGTGACTCGGTCAACTGTGCCAGTCGGCTTCAGCGCCACTGATCGTTGGAATCGCTTGACTTGCTGATCGGTGCCGCTTCCAAACACACCGTCGGCCCGAATCTTCACCTGCAACACGTTGGCGAGAGCCTTTTGAATCGACACCACCGAGGTACTGCGCGCGCCGCGAGAGAGCGTGAAGGTCGTATGGTCGAGACCAAGTGCAGCCACGACCTGCTCGTCGGCGATGCCGTCGACCGTCAAGCCGACCTGTGTTCGAATGCTTCGACTGCTTTGGCCGTGCCCTTGCCGTAGACGCCGTCGAGGGCGATCTTTTTCTTTTTCTTCAACCCGAGTGCAGTGTTGAGTGCCGCTTGCAGGGCCTTCACCGGTTCGCCGCGTTCGCCGACGACCATCGGCACTGACATCGGAATCATCGCCCCGCTACCAACCGAAATGAGACCAGCGCGTCGCATATCGTCAAGTTGGTTGCGCAAAAAGAGCGCGAACTCGGCGCGCCCCGTGGTGGTGAGGTGCACCGTGTCGCTGAACCACCTCGTCTTGTCAGGGCCACTGCTATAGGTGTTCCAGTCGAGCACCGACACGTTGGGGTAGCGCTGCGTTGCGGTGGCGAGCGCAGCGTTCGACGCGCTGTAGTCGACCGACACTCGGCGGGTCGACAAGTTGACAAAGACAATGCGCTGAACCGCGCGTGCATTCAACGCGGTGACCACCTGATCGATATCTTGGGCGAAGGTCGCAGGGTCGTCGTTGTAGCCGAGCTGCAAGACGGCCACCGTCGGCATCTGGTCTGCCGTAAGGCTGTTGATCACCGCTGGGGCGTCAGGCAGGCCGACGGTCGGTTGCACACACGACGGACCAACAAGACAACGATTGGGCACCGCTTGAAAATCAACAGTCGGATACGCCGGCGCAACGATCGCGGCAAACTCGGCGTTGATGCTCGCACCGACAGAGTCACCGATCAACAAGATGCGGCCGACTGGTGCGGCTTCGAATTCCGCCGGATACACGGCCTGCACGCCGTACCACGGTGCAGGCAAGCCGAACGCCGTGCGGAACGCCCAGCCTGACATCTTGACCGACGATGTCGTGCCGTTGAGCGTGACCTGCGTGGTGTAACCATTCCAATCGCCGCCAAGACCGTCGTGTTCGGTGACAATCGAGGTGAGCGTGCCAATCTGCGGATACTTCGCTTGCAGAGATGCGGCACTGATGCTGCGTGTCCACACCGTGAGGGCTGGGTTCGCAGCCAAATCGCCTGGGTCGGCTTGCGGGGTGAAGATGCCGCCGGCCGTGCGTCCACCGTTGCTCGATGAAAACTCCGTGCGCACAACCGAACCGTTACGGGCTCGAATCACGACACCCGCGGTTTCTGCAATTGCGAGATCGGTGCGCGGGTCTTCAAGGTTGTAGGGCTGTTCGGAAACGCCTTCACGCAGTGCTGCACCGCCGTAGACCTGGCAATCCATCGTGTCGCAGGTGTGGGCGAGGCCGGCATAGCGGTTTTCGGTTGATGCATAGCTGCGGGCGGCGACGGCCTGCGCGCGCAAGGCATTCATTCCAGCGCCACCGCTGGCGTCGCCCCATGAAGCGGGCGACTCGCGCGGCACGACACCGCGCAGGTACGACTCCATCGTTGTCACATTGATGGTGCGGTTCTGGTTGCGTGAGTTATTGACCGCACGAATGATGCCGCGGTAGTAGCGCACGCGGTGCGCGCGGTCAGACTTCGGCTCGCAAAGCCCGATCGTCTGGGTAGGGGCGGCAGCGGGGTCTTGGCCGACTTGAGTGGTGAACGACGCTACATCAGCGACATCACCGATGAGTTCAAAACCGACCGACACCGGATCTTGGCTCGGCAGCGTGCATCGACGTGTTGTGGAACCCCACACGCGGTAGACCTTTTCGCTCACTTCGCGGGCGACGAGCGATGTCCACGTTCGGCCCGGTATTGGGTCTTCGATGAACACCGCATTTTGCACGTCGGCGACGACGCCGGTTTGGCGGTCATCCATCTCGCTGAGCCACACGCGAATCACGTCGTTGGGGTTGTCGATCGGCGCAACCACGTTGCCCGTGGCGCCGCCGTAATAGAAGTCGAGTATCTGCTGCCACGACCAGCCATACGTGGTGGCCCAACCGAACGAACCGTATTGGCTGAGCCCGCGGCCATGACCGAAGCCACGGCCATACACGAGGTAACTGGCGGGCAATTGGCCTTCAGCCGCCTGTGCGGGAGCAGCAAACGGCGACGCGGTGAGGGTCGTCAGGGCGACGACGAACACGCCAAGAAGGCGTCGCAGTTGGGGGGAACGCATGGTGAAGTAGAAGTCTCCTTCGCCCGCTTCCCCTGCAGTCTACGGACCCTCGCGTGGCAACGTGTCGCGCTATGCCGACTCGCGTGGCAACGTGTCGCGCT
>RFMM01000129.1 GCA_009927665.1 Actinomycetota bacterium
CACGTCGACTTCGGCTACGAGGTCAGCCGGTCGCTTGCCGCGTGCGAGGGCGTGGTGCTGGTGGTTGACGCGGCCCAGGGCATCGAGGCCCAGACGCTCGCCAACTGTTACCTCGCGCTCGAGAACGATCTCGAGATCGTTGCTGCGCTCAACAAGATCGACCTGCCCGCTGCCGACCCTGACAGATACGCGATGGAAATCGAAAAGGTGCTCGGCATCGCGGCCGAAGACATCTTGCGCATCTCGGCCAAGACTGGCGCGGGCGTGCCCGAGTTGCTCGACGCGATCGTCGCGCGCATTCCGGCACCGCAGGGCAATATCGACGAGCCGCTGCAGGCGTTGATCTTCGACAGTCAGTACGACCAATATCGCGGTGTGGTGTCGAGCGTGCGCGTGATGAACGGTCGCATGCGCAAGGGCGACAAGCTGCTTTTCATGCAGGCCACTGCCGAACATGAGGCTTTGGAAATCGGCGCGCGCCGCCCAGCCACGCAAGAAGTCGCCGAACTCGCCGCCGGAGAAGTGGGTTATCTCATTGCCGGCGTGAAAGACGTGGGCGAAGCCCGTTCGGGTGAAACGGTCACGCATGTGGCGCACCCTGCAGCGTCGGCGCTCGAGGGGTATCGCGACCCCAAGCCGATGGTGTTCTGCGGTCTCTTCCCGATTGACGCCGACGACTTCGAGACGTTGCGCGAAAGTCTGCAGAAACTGAAGTTGAATGACGCGTCGATCACGTATCTGCCCGAGTCGTCGGGCGCGCTCGGTTTCGGTTTCCGCTGCGGCTTTCTCGGCTTGCTGCACATGGAAATCGTCAAAGAGCGTCTCGAGCGAGAGTTCAACTTGGCGCTCATCGCCACCGCACCCTCGGTGCAGTACCGCGTGTTGCGCACCGACGGTGAAGTTGAAGTGGTCGACAACCCCAACGACTTGCCGCCGTCGGTCAATGTCGACACCATCGAAGAGCCGTTCTTCAAGGTGAGCATCATCACCCCGAAGGACTACACCGGCGCCCTCATGGAGCTCTGCCAATCGCGCCGCGGAGAAATGACGAAGCTTGAGTATCTCTCACCCGAGCGCGTTGAAATGCAATACTTCATTCCGCTCGCCGAGGTGGTGGTCGATTTCTTTGATCAATTGAAGAGCCGCTCGCAGGGTTACGCCAGCCTCGACTATGAACTGCACGGTTATCGTCCGAGCGATCTCGTGCGAGTCGACATCTTGCTCAACGCCGTGCCTGCCGATGCCTTCAGCACGATCGTGCACCGCGACAAGGCCTACGACTACGGCAAGCGAATGTGCGAAAAGTTGAAAGAGCTGATTCCGCGCCAGATGTTTGATATTCCGATTCAGGCGGCGATTGGTGGCAAGGTGATCTCGCGCGAGACCGTCAAGGCCAAACGCAAAGACGTGCTCGCCAAGTGTTACGGCGGCGACATTTCACGCAAGCGCAAACTGCTCGAAAAGCAGAAGGAAGGCAAGAAGAAGATGAAGGCCATCGGGCGGGTCGAAGTGCCTGGCGACGTGTTCATCTCTGCATTGAAGCTCGATGACTGACGCTCAGCCGCTCGCCGCCGGCGTCGCCGACGCGCCCGCCACCGGCATCTTTCGCTCGCTCAACTTCTTCAACGCGCGGCTGTACTTCGCCGGGCTCTTGCTCTCGACCATCGGCTCGTGGGTGCAGCTCACCGCCACCTCGTATCTCGTGTATCGACTCACGGGTCGAGCGTCAGACCTGGGCTACAACGTGGCATTCCAGTTCTTGCCGATGTTGGTGCTTGGCACCTGGGCGGGTTCGTTCGCCGACCGTTTTGATCGTCGCAAGATCATGCTCGTGACGCAGATCTTGCTCGCCGTGCAGGCCCTGGTGCTCGGTGTGCTCGACCTCACGAACAACATTTCGCTGCCGGTCGTGTGGGGGTTGTCGCTGTTTCTCGGCATCATCGGCGCCATCGACAACCCGGCTCGTCGCGGGCTCATCACCGAGCTGGTGCCGATTGCCCAACTGAGCAACGCGATGTCGATGAACACCACCGTGATGACGGGGTCGCGCATCTTCGGCGCTGCCCTCGCCGCAGTGCTCATCGGCCCGCTCGGCACGGGGTGGCTCTTTGTGATCAATGGCCTGTCATATGCGTTCATGATTTACGGCATCGTCGGTCTGCGTCAGGCAGAGATGGTGCCGGCCGTCAAACGCCCCGCAGGTGGTCAGCCTGTGCGTGATGTCTTTCGCTTCGTGCGTTCAAACCGTCGACTGTCGTCGATGTTCTTCGTTTATGTCGTGGTGAGCACGTTCGCATTCAACTACAGCGTCGTCTTCCCCAAACTCGCTGACGTCAACTGGGGCAGCGAAGATGCTTTCGGTTGGCTCATGACCGTGACGGGCGTCGGCAGCATTTTCGGTGCGCTCGTCACTGCTCGGTTTACGCGGGTGTCGTTGCGTTGGTTGGTGATCAATGTTGCGGTGCTCGGCGCCAGCAACATGGTGATGGCATTCGTACCGAATCTGTGGTGGGCCTATCTGTTGTGTCTGCCGCTCGGGTTCGGTGGGGCAGCGATGATTGCTTCTGGCAATGCGATCAGCCAGCAAGAGTCGCCA
>RFMM01000143.1 GCA_009927665.1 Actinomycetota bacterium
ACCTGGGGTGTCGATGAGGTGCAGGGTGTGGCCCTTCCACTCGACGCGCACGTTCTGGGCCTTGATGGTGATGCCGCGCTCACGCTCAAGGTCCATCGAATCGAGGTATTGAGCCCGCATTTCGCGGGCATCGACGGCCTTGGTCAGCTCGAGAATGCGGTCAGACAGGGTCGACTTGCCGTGGTCGATGTGCGCAATGATCGAGAAGTTGCGGATGCGTGACTGTTCCATGAGGGGGTCGGTGTGCACCCGTGTGAAACGGGGCGAAACCAACCGAAATTCTACTCTTTGCGGCGTTCATGCTTGATGCGCTGCGACGGTCAACGGCGTGTGCTGCGCCGAATCGATGGTGATTCGGTGGTGCAGTGCGTCACTCGCGGCGAGGCGAGAGGCACACTGCCGCTGGTAGCGTGGGCGAGCCATGGCAAACATCAAGAGTCAGAAAAAGCGTGTCATCACCAACGCCAAGCGCACCGAGCGCAACAAGGCCGTCAAGAGCGAAGTGCGCACCCGCGTGAAGGCCGCCCGTGAGACCAAGGGCACCCCAGAGAACGCCGAAGCCCTGCGAATGGCTGTGAAGCGACTCGACATGGCGGCCGCCAAGCGAATCATTCACCCCAAGCAGGCTGCTCGCAAGAAGAGCCGCCTGATGCGCGCGCTCAACGCCGCGAAGTAAGACGCACTCGCCGGGCGTGACCCGGCCCATTAGCCCCTCGCGCTCGTCGGGTCGTTAGCGCCGGGCGCCAGCACGTTTGGCGCCACGTTGTTGCTGCCGCGCCGGCATCATGCGACTGAGCCGAGCCACGAGCACCTCGAGCACCAGTTCGTCTTCGAGCCCGGTTGCACCACGAAGTGCACGATCGGCGCGCGCGAGTAAGGCAATCGCATCGAAGATCTTCTTGGGCCCCATGGCGCGGGTGAGCTCGAGATACTTGCGCCCTTGAAACTCGCTGCGCGAGCCGATGAGTTGCATCGCGCGCACCGGATCAGACGCACCCGAACCGTCGAGTCGCATCGCCTTGGTGTAGTGGTTGTGTAGCAACGCCATCAACTGAAACGGGTGATACTCGCCGCTGCGCACCATGCGCCGCATCATGAACAGCGAGTTGGCGGTGTCACCTGAATCGATGGCATCGGTGAGATCCCACGGTTGCACGCTGCCGGCTTGACCAAGAAACGGATTCACGTCGTCAAACGTGAGACGATGCTTGGGCCCGTAGGTCGACGTGAGCACCTCGATGAGGCCAGGAAGTCGAGCAGAGTCTTGCCCTAACCAGTCGGCGACTTCTTCGAGTGCGAGAGCATCGATCTTCAACCCGGATTCGATGAACTTGGTCTTGTACCACTCCATCAATTCGCGGCGCTTTGACGGTGGCGTCGTCTCGAAGATTGCGGTGCCCGACTTCTTCATCGCATCGTTGAGCGCTTTGCCAACTTTGCCTTTTGCAGTGAAGACGAGATGGCAATAATCAGCAGGAGCCCGCAGATAGTCGACGAGCGGCGCTGAATCGAGCGGCGTCGTGTCAACATTGCGCACCACGACAACTCGGCGGTCGGAGAACAACGACTGCGTCTGGGCGGCGTTCACGACTTGACGCACCATGGTCTCGCGGTCGTCGGCCTGCACCTCGGCGAGGTCATACGACTCGTAGACCGACGAACGATCAGCGTCACCGACGAGCTCGTTGACGAGCTCGCTGAGGCGCGCCGAGATCAGACGTTCGTCGTCACCGCTGACGAGATAGGTTGGCACCCCTCCAGCGTGGCATGAGGGTGAACGGTCGCGCGACCCACACGGCGCGAGCCAAGCCGAGCAACACGAGTAACCACACCGCCACGTTGGCGGCGCCGCGCGGGCCGACTCGCGCACCAAGTTCGGCGACCCACCACACCCAACGCACGCACGCCACGACCGGCGCGACCACGACGACTGCAACTGGGTCGGGCACGACGGCGGCAATGGCCAAGAGCGGCACAGCGGTGGTCATCACCAGTGAAGCGACGGGCACCGCCAGCGGGTTGGCAACGAGCGACACGCTCGGCAGTGCACCGAACCACCACAAAGAAAATGGTGCGACGGCCAGTTGCGCCGCGAGTGTCGCCGTGACGACTTCAGCCATCCACTTCGTGACGCGCACCCCGACGAGATGTCGCACGATCTTGTGCACTACTTCGCGCACGCCGTCGCTGAGCTGCGGAGCCAACACCACGAGACCCGTCGTTGCCGCCACCGACAACAAGAAACCGATCTGCACGGTGGCGAGTGGATCAACGACGACCACCAGCATCACCGTGATCGCGAGTGCGCGCAGTGGCAACGCGTCACGGCCGACGGCAAAGCCGACTTGCACGACGGCGGCCATCGTGGCTGCACGCACCACGCTTGGTTCGAAACGAGTGACGAGGGCGAAGAACGCAATGATGCCGAGCGATGCCGAGAGTCGCCACCAGCGCGACAAACGCCGCAAACCAGGTGTGAGGCTCGCTAACAGCAGCGCCACGTTCTGGCCAGATACGGCGAGCAGGTGCCCCAACCCAGATGCACGAAAGACCTCGGTCATGCGCGCGGGTTGCCCCGAGTCGTCGCCCAACACGAGACCACGCGCCAACGCCGCATCGTGCGGGTGCGTGGTGCGCAGACCACGGTCGATCAACGCATGCATTCGATTTGCGGCACGATGCCACGGCGCCACAGCGCGATGCACCGAATGAATCGTGACGTCGCGCAGTTCACCTTGCACATGGCGGCCCGCGGCGAACCGAAGACGGCGGGCATCGAGGGCCGAGCGTTGCGCATCGAGCACGATGAGATCACCGGTGCGAACCGCGAGCAAGGCTCCCCTGCCGGTGCCGTGTTGGGTGAGGCGGAATCGTTCGCCCGCGACCTTTACTACGAGGGTGACTGCGCCGCGTCGGCTTTGAGCGTCACTCACCGCCGTGGCGACGCCCGAGAACTCGCCGAGCTGGGGTGTGCTGAGCGCATTCCAATGTGAGGCACCATGTGCGCTGAACACCAGCAACGCGACGGTGACCGCGACCGTGATGGTGTGATTTGCGAGCGCACGCCAGACAGCAGTCGACAGTGCAGCGGCCGCCAACAACCACCACACTGCACTCGCACGCACCACTACCTCAGGCGAGCGTGACGACAACTCGATGCCGAGTCGTGCCGACACGATGCAACCCAACGCCATGAGTGCCAAGCATGTGTTGTGACTTCGCATAACATGGCGAACGTGTCGGTACCAGGTGGCATCGTCGCCTATCGCACGATGTTGCGGCGACGCGGTGGTGTCGTAGCGCTGATTGGTGCTGCCAGTGTGGCGTTGAGCGGTGGCGTGTTGCTGCTCTTGCCTGGGCGACTGGCTGGCTTGGTTGGCTTTGCGTTGCTCGTGGCGAGCTGCCCCGTGCTCGTGGCGTTCGGCGTGCCGATTGCGTCGGGGCTGAGCACCATCGCGATCGGAGTCGCAGCGAGCCTCGCTTTGTGGTTCGTCGTCGGGCAGTTGGCCGCCCATCTGGCTACCCGCGAAGCAGTGGCCGACTGGCGAACGTGGTGGGCGAAGTTCGCACCGTTCGCCGTGATGATCGTCACTCGGCGGGTTCGTCGGCTTCGGCATGTTCGCACTCGCCACGCTGTAGCCGGCGTTTGGTGATTCGACATCACGACACGGCCACCATCGCGCGCATCTCGGCAAGTTTCGCTGGGCCGATGCCACGCACCGCAAGCAGATCATCAACCGTTGCATAGGGGCCGTATCGCTCGCGGTGCTCGACGATCGCGCGCGCCGTCGATGGGCCAACGCCGGGCAGTTGATCGAGTTCGGCGACGGTCGCGCGGTTGATATTGACGAGGCGCGGGGCCGTGGTTCCCGCGGCGGTCGCGCCGGGCTGATGACGCGGCGCGTTCGTGGGCAACGTCTCACCTCGGCGCGGTATCACCAGCTGTTCGCCATCGACCAACTGCAGCGCGAGGTTCACCGCGCGCGAGTCAGCGTCACCCGTCAGCCCACCTGCCGCGCGAACGGCGTCGTCGCCCCGCGCCCCGGCCGGCAGTTCGTAGACCCCAGGCTCGACCACCGCGCCAACGACATGCACCACGACGAGACCCGAGGTAGCAGTGGCGACGGCGGCGTTGCCGACACCTAAATCAAGTGGCGCGAGAGCCTCAAGCCCCTCGGCGGGCGCCACCGTTGTTGCAGCCGCAAACGGAATGACTGACTCGACGGGTGGGGCCGGCGCACGCACCATCCACCAGACGGCGAACACCGCGAACGGCACACCGAAGACGGCCGCCACGACACGCTGCCAGCCCCACCACACGAAGAGACGACGGAGAAGTTCCACGCCCGTGGTGTGCGCGGAAGCACGATTTCGGCAACGCCGCTTTCGCGGGTTAGCGAGATGACGACGAGCTAGTCGTGGTCACCACCTTGTTCGCCGTGCTCACCGCCTTCGCCGACCTTGACGTCAGACCACACCGATTTGGCTCCCGAGTGACCGGCATCAAAAACTGTCCAGCTGGCGGCACCTGCACTCGCCACGAGTGCGATTGCTACGACCATACGTAGCCACTTCGGTGATGAGGCAGCCGACGCGCGACGCTTCATCACCCATGGCACCACAACGATGGCTGCGAGTGCGACAACAAAAAACACGATCGACATGGTGCGGGCTGCATCACCGGCTTCAACATGAGCGTGAAGCTGCGAGCGGTTCGCCGTGTCTTCGACACCTTCTTCGAGCGCCTCACCCGAACCCGCAGCCAAGATCGCGCCAAGCGTTCCGACACCGGTGACAGCCAGAGTGGCCCACTGGTAGCGCTGCCACCACGTCGGGCGCACCACCATGAGAATGACACCGAGTGTTGCCAACGGAATGAGAACCGCTGGAAGGTGCACGAAGAGTGGGTGGGAAGGGATTCCGCCGAGTGTGTCCATGCCTTCAACTATACGCCATCGAGATGGCGACGCTGGGAGTAGACGCACCTAACACGGCAGCGATATGCGACACTCGGGTGAAGTTGCTGACGCAGACGGTGTGATTCGCGCTGCAGATGCGGCGACTGGTGCAGGCGGCGGTTGCCGCGGTTGCGCTTCGCCAGTTAGGCGTAAAGCATGCCGGTCATGCGCCGGCGATACACCGACGTGCGCGGGTCACCCGGGCCCATCGTCTCCAAGATTTCAAGGAAGCGTTTGCGGGCCTCTTCGTCGGCTTTGACCAACGGCAGCAGTGCGTCGAGTTGCGTGGCGTAGGTGTCGTCGGGCACGAACATGGCCTTGGCCTTCTCGACGAGTGCAGCAATCTTTGGCGACTGCGGCACCCGCTGCAAGATCTCAAGCGCACCAGTCACGTCGTTGCGCGACAGCAAGACTGCGGCAAGCGCCAACACCACCTGCTCGTTCTGCGGTTCGAGTTTCAAGGCTTCACGCAGGCTGGCTTCGTCGCCGCGCGCCAGTAGAGCAGCGACGTCGAGCACTTCTCCTTCGGGCACCAACTTGCCGACGAATTCACGCACCGCATGTTCAGGCTGCGCACCCATGAACGCATCAACGGGCTGGCCGTTCTTCATTGCCACCACCATCGGTATCGACTGCACCTGAAACGCCTGGGCGATGCCCGGATTACGGTCAACATCGACCTTGGCGAGCACGACCTTGCCGTTGGTGGCCTTCACGACCTTTTCAAGAATTGGTCCGAGCGTTTTGCAGGGCCCGCACCACGTTGCCCAGAGATCGACGATGACCGGCGTGGTCTTTGAGCGCTCGAGTACTTCGCGCTGGAAGGTGGCGTCAGAACGTCGATGACACTCACCACCTGATTCACGCGCCCACGATACCGCTAGGCGAGCCCGAGCGAACGGCGAGTAGTTTCTTCGCATGGTTGATGCAGCCCGCGACGGCATCAACGTCGACACCGTCACGCCATGGCTCGAGGCCAATGTGGCGGGGTTCACCGCCCCGTTCACCGCGCAGGTGATTGCAGGGGGTCATTCGAACCTCACGTTCAAGCTCACCGACGCCAACGGCGTGCACTACGTGCTGCGCCGACCGCCACTGTCGCACACTCTCGCGAGTGCGCACGACATGGGTCGTGAACACCGCATCATCTATGCATTGCGCGACACCGACGTGCCGGTTGCCCCAGCTTTGGCAATGTGCACCGACCCAGCCGTGAACGGTGCGTCGTTCTACGTAATGGGTTTTGTTGACGGCCACGTGGTGCGTGATGCCGCAATCGCCGAGCGCGTGCTGACCGAATCAGCGCGGCGCACCGCCAGCGAATCGTTGATCGACACGATGGCCGCGATTCACGCCGTTGATCTGAACGCCGTGGGGCTCGCCGATCTCGCGAAACATGAGGCGTATATCGCCCGACAACTCAAGCGATGGTATGGGCAGTTCAACGCACAAAAGACTCGCGACTTGCCGCTGCTCGACGAAGTGCACGATGCACTCTCGGCGCGTATACCCGAGCAAGGCCCTGCCACGATCGTGCATGGCGATTATCGGCTCGACAACTGCATCGTGAACGATGACGGTCGCATCGTGGCGGTGTTGGATTGGGAAATCTGCACGCTCGGCGACCCGCTCGCCGACCTCGGGCTGTTGATGGCGTACTACACCGGGCCCGACGACGAGTCGTCGGCGTGGCAAGCGCAAGCCAATCGGGTGAAAGGGTTTCTCAATCGGGCAGATCTGTTGAGCGTTACGCGCGCGTCACCAAGCGTGACGTGTCACAGCTCGACTTCTATACCGCGTTCGCATTTTGGAAACTCGCCTGCATCA
This sequence comes from Actinomycetota bacterium, assembly GCA_009927665.1. Lineage (GTDB taxonomy): Bacteria > Actinomycetota > Acidimicrobiia > Acidimicrobiales > Ilumatobacteraceae > F1-60-MAGs027. The sequence goes on from RFMM01000143.1 coordinate 6,786, forward strand.
TCGAGGGCGTGTATGCCAGATATCTCGGTGGCGCGTTGGGCGATCGAAGTGCCAGCGAGTTGGCGCCGTTCGCCGCGCAGGTCGAGTCGGCTGTGACAGCTGCACACCGTTATCTGTCGCGTCTGCGTTGAAGCGCGGGGCATTCGACCGTGTTCGCAGGGCATGTGCGTTGAAGCCCAGGGCGTGGTGGCGCCTACACTGACGGCTTAGATGTCGTATCGCTTACACGAGGGTTACGCGAAGATGCCCTCGCTGTCGTCTCCCCTGCTCGTGGTGATGCTGCAAGGGTGGATCGACGCGAGCGGCGCAGCCACGCTGCAATGACCCGTCTCATCAGCGCCACGGGTGCCACCACGCTCGTCACCTTTGATGCCGATGAATTCCTCGATTTTCGGGCTCGTCGCCCCACCATGGAGCTGCGCGAAGGCATCAACACGCGACTTGATTGGCCGACAACCGAACTGATGTTGGGTCGAGACATCAACGACAAAGAGGTGCTGCTCTTGACCGGCCCCGAACCTGATTCGAAGTGGAACCACTTCGCGAAAGTAGTCGGAGAACTCGCAGCGCAGTTGCGGGTGCGCAAGATGATTGGTTTGGGTGCGTATCCTTTCGCCACACCGCACACTCGCGCAGTGAATCTCTCGTGCACGTCACCCTCGAGTGATTCGATCGTGTCGCTGCCCTACGTGCGTAGTTCGGTTGATGTTCCGGCTGGCATCGAAGCCGTGCTCGAACACGTGCTCACCGGCCGAGGAATTTCAAGTGTCGGTATCTGGGCACAAGTGCCGCACTACGCGACGTCGATGCCCTACCCGCCTGCCACGGTCGCGTTGCTCTCGGCGGTGTGCGACACCGGTGGCATTTCGCTCGACGTCACCGACGCCCGCAACGAAGCCGCGACCCATCGCGAGCGACTTGACGCGCTCGTCGCTGCCAACCCCGAGCACGTGCAGTTGCTTGGCCAACTCGAGTCGGCCTACGACGCAGCCCACCAGCGCGATGAGAGCACGGCTGATATTCCCTCGGGTGATGAGTTAGCGGCGCAGTTCGAGGCGTATCTGCGCGAACAACGCGGCGACTAAGCGCCGAAGCCGGTGAGCCAGGCGTGCACGTTGCGGCCGAGCGCTTGCACGTCGTAGCCACCCTCTTGCAACACGATCGTCGGCAGACCCAGTTGAGCAAGCAGCGCACCACTGCGCGAGAAGCCTTCGGTGGTCACCGCCAAGTCGGCGATTGGGTCGGTGATGAAGGTGTCGAGACCGAGCGACACGATCAGCGCAGTGGGCTTGAACGCAGCAATTTTTTCGGCGCACGTCGAGAGCGCTGAGAGGTAGGCGTCGTCAGCAGTGCGCTTGGGCAGCGGAACATTGAACGTGCTGCCGAGCCCTTTGCCCGTGCCCGTTTCATCGGCGTGACCGGTGAAGTACGGGTAGGCGCGTCGCGGGTCGCCATGCAGCGACACATATTGCACGTCGTCGCGGTCGTAGAAAATCTCTTGCGTGCCGTTGCCGTGGTGATAATCGACATCGAGCACGGTCACTTTGCCGCCCGTGCGTTGCACGATGTCGTGCGCTGCAATCGCGGCATTGTTGAAAAAGCAGTACCCGCCGTAGAGGTCGCGGGTGGCGTGGTGACCTGGTGGTCGACACAACCCGTAGGCAGCGCGTTCGCCGCCGAGCACCATGTCGGTGGCGGTGAGTGCGGTGTCAACTGCGGCACGCGCCGCCTGATAGGTGCCTTCAGTAAGCGGAGTGGTGGTCTCGAAACACCACCAACCGAGACGGGCGGTGATTGCGGCGGGCTCACTCGTGTCGCCCATCTGGTTGCGCAAGTCGTCGCGATAAAACATGTCTGGCACCACTTCGCGACGGTCGCCGACAACGGTCTGATACTCGCGCCACGCGACCGAGAGAAAGTCGATCAGCCCTTCGTCGTGCACCGCCTTGATGGGGTCGACACCGTGATCGGTCGGCTCACGAAACGTGAAGCGCGAGTCTGCCTGCAATGACGCCTTGATGGTTTCGGCGCGACCAGTGTGTTCAAATGGCGAATGCGTGGTCGAAGCTTCGATCTCTGTTGCCGGATCATGCAGCAGATGCTTTGGCGTGTAGACGACGTGCATGTCGCCAGCGTAGGTGACGCGGCGTCAGTCGAACGATGGCGCGGCGCGCAGCGAGCGCTTGAGTTCAGCCATGCCCGAGGTGGTGGCGAGGTCTCAACGGCATCCCACAAGCGCAACGCGTCGGCACCGCGCGGAATCGACGAAATCACCGGACCAAAGAAGCTGGCTTGCCGCTCGGTGCCTGGGGAGAAGACGAGAATCGGCGTGCCGACATCTTTGCCAGTCGCTTCGAGCGCCTTCTCGGTTTCAAAGCGAATCACTTCGTCGTGCAAGGCGTCGTCGGCGCTGTCTGCCCAGTTGGGGTTGAGGCCGGCCTCGGTCAACACCGCTCGCAGCAGGCTCTGCATGCCGCCTGTTTGCTCGGGGCGCCGCTTGTCGACATGAATCGCCTTACCGAGCGCCGTATACACCTCTGCAACTGCAGCGTTGCCTGCCGCAGCCCGAGCCGCGCTGGCAACGCGCAACGCCTGCAGGCCGGCGAGATGACCGTCACGATGCACCTTGTTGCCTTCGCCGTAGCCGCGCGTCTCGTTGATCATGAAGAGGGAGATGAAGTGCCATGACACGTCGTAACCTCGCTGCTGTTGCACCTCAACCACCCAACGTGAGGTGATGTACGCCCACGGGCAGATCGGATCAAAGTGGAAGTTGAGGTCGGCGTTCGTCATTCGCTCAGGTCACCCCCTGCTGCGAGGCGAGTCTGGCTGTAACGGCCGGGCATGATTGGCGTTTAGACCCGTTCGATTTCACGCAGGTCGTAGGTTTCGATGATGTCGCCTTGTTTCACGTCTTGGAAGTCGGTGAGCGAGATACCGCACTCGAAGCCCTCGCGCACTTCTTTCACGTCGTCTTTGAAGCGGCGCAGCGTGTTGATTGCACCCTTCCAGATGATCACGCCGTCGCGCAAGAAGCGCACCTTCGAACCACGCGTGACGACACCAGAGCGCACGAAGCAACCAGCGACTGCGCCCACCTTGGGTGCTCGGAAGAGCTCGCGCACCTCGGCTTCGCCCGTGACGACTTCTTCGAACTCGGGCGCCAAGAGACCCTTCATCGCTTTTTCGATGTCTTCGATGAGTTTGTAAATACTTCGTAGGTGCGAATCTCGACCTGCTCAGCTTCAGCAAGCTCACGCACTTTGCGATCGGGGCGCACATTGAAGCCAATGATCGTTGCGTTCGTGGCGGCAGCCAGAGTGATGTCGTTCTCGGTAATCGAGCCGACGCCGCGGTGCACGAAGGCGGCCTTTACTTCTTCGCGTTCGAGTTTGCGCAGACTCTCGGTGACGGCTTCGAGCGAACCGTGCACGTCAGCCTTGATCAACAAATTGAGAGTGGCAGTTTCACCGGCCTGAATCTGGGTGAAGATGTCTTCCAACTTCACGCCCTTTTGCGCGCGGGCATCGCCGCGCTGCGACAGCAGACGCTGACGTTGCGCGCGCGAGTCGGCAACCGTGCGAGCAGTGCGGTCATCTGGCGCGATGCGGAACTCATCGCCCGCCTGTGGCACGGCCGACAACCCGAGCACCTGAACTGGCGACGACGGACCCGCTTCTTTGACTTGCTCGCCGCGGTCGTTGATGATCGCGCGAACACGGCCCCACGCCGCACCCGCCACCATCGGGTCACCGACCTTGAGCGTGCCCTTGTCAACCAACACGGTGGCAACGGGGCCACGACCGACATCTAACTGCGCTTCGAGCACGAAACCCTTGGCGCGGCCATTCGGGTTGGCGGTGAGTTCTTCGACTTCGGCAACCACGAGCAACTGTTCGAGCAAGTCGTCGATACCCAAGCCCTGCTGGGCAGACGTCTCGACAACGATCGTGTCGCCACCCCACGCTTCAGGAATCAGGCCCTGCTCGGCAACGGCCGACAACGTGCGCTGCACGTCGGCGTTTTCTTTGTCGATCTTGTTCACCGCGACAATGATCGGCACGTCGGCGGCGCGGGCATGACTAATTGCTTCGATGGTCTGCGGCATGACGCCGTCGTCGGCTGCAACCACGAGCACCACGATGTCGGTGACACCGGCACCGCGGGCGCGCATCTTGCTGAACGCCGCGTGACCAGGCGTATCGATGAACGTGATGAGCTTGTCGTTCTTGGTCACCTGATAGGCGCCGATGTGCTGGGTGATGCCACCGGCCTCACCCGCAACGACGTTTGCCGAGCGAATCTTGTCGAGCAGCGTGGTCTTGCCGTGGTCGACGTGACCCATGATGGTGACAATCGGCGGACGCGGCGCTTGCTGTGCTTCGTCAGCGTCATCTGAATCATCGAAGAGCGCCTGCAGTTCCATCTCTTCTTGCTGGCCCGGATCAACGAGAATGAGTTCGGCACCGACTTCCATCGCGAACAGTTCCATCTGTTCGTCGGCAAGCGACATCGTTGCAGTGACCATCTCACCCTGCTCGAGCAGAAAGCGCACCACGTCGGCTGCACCACGATTGAGCTTCGGAGCAAACTCTTGCGCCGACGAACCGCGCTCGACGACGATTGGACCGTCTGGCACTGGCGCATTACTGGGCACGTACTGCGTCGGCTGCATCGACTGCAGCTGTTCCATGTCTTTGCGACGCTGCTCGCGCGTCTTCTTGCGCGCACCACGGCGGGCACCCGGACCACGAGCACCAGGGCCGCGACCCTGCGGCCGCCAAGTTGACGACCAAGACCCGAACCGCGACCACCGCCCGGGCGAGCGCCACCCGGAGCACCAGGTCGTGCGCCAGTGCCCCTGGGCGTGGGGCGGTACGACCGAGTGACGTCGACGAGAAACGCCCCATTCGACCGGTCGGATTCGCGCGAGGCGCACCCGGACGCGGACCGCGAGTGTCACCACCAGGGCGACGCTGCGGCGGAGGTGGCACACGATTGCCGCCAGGCGGCGGTGGAATCACGCGACCACCCGGTGGTGGCACCACGCGCTGACCAGCAGGCGGCATGTTCGGCGGCGTCACTGGTGTGCCAGTTGCCGGACGCGCCATCGGTGGACGGGCGACCGGTGGACGATTCGTGACACTCTGACCTGGTCGCGACGACACGACGCGCGACGACGTCACCGAGGGTGCGGTCGGTGCAGGTGCGGTTGGCGTCGCGGCAGGTGGCGGTGGTGGCGTCGAAGCAGCCGGCGCAGGTGACGTCGTTGAAGGAGTCGACGCTGGTGGCGCAACCGATGGCGCGGCTGGTGTCGCCGATGGATTCTCGGTCGGTGTCGCGACAGATGTCGTCGTTGTCGCGGCAGGTGCCGCAGGTGCCGCATCTGGTGACGTGGCTGGTGTTGCGCTCGCGGCCTTGCTCGTCTTGGCCTTCGTCGTCTTCTTTGCGCCAGTGGTCGCAGCAGCGTCTGCCTTCTCGGCATCAGGCTTCTTGGCGCGCTTCGGCTTCTCGGGCGCCGGTGCGCCCTTCAGCCCTTGCTCTTCAGCGTGGCGGCGCACTCGATCGGCTTGTGCCTCGACCATCGTCGACGATGCCGACGTGACACCGACACCAATGCGATTGCACAGATCGACGACGTCTTTTGACGCCATGCCGAGCTCTTTCGCGAGCGCAGAAACGCGAATGCTTTTGCTCAAGCGGTCGGGCTCCCCGCATCGGTCACTGGGGCGGCAGCGTTCTCTACCGTGAGGCCAGCGGCTTCGCTCTCGCTCTTCACATCGAGACGCAGACCGCACAGTTGCGCGGCGAGTTTGGCGTTGATGCCGGCACGACCGATCGCCAACGAGAGCTGGAAGTCGGGCACGATGACGTCGGCCTGGGTTCCGTCTTCGCTGATGATGACATCGCTGACCTTGGCCGGCGACATGGCATTGATGATCATGGTGCGCTTATCGTCGCTGAACTGCACGATGTCGATCTTCTCGTTGCGCAATTCGGTGACCACACGCTGCACGCGCGAGCCGCGTTGGCCGACACACGCACCAATCGGGTCGACGCGTTCATCGTTCGACGCCACGGCAATCTTGCAGCGCTGACCTGGCTCACGCGCAATGGCCATGATGCTCACCTGGCCACTGACGAGTTCGGGAACTTCCATCTGGAAGAGTTTGAAAACCAGACCCGGGTGGGTGCGACTGACCACGACCTGCGGGCCGCGATCGGTTTCACGCACTTCGACGATGAACACCTTGAACGTCGCGTCACTCGAGGTGCGCAACTCGTTGGGAACCTGCTCGGCGAGCGGCATGATGCCCTCGCCACCACTCATGTCAATGATGAGGTACTTACGCTCGCTCGGGCCGCTCGGCATCAGGCGAATGCGGCCTGCAACGATCTCGCCTTCTTTGTTGCGGAACTGCTCGTACTTGCCGGCATATTCCACTTCGCGAATGCGCTGGCTGAGCACGGTGCGAAACGTCGAAGCAGCGATACGCCCGAGTTCGGCGCGACTCGGGGTGTCGTCACGCTCGTTGATCCAGTTGCCGTCGTAGTCGACGTCGTAGGCGGTGAAGGTGATCTCCATCGACTCGGGGTTGAGACCGACGATGACTTCATCAGCTGCGTTCGGGCGCTTCTTGTAGGCGGTCGCGAGTGCTTCGACGAGCACCTGCAACAGTGCGTCAACCGAAAGACCGCGATCAGCGGCAATCATTCGCACGGCTTCGCGCATGTCATCTTGGTTCATTGGGCAACCTCCTTGGTTCGGCGGGAAGAAGATGTGGGTTTGCCTTCACTACCCCACACGAACACGGTCTTCGCGCGTTCGATGCGGTCGTAGGTGACGGCGACTTCGGTGCCGGTGTCTTCGAGACACACGACGCAACCGCGATCATCGGCGCGCAGCAGCGTGCCTTGCAGGCGACGCCGGCCATCAATCGCTTCACGCAAACGCACCGACACCACCTTGTTGATTTCACGACGAAAGTGATCGGCCACGCGCAGTGGACGCTCGAGACCTGGGCTTGTCACTTCGAGCGTGTAGCGGCCGGGCATCGGGTCGTTATGGTCGAGCTCGCGCGACACCAAACGGCTCACGAGCGCAATATTGTCGAGCGTGACACCCGCCGGGCCACCGGTCGGCGTGTCGATGCTCAGGCGCAACACCCCAGAGACCATCTCTAGGTCGTAAATCTCAAGGCCCAAGTCGGCCACGATCGGCGCGGCGAGCGCTCGCACTCGATTAACCACGGTGTCGGCGGTGCTCATCGGCGGTGACGTGGTCCTTTCGTGTGGGTTGTTTGGTCGTGATCGATATCTGGTCTTGCGTTTCGTGCCCGTTTACGTTCGTTACACGAGTCAAAAAAAGGCGTGGGGGTTACCCACGCCTTTGCGAACTGCACTCGTGCTCGTCGTAAAAGGACCCTTCCATAATAGCCGCGCGAACTAGCCTTGATTTTGCGTGATCCATCGCTTGTCGACGCTCTTTGTACGCACGCTGCGCGACGACCCGGCCGAAGCCGAAGTGCCCAGCCATCGTTTGTTGGTGCGGGCGGGCTACATCCGCCGGGCGGCACCTGGTGGATACACGTGGCTGCCGCTGGGCATGCGGGTTTTGCAGCGTGTCGAGGCGATCGTGCGCGAGGAAATGAACGCCATCGGCGCGCAAGAAGTGCACTTCCCTGCGCTCTTGCCGCGTGAACCCTATGACGCATCAGGTCGCTGGACCGACTACGGCCCGAACCTCTTTCGACTGCAAGACCGACGCGGGGTCGACTATCTCTTGGGCCCGACCCATGAAGAAATGTTCACGCTCTTGGTGAAAGATTTGTATTCGAGTTACAAAGATCTGCCGGTGTGGCTCTATCAGATTCAAACGAAGTACCGCGACGAGGCGCGCCCCCGCGCAGGTCTCTTGCGTGGTCGCGAATTCGTGATGAAAGATTCATACAGCTTCGACGTCGACGACGACGGCTTACAGCGCAGCTACGACGCTCATCGTGCGGCGTATGTGCGAATCTTCGCGCGACTCGGATTAGAAGTTGTCATCGTCAAGGCGATGTCGGGCGCCATGGGTGGCTCGATGTCAGAAGAGTTCTTGTCGCCTTGCGAATCGGGCGAAGACACCTTCGTGCGTTGTTCGGCATGCGACTACCGCGCCAACACCGAGGCCGTGCGAGTCGGCGCACCAGCAGCAAGCGACCCGGCAGCAATTGCCGCGGCAGTCGTGCATGACACACCAGGAACCCCGACGATTCAATCGCTCGTCGACTTGCTGAATGCGCGCACCGAACTGTCGCGTGCGGGCACACCGTGGGCTGCGGCCGACACCTTGAAGAACGTGATGGTGATGCTGCAGTACCCCGACGGACGTCGCGAGCCGCTCGCCATCGGTGTGCCAGGCGATCGCGACGTCGACATGAAGCGTCTTGAGGCCGCGGTGTCACCCGCCGAGGTCGCACCGTTCGGTGACACCGATTTCGCTGCCCACCCAGGGCTGGTAAAGGGGTACATCGGCCCGAGCGCGTTAGGCACTGCGTCTTCGACGGGCATCAGGTATCTGCTGGATCCGCGAGTAGTGCCCGGCTCGGCGTGGGTGACGGGCGCAAATGTGCAGGGTCGACATGTGGTCAACCTCGTGTGCAATCGCGATTTCACGGGTGACGGCGTCATTGATGTCGCAGACGTGCGCGAAGGCGATGCGTGCCCGATGTGTGGCTCGCCGTTGCGCATCGAACGCGGCATCGAGATGGGGCACGTGTTTCAGCTGGGCAGAAAATATGCCGAGGTGCTGGGGCTCAGCGTGCTCGACGAAAAGGGCAAGCAGCGAGTCGTCACGATGGGTTCATACGGCGTGGGTGTCTCGCGCGCCGTTGCAGCGATTGCAGAAACTTCGCACGATGCCCTTGGCTTGCGATGGCCACGCAACGTAGCGCCCATGGACGTGCACGTGGTGATTGCCGGCAAACCCGGCGACGAGACGGCGACGACTGCCGAAGCGCTGGCCGCAGAGTTGTCGCGGGCGGGCCTGCAGGTGTTGCTTGATGATCGCGCGGGCGTCTCACCTGGCGTGCGGTTCAAAGACGCCGAGTTGTTGGGCATGCCGGTGATTGTGATCGCCGGTCGCGGCGTCGCCAACGGCGTGCTTGAAGTGCGCGATCGTCTCACTGGCACCACCACCGAAGTGGCGATTGCCGAAGCGCCACAGCGTGTTCTGGCGCTAGCGCGTGGCGTCGCGTAACGCGAATTTGCCGCGAGACTGAGGTTCGCCATGTTGCACCTGCGCGGCGCGATTCAGCACTACGCGTGGGGCGACCGCTACGCGCTGCCCGAGTTGCTCGAAGTCACCGCTGATGGGCGACCATGGGCCGAGATATGGTTCGGCACGCATCCACGCGGTCAAGCGCACGTCGACGACAGCCTGCATCACCCGGCTCCGACCTATCTCGTCGACGAAGTTGGCGAGCTTCCCTTCATCGTGAAACTGCTCGCCGCCGCTCAACCCCTTTCGTTGCAGACGCACCCGTCGACACCTCAAGCGGCTGCCGGTTTTGCCCGCGAAGAACGAGCTGGTGTGCCGCTTGATGCCGCAAGTCGCATCTACCCCGACGAGCGCGCCAAGCCCGAGATGATTGTTGCGTTGTCAGTCTTCGAAGCGCTGTGTGGGTTTGTCGACGCAGAGTCGGCGATTCGAGCGTGTGAGCAAGCAGGTGCGAACGAGTTGGCTGATCGCGTGCGACGCGACGGTGTGGCGGCCGCTGCCGAAGCCGTAGTGCGTAGTGAAGCGTTCGGTGAGGTTGTCACGCCTTCATCGGCGATGCGCCAACTGAGCGAGCACTACGACGACCCGCGCGCAATCGTGGCGCTGCTCATGCACCATGTGCGCCTACAGCCGGGAGAAGCCTTGTTCTTAGATGCCGGAATGGTGCACACCTACCTGCATGGCGTGGCACTCGAAGTGCAAGGATCATCAGACAACGTCGTGCGAGCAGCCTTCACCGAGAAACACATCGATGTCGATGAGTTTCTGAACATCGCGAGTCTCACGTCAGTCACCGACCCGCGAGTGTTGCCGAGCGTCGTGCGTGGTGACTCGAGTTGGCAGAGTTACGCGTACCGCTGCGCGGCGCCCTTCACCGTGATGCGCCACGACATCAACGGAGGGTTCACCCTGCAGACGTCAGCGCAGCACACCGTGCTCGTGTGCACCTCTGGTCGGGCGGGCTCGCTGCAGCGCGGCGGTGTGGTGTATCTCTCGGCCGGCGAGACCGTGTCACTCGAGGGCACGGCGACGGTTTTTTCGGTGAGCCAGTAGGTGATGCCCAAGAGAATCTGGCGCAGCAGAATCTGGCGCGAGCGCATGCGGCGCGAGCGGCCAGC
>RFMM01000223.1 GCA_009927665.1 Actinomycetota bacterium
AGTCGCCACGCCCGGCAAGTTTCCGCGCAGGTCGACGCGTCAGATTCACGTTGGCAAGGTCGCGGTCGGTGGCGACGCACCAATCAGCGTGCAGTCGATGACCATCACGAAGACCGCTGACGTCGAGGGCACGCTGCAGCAGATTTATGCTCTCGCTGCCGCCGGTTGCGACATCGTGCGCTGCACGTGCAACGACATCGAAGCTGCCGAAGGTCTGGCGCAAATCGTGCCGCGATCACCAGTGCCGATCATCGCCGACATTCACCATCAGTACAAGATGGCGCTGGCCGCTCTCGAGGCTGGTGTGCAGGGGTTGCGGCTGAACCCGGGCAACATTCGTAAGCCCGAGCACATCAAGTTGGTGGCAAGTGAGGCTCGCGATCGTCAGGTGCCGATTCGCATCGGCGTGAACGGTGGTTCGCTCGACCCATCGCTGTATGAGAAGTACGGCGGGCTCACTGCCGATGCGATGGTCGAGTCAGCACAAACAGAAATGCGCTACTTCGACGAAGTGGGTTTCGACCTCATCAAGATTTCGGTCAAGGCCTCGAACGTGGCGCTCATGGTTGAGGCGTATCGCAAACTCAGCGCGGTCACCGATCATCCGCTCCATCTCGGTGTGACTGAGGCCGGGCCGCTGCCTGGCGGTCTGGTCAAGGCGACGGCGGGCATCGCCACGCTCTTGCTCGAGGGCATTGGCGACACCATTCGCTACAGCCTCACCGCTGACCCCGTTGAAGAAGCTCGTGCTGGTCGCCAGTTGCTTGAGTCGCTTGGTCTGCGCGAGCGCAAGAACGTCGACCTCATCGCCTGCCCGAGTTGTGGTCGTGCGGAGATCGACGTCATCGAGGTCGCCAAGCGCGCGCAAGAAGCTTTCGCCGACAAGCAGTTGCCGTTGCAAGTGGCAGTGATGGGTTGTGTCGTGAACGGCCCAGGTGAAGCGCGTGAGGCCGACATTGGCATCGCGGCCGGCAACAAGCGCGGCCACCTCTTCGTCAAAGGCCGCAACGTTGCCGTGGTGCCTGAGTCAGAGATGGTCGAAGCTCTCGTCGACTGGGCCACCTTCATTCACGAACATGGTGTCGAGGCCGCCTTGGCGCGTGTCGACACCACGATCGCCGAACGCGAAGCCGCCCGCGACCGGTCGGCCTTGCTCGATGAACAGGGCAGTGACGCCAACCGTTCCGCCGAAAAGATCGTCGAGATTCGCCGCACCGTCGAGGGCTGAAGGCGCTACGGCGCGACGGTCGTCGTCGGCGC
>RFMM01000133.1 GCA_009927665.1 Actinomycetota bacterium
AACTTTTCGCAGGCGAAGCGACACGACTGGCCTACATGACCGATGAAGCACAAGAGGGTCGCGACGCGTTCTTGCAGAAGCGCGACCCCGACTGGTCGAACTACCCCTGGCATTTCTGAGCTGGGGCACTCACGACGTCGACGTGTCGCCGTGTCGCCGTGTCGCCGTGCCGCCGTGCCGCTGACTGCATCGATGGGTCGCCGTGCCGCTGACTGAGATCACCGACGAGAGCGATGAGCGACTCGACCCGTTTCGCTGGCGCGAGCGGCGACTCACGGGTGTGCTGCAGCAACGCGAAGGTGGACCACTCTTCATTGCGGAGGGCGACCTGGTTACCGAGCGAGCACTCGCGGCAGGTTGCGAACCCGTTGCAGTCTTGGTGAGCGAGAAGGGCGAAGCGCGCTTATCGGCTTTTGCGCCGGACTACGAGCGCTATACGTATCTCACCAGCGAAGACCTGCGTCGCAACATCACGGGGCTCGGCGTGCCACTTGATGTGATCGCGTTGTTCAAACGACCGCTCGGCAGCGACCTCGCGACGTTGTCGGCAGCCTTTCGGCGTGGTGTGCTCGTCGATCATGTTGACAACCCCGTGAACATCGGGTCGATTGCCCGAAACGCAGCGGCCTTCGGGTGGGATGCCATGTTTCTCGACGACAACAGTGCCGACCCACTGGCACGCCGCGCGCTGCGGGTGTCGATGGGTAACTCGTTTCGAGTTCCACATGCCCGCGTCGCCGACGTCGCAGCGTTCGTGCAGTCGCTGAATGCACAAGGTGTGGCGACGATTGCACTCACCCCGGCTGCTGATGCCATGCCGATGCGCAGCGTGCAGATTGACGCGGCTCGACGACTCGTGCTTTTTGGCTCTGAACGCGAAGGTCTCGACGATGTCGTAATGGCGGCGTGCACCCACCGCGTGCGCATCGAGATGCAAGAGGGTGTCGACTCTCTGAACGTCGCGGCCGCGAGTGCCGTGGCGTGCTACAGCCTGCGCTGACTCGACGCAGTCATCACACGTTGCGCAAGTGATCGGCGGCGCGAACAAAGTAGTCGCGCATCTCCCCCACCAGTTCAGGGCTGAGCGCGTTGCCATGCGGCGCGGCGGGCGAAATGTCTTCGCATGTGACTGCGTCGAGGGCAGCGTTCATATGCATGAGCCAGCGGTCGCGCATTGCTTCATCGATCGCATACGGCGCATGCCGCATGCGCAGGCGCGGGTGGCCGCGTTCGTCGGAATACGTCGTGGGCCCGCCCCAATACTGCGCAAGAAACTTTGCCAACTTCTGCTCTGCTGAGACGAGGTCGGCCGGGTTCGGATACAAGGCGAGCAGCACCGGGTCGGTGCGCACGCCGCGATAGAACTCGGCGGCGAGACGGTCAAAAAACTGTTGGCCACCGACGCGTTCGTAGACGGTCACGAGAATTCGGGCTCTTCCCACTCGGGGAAGATGTCGGGCAAGTCGCGGGCCACCGAGTCAGTGAACTTCGCCGGGCGCTTTTCTAAGAAACTCACGACTCCTTCGTGGGCGTCGGCGCTGCGGCCGCGCAGTTGGATGCCGCGCGAGTCGGCGCGATGCGCCTGCATCGGGTGCGAAGCACCGAGCATGCGCCACAACATCTGGCGTGCGAGCGCCACCGACACACCCGAGGTGTTGTGCGCGATTTCTTCGGCAAGGTTGTGTGCGGCGGGCAGCAGGTCGGCTGGTTCGTGCAGCGACCGAACGAGGCCACCGCTCAGCGCTTCTTGCGCGTCGAACACCCGCCCGCTGTAGACCCATTCGGCTGCTTGCGAGATGCCGACGGCGCGCGGCAAGAACCACGACGAGCAGGCTTCGGGCACAATGCCGCGACGCGAGAAGACGAAGCCAATTCGCGCCGCGGTTGACGCCAGTCGAACGTCCATCGGCAACGTCATCGTGGCGCCGATGCCGACGGCCGCGCCGTTGATGGCTGCAATCACCGGCTTCTTGCAGTCAAAAATGCGCAGGGTGACTCGCCCACCACCGTCGCGCCGCGTTCGATCGTCTGTAGGGCTAGACCAGTCGCCGTCATCGAAGGTCTTCGCGCCGCCCGACAAGTCGGCACCGGCACAGAACGCACGGCCTTCACCTGTCACGATCACTGCGCGCACGGCGTCGTCGGCATCGACTTCATCGAAGACTGCGAGCAGCTCGTTCATCATCACTCCGGTGAAGGCGTTCATCTTCTCGGGTCGATGCAGCGTCACCGTGGCGACGCCACTCGCAACGGTGTAGCGAATCTGCGCGAAGTCGGTCATGGCGTTACACGTCGAGGAAGCGCGAAGCGGCAATAGCGGAACCAATCGCACCGACGAGTGCTCCGAGCGCGAGCAGAATCACGATGACGCCAGAGAGGTAGCCACTCGGCACCACCAAACTTGAGATACCCGTACCTGGTTTGAACGTGGCGACGCCGCTGGTCCATGCGCTGTTCAACGCCCACACGCCGAAGCACGATACAACGCCACCGATAAGCCCCTGCAACAGACCCTCGAGCATGAACGGCACGCGAATGAACCAGTTGGTGGCACCGACCAGTTTCATCACTTCGATTTCACGACGACGGGCGAACATTGCGGTGCGAATCGTATTCCAAATCAAACCGACGGCAACCACCAACAGCACGAGCGACATGATGAGTGTGACCGTGCGCACGAATCGCGACAGTGTCGAGATCACCTCGAACTCGTCTTCGGCTAGTGCCACCGCTTCAACGCCGGGCAGCGTGCGGTACTGCCCCGCCAAACTGCGCACCAAGTCGGCATCTTCAGTGATCGGCACGACCTTGAACTGCGTGGGAATCGTCTCGGGCGTCAACAAGCTCAGCGTCACGGGGTCACCGGCAAAGATACGTTGCGCCTCGGCATAACTCTCTGCCTTGTCGAGGTATCGAATCTTCTCAACATCAATCACGCTTGGTGCAGCACGCAGTGTGCTATCGATCAAAGCGATCTGCTCGGGTGATGCATCGCTGCGTACGAAGACGATCATCGCTACGTCGCCGCGCCACTGCAACAGCAGATTCTCGAACGCCCGCTGAATGAGAAACGTCGCACCGACGAGCAGCAAGGCGATGGCCGACGTCAGCACCGCAGCAAGCGTCAGCGTGAAGTTGCGGCGGAAACTCGCCCACGTTTCGCGCAGTGCATATTCGATGCGAGCGAGCATTACTCGTATACCCCGCGTTCTTGATCGCGCACGACGACACCTCTGTCGAGCTGAATCACTCGTCGGCGCATCGTGTTGACCACACGGTGGTCATGGGTCGCCATCACCACCGTGGTGCCGGTCTCGTTGATCTCCTCCAAGAGCGCCATGATGCCTTCGCTCGTTGCCGGGTCGAGGTTTCCGGTCGGCTCATCAGCCAGCAAAATCACTGGGCGGTTGACGAATGCCCTCGCTATCGACACTCGCTGCTGCTCACCACCCGACAGCTGGTTCGGAAACCGCTCGGTCTTGTCGGCGAGACCCACCAACTCGAGCACGAGTGGCACCTGTTCACGAATCACGTGCCGTGGCTTACCAATCACCTCGAGAGCGAACGCGACGTTCTCGAAGACGGTCTTGTTGAGCAACAGTTTGTAATCCTGAAACACGTTGCCGAGCGAGCGACGCAGATACGGCACACGAGAGGCGGCCATCTCTGACAAGTTGCGCCCCGCCACCCAGACGTCGCCTTCAGTGGCGATTTCTTCGCGGCTCATCAAGCGCAAGAGCGTCGACTTGCCCGACCCCGACTGACCCACCAAGAAGATGAAGTCGCCCTTGGCCACCTCGAAGCTCACCTGGTCAACGGCGACCGTGTCGTCGCCGTACACCTTGGTGACGCCGTCGAGCCGGATCATCTACTGACCTGCCTCGGTACGCCGCCAGCGCAGGTAGCCCTCCATGAACTCGTCGAGGTCGCCGTCGAGCACCGCCGTGACGTTACCCGACTCAACATCGGTGCGCAGATCCTTCACCATTTGATACGGCTGCAAGACGTACGAGCGAATCTGCGTACCCCAGCCGACCGTTGCCTGTTTGCCGGCGATGCGGGCAAGTTCAGCTTCGCGCTCTTCTTCGATGCGCGCCGCGACCATCGCCTGCAACCGCTTATATGCATGCTCGCGGTTTTGCAGTTGACTGCGTTCTTGCTGCGACGCTGCGACAAGACCGGTCGGCTTGTGGATGAGACGCACCGCCGACGACGTCTTGTTCACGTGCTGGCCGCCCGCCCCCGATGCTCGGTAGACCTCCATCTCGATGTCGGCATCGTTCAGGTCGACATCAACTTCTTCGAGCACCGGCCACACCTGCACCGTGGCGAAACTCGTCTGACGACGACCCTGATTGTCGAACGGGCTGATGCGCACCAGCCGGTGAGTTCCGCGTTCGCTGGTGAGAAGACCGTAGGAGAACCTGCCGCGCACGGTGAAGTCAGCCGAAAGAATGCCGGCCTCGGTGCCGTCAGAAATGTCGCCCATTTCGACTGCGAGGCCCCGCCGCTCAGCCCAGCGGGTGTACATGCGCAAGAGCATCGCGCTCCAATCTTGGGCGTCAATGCCACCATCTTTGGCGTTGATCTGCACGATGGCGTCAGCTTCATCGTGCTCGCCGATGAAGAGACTGCGCAACTCAACTTCGTCGAGTGCAGCCCGCGCACGCACGAGCGACTGTTCAATCTCGGGTTCTTGCGACGCATCATCAGCCTCGCGAGCCATCTCGTGCAGCACTTGCACATCGTCGATCAACTGAGCGATGCCGTCGAATTCGGTGAGATCACCCTTGACGCCGGCATAGTCACTGTTGACCCGTTTGGCGTGTTCTTGGTTGTTCCACAAGTCAGGTTTGGCAATCTCGGTCTCAAGTTCGGCCAAGCGTTCACGCAGCACAGAGATGTTGAGATACGTCCGCGCTTCTTCGACGCGACGAGCGACGTCGGCAATCTCGGTGGTGAAATCTCTCATGGTGGTGTGCCCGCGGGTCGCTCTCGGCCCTAGCCGCGGCCGTGGCAGAGTTTGTATTTCTTGCCCGACCCGCACGGACACGGAGCATTGCGTGGTGTCGTCGACCAATCGTCGGCGCGTTTCACCACGGTGCCACTCGGTTGGTTGCTCGCTGAATCACGCGATGGTGCACGTTCGGTGTCGCCTGCCGCCGTCGGCGCATTGCTTACGGCCTGCACGTTGCTGACCGTTTGCACGCGCTGGGCGGGCTGATCATTACGAATGACCTGCACATGCATCACGTATTTGACGAAGTCTTGGGCGATGCCCTTCATCAGAGCCCCGAACATCTCGAAGCCTTCGCGTTGCCATTCGGTGAGCGGATCTTTCTGACCCATCGCACGCAGGTTGATGCCCTCTTGCAGATAGTCCATCTCTTCGAGGTGCTCACGCCAGCGCTGATCGATGATGCGCAGCATCACCTGGCGCTCGATCTCGCGCATCGTTGCGGCGCCGAGTTCGGCCTCGCGCTTTTCGTAGTACACCGAGGCATCGGCCATGACGCGGTCGTAGATCTCATCGGTGCTCGCGCACGACGACAGCGATTCGGCGGCAATGCCATGCGGCCAGAACGAACCAAGCTCGATGACCAGCCCGTCGATATCCCACTCGTCGTCTGCCTCTGACACGCAGTGGGTCTCGATGAGTGAGTCAACGGCATCAGCAAGGTATTCCATCGCGGCTGCTTTGAGATCGCTACCCGACAAGATCTGATCTCGGCGCTGATAAATGATCTTGCGCTGTTCATTCATCACTTCGTCGTACTTGAGCACGTTCTTGCGAATTTCGGCATTGCGCTGTTCGACGGTGTTCTGTGCGCGCTCAATGGCCTTGGTGACCATCTTGGCTTCAATCGCCTCGTCGTCGGGCAGGGCGCGACCCATCACCCACGACAACGCACCAGTGGCAAACAAGCGCATAAGTTCGTCGTCGAGACTCAAGTAGAACCGGCTCGAACCCGTGTCGCCTTGGCGACCCGCACGACCGCGCAACTGGTTGTCGATGCGTCGGCTCTCATGACGTTCGGTGCCGAGCACATAGAGCCCGCCGAGCGCTCGCACTTTCTCCCCCTCGTCATTGCACACCTTGCTGAACTCGCGAACAAGTTCGGCGAGGCGTTCGTGTGCCTTGCGACGGGCGGTGATGTAGTCGATCGGCATTTCTTCGAGCGGCAACGGCAACGCAAACTCGTCGAGCAACGTGTCGGCGTGATGGCCTTCTTTCAACACTTGGCTGCGCGCCAGACCTTCCGGGTTGCCGCCAAGCAAGATGTCGACGCCTCGACCCGCCATGTTGGTGGCGACAGTGACCGAACCGACGCGGCCCGCTTGGGCGACGATCGCCGCCTCACGCGTGTGCTGCTTGGCGTTGAGCACTTCGTGCTTGATGCCGCGCTGTTGTAGTTTGCGCGAGAGCACCTCGCTCTTTTCGACGCTCACGGTGCCGACCAGCACGGGTTGACCGGTTTCGTGGCGCTTGGCGATGTCTTCAACCACGGCCTCGAATTTGGCGTTCTCCGACTTGTAGATGAGGTCAGCTTCATCCTTGCGAACCATCGGACGGTTGGTCGGAATCGGCACCACGTTCAACCCGTAGGTGTTCATCAGTTCGGCGGCCTCGGTCTGTGCCGTGCCGGTCATGCCTGCCAACTTGGAATACATGCGGAAGTAGTTCTGCAGCGTGACGGTGGCGAGCGTCTGGTTTTCTTCTTTGATGCGCACACCTTCTTTGGCCTCTACGGCTTGGTGAATGCCTTCGCTCCAGCGGCGGCCTTCGAGAATGCGGCCAGTGAACTCGTCGACGATTTTTACTTCGCCGTCTTGCACGATGTAGTCCTTGTCGCGGTGGTAGAGCACCGCTGCCTTGAGTGCCACCTGCAGTTGATGCACCAGATTGCGCTGCACCTCGTCATAGAGATTCTCGATGCCGAGTTGCTGTTCAACCTTGTTGATGCCCGACTCGGTCGGCACCACGATGCGCTTGTCTTCTTCGACGTCGAAGTCTTGTCCGCGCACCAACGTGCGCACAATCGATGCGAACTTGTAGTAGAGCGTCGCGGCGTCGGCGATTCGACCAGAGATGATCAGCGGCGTGCGCGCCTCGTCGATGAGAATCGAGTCAACCTCGTCGACGATCGCGAAGTTGTGCCCGCGCTGAACCTTTTCGGCAACTGTCGCTGCCATGTTGTCGCGGAGGTAATCGAAGCCGAACTCGTTGTTCGTGCCGTACGTCAGATCGCAGGCATAGTCGGCGCGTTTCTCTGCCGCCGACGTGCGTACACCAGGCACGACGAGCCCGACGGTGAGACCGAGCCAACGATGAATCTGGCCCATCCACACCGCGTCGCGACGCGCAAGATAGTCATTGACCGTCACGAGGTGCACACCCTTGCCGCCGAGCCCGTTGAGATACACGGGCAGCGTCGAAACGAGGGTCTTGCCCTCACCGGTGCGCATCTCAGCAACCCAACCCGAGTGCAGCGCCGCACCGCCCATCAACTGCACGTCGTAGTGCCGCTGACCGATCACCCGCTTCGACGCCTCACGCACGACGGCGAAGGCTTCAACCATCAGATCGTTGAGGTCTTCGCCACGCTCGAGACGTGAGCGGAACTCCCCCGTCTTGGCGCGCAACGCATCGTCGGAAAGCGCCACCATCGAGGCTTCGAGGGCATTGATCTCTGGCACGATGGCGGCCAGAGCCTTGACCTTCTTGCCCTCACCGGCACGCAGAATGCGATCGAGCACTGCCATGAGAGACCTCAGCCTACCTTTTGCCGATTCAACGACTGGCGAGCGCGACGCAACGGAACATGCGCCACCACAGCACAACGCACCTCTCTCGCGCCCGCTGCGTGCAAGGCTGCCTTCGCGCGATGCAACGAAGTGCCCGTCGTCATGACATCGTCGACGAGCAACACTCGTTTGCCGTGCACCACACGCGGGTGCGCGATGTACTGCGGCCCGACACGTCGCTGTACTTCGGTGTGACCAGTTTGCGAACCCGAGCCGACGCGACGCAATGCCCGTCGGCGCGCGATGCGCATCGTGCGCGCGACACCACCGGCAACAACAGCCGCTTGGTCGTGACCGCGCATTCGCATTCGAGCAGCGGTCGTCGGCACCCACGTGACGACATCGGCACGCCACTCGCCATGCACCGCGCAACAACGTCGGGCAAGCAGCACGCCGAAGCGTGCGGAGATCCAACGGTGATTGCGAAACTTCATCGCGTGAATCGCACGACGCAACTCGCCGCGATACACCCCAAGTGAGACGAGCTCACTGAGCGCAAGCCCATCACTGGTGTGCGCCGCTCGTTCGATGTCAGCCCGTGTGAAGTACGGTGGCAAGGTGCCAGGTGGAGGATCAACGTCGATTCCGCCGATGTCCACCGATCGATTGCCCGAACGCATCACCCGTTGTGTGATCGGCCTGGCGCTTTTCGGCATCGGCATTTCGCTGCAGATCGACGCACGCATCGGCGTGCCACCGTGGGACGTCTTTCACCAAGGTGTTGCCGCACGACTTGACCGCAGCATCGGCACCGTCATCATCGCGACTGGTGCCCTCTTGCTGTTGTTGTGGATTCCGCTTCGCCAAAAACCGGGTCTCGGCACGCTGCTGAATGCCCTAGAGATCGGCTTGGTCGCCAACCTCGTGCTCGCATGGCTGCCCGAACCAGAGTCGCTCGTCGCGCGAGTGCCGATGATGCTCGCCGGCATCGCCGTGACTGGCCTTGGCTCTGCCGTCTACATCGGCAGCGGTCTCGGGCCCGGCCCGCGCGACGGTTTGATGACGGGGCTCGCAGCGCGGGGCATGCAGATTCGAGTGGCACGAACCGGCATCGAAGTGATCGTGCTCGTGGTCGGTTGGCTACTCGGTGGTCAGGTCGGCGTCGGCACCGTCGCGTTTGCGGTGCTCATCGGGCCGATCGTGCAGCGATTGCTGCCGACCTTTGTTGTGCGGTCGCGCAGCGCCCGATGACCGCGCGCAACGCCGGGTGACCACCCGCGACGCGAACTAGTAGCGATAATGCTCGGGCTTGAACGGGCCCTTCGGGTCGAGGTCGAGGTATTCCGCCTGACCATCGGTGAGCTTGGTCAACTTGGCGCCGAGTGCTCCGAGGTGCAGTAACGCCACCTTTTCATCAAGGTGCTTGGGCAACACGTACACACCGATCGGATACTTCGCCACGTTGTTGAAGAGTTCAATCTGCGCGATCACTTGATTGGAGAACGAACAACTCATCACGAAACTCGGGTGGCCGGTGGCGCAACCGAGGTTGACGAGGCGGCCTTCGGCAAGCACGATCACCGCATGGCCGTCGGGGAAGGTCCACAAATCGGTGCCGGGCTTGAGTTCATCACGCTTTGCGCCGCTGCGAGCGAGACCCGCCATGTCGATCTCGTTGTCGAAGTGGCCAATGTTGCAGACGATGGCGTTGTGCTTCATCTTCGCCATGTCATCGACGGTGATGATCATCTCGTTGCCGGTCGCGGTAACAAAGATGTCAGCCGAACTGACGACGGCATCGAGCACGTCAACCTGGTAGCCCTCCATCGTTGCTTGCAGCGCGTTGATCGGGTCGATCTCCGTCACGATGACGCGGGCTCCTTGACCGCGCAAACTCTGCGCACAGCCCTTGCCGACATCGCCATAGCCGCAGACGACGGCCACCTTGCCGGCAATCATCACGTCGGTTGCACGATTGATGGCGTCAATGAGCGAGTGACGACAGCCGTAGAGGTTGTCGAACTTGCTCTTGGTGACGCTGTCGTTCACGTTGATCGCCGGAAACAGCAACTCTTTGCGCTCAGCCATCTTGTAGAGCCGCTTCACGCCGGTAGTCGTTTCTTCTGTCACGCCGCGAATGCCCTTGGCCATGCGTGTCCACTTGGTCGGGTCGCTCTTGAGGGTGCGCTGCAAGAGACCGAGCACGATTGCCAGCTCTGGGTTCGACGCCGTGGTCGGGTCGGGAACTTTGCCCGCCTTTTCGTACTCCACACCCTTGTGCAAGAGCAACGTGGCGTCGCCGCCGTCATCAAGAATCATGTTCGGGCCGTCACCGTCTGGCCACGTCATCATCTGGTCGGTGGCCCACCAGTACTCCTCGAGTGTCTCGCCCTTCCACGCAAACACGGGCACACCGTTGGGCTCTTGCACCGTGCCGTTGGGGCCCACTGCGACCGCAGCCGCGGCGTGGTCTTGCGTCGAAAAAATGTTGCAACTCGCCCAGCGAACCTCGGCGCCGAGCTCGACGAGCGTCTCGATGAGCACTGCGGTCTGCACCGTCATGTGCAGCGAGCCGGAGATACGGGCTCCCTTCAATGGTTTGAGGGCGCCATATTCCTTGCGCAGTGCGCGCAGCCCGGGCATCTCATGCTCAGCGAGATGGATTTCTTTGCGGCCGAACGGCGCGAGCGACACATCGGCGACGCGATAGTCCTTGCGTTGGGCGAACGTGGATGACGACATGGCTGACCCCGATTCTTTCAGTGACTACGAATTTTTTTGCGTCGGGCTGGGGCCTGCTGGCACCAATCGGGTCAGCCGACGACGAAAAGCCTACTCGTTGAAGGTTGGGGCAAGGTGCTCTGCTGCGACCTTGGCCATGAGACGAGCGTGTTCTGCATCAGTCACCGAAGTGGCTTCGTCGATGAGCATGACAGGGATGCCGTCGCGCACGTCATAGCGGCGCTGCAGTCGTGGGTTGTACAACGCGTCTTCGTCGGCGAAGTAGTAGAGCGGGCCCTTGTCTTGCGGGCAGGCGAGAATTGAAAGCAGCGTGGCGTCGAGTGTGGGCACGACCCCCACGCTAGGCGGTGATCAACTGCAGCAGTGTCGCCACTTCGTTGTCGCACTGCTCACGCGTCGGTGCCTCAAGGTTCAGGCGCAATAGCGGTTCGGTGTTTGACGCTCGCACGTTGAACCACCAGTCACCGCAGTCGACGGTGAGACCATCGAGTCGATCTTGCGGAAACTGCGAGTACTTCTCTGCCACGCGGGCAATGACCGCATCAATGTCTTTGACTTGGGTGTTGATCTCGCCACTGTTGGCATAGCGCTCGACTGGCTCGCGCAGTTTCGAGAGTGGCAAGCCCGTGCGGCTCATTTCGCCCAGCACGACGAGGGCGGCGATGAGCCCGCTGTCGGCACGATAGTTGTCGGCGAAGTAATAGTGGCCGCTGTGTTCGCCGGCAAAGACGGCACCCGTCTCGGCCATCACCTGCTTCATGTATGAGTGGCCGTTCTTGGTGCGCTGACCCGTGCCGCCGTTTTCGGCGATCACTTCGGCGACGGCACGCGACGAAATGAGGTTGTAGAGAATCGTCGCGCCCGGCGAGCGTCGCAGAAACACCTGGGCAAGGATCGCCGTCGTCGTGCTGCCCGACATCGTGCGACCCTGCTCGTCGACGAGAAACACGCGATCGGCATCACCATCGAATGCCAGGCCCACGTCGAAACCGCCGGCGAGCACCCGCGCCTGCAGGTCGCGCTGATTTGCGGGCTGAATCGGATCAGCGGGATGATTCGGGAACGTGCCATCGAGCTCGCCGTACATGATCTCGAGGTCGATCATCGACAAGCGCTCGAAGACTGCTGGCACGACGAGCCCGCCCATGCCGTTGGCGGTGTCGGCCACCACCTTGAGCGGGCGCATTGCTGCGACATCAACGAACGACAACACATGTTTGGCAAAATCGGCGAGCAGATTGCGACGAGTGACGAGGCTCGGGTCGCCTACGACCTGCTGACCGATGGCGCCGCGTGCAAGTTCACGCAGCTCGCGCAACCCATTGTCAATGCCGATCGACTTGGCACCTGCAGTGCACATCTTGATGCCGTTGTACTGCGCCGGGTTGTGCGACGCGGTGAACATCGCACCGGGCACGTTCATGCTTCCGCTCGCGTAATACAAGAGATCGGTGCTAGCCAGACCGAGATTGACCACCGCGACTCCTTCAGAGGTAAGACCCTCTTCGAACGCGGCGACCAACCCGGGCCCCGATGGGCGCATGTCATGGGCAACGGCCACCGACTCGGCGTCGGTGAAACGCGCGAAGGCGACACCGAAGGCGCGCGCTAGCGACTCGTCGAGTTGATCAGGCACCGTGCCACGCACGTCGTAGGCCTTGACGACCGCATCAAGATTGGGCATCGCGGTCAGAGTAGTCGCGCGAGATGACGGCGCCGTCGCCACCGCACCAAGACGACGATTCCGCCAATGGTCACGACATAGGCGAGGATGTCGAGAAACGACCAGCCGAACGACAAGCGAACGTCGGTGCTCGTGGGTACGACCACCATCATGTTCGGGGCGACGCGATACGGCCCCTTCGCCCCAGAAACATTCCAATTCGGGAAATACGACGTGCGCACCAGCACGGGTACACCAACCTTGTCAACACTGAACGACACGCTGCTGCGACCCTGAACGACATCAGTCACCACAACTGGCGCGAGGTTGATCTGCGTGATTTGTTCATTCGGCACGACGATGTCAACACGGCGGCCCGACTCACCCGGCTCGCCGATACGCCGCTCGAGGTCAATGCGTGTGGTGACACGCTGCCACTCGTCGGGCCCGTCAGCGGCAGGAAGCGCGACCCAATCGTTCGGGTTCTGAAACCAACTCGTGCCAACCTCGAGCCATCGTTCTTTGGCGTCACCGGCGTGGCCGACCGCGACGTCTTGCTCGGCGGCACCCGATATGACGACGGGTTGCTTGCTGAGCGGAACCACCAAGTCGCTCGCTTCGACTTGGTAGATGACCCATGGCCCTGATCGTGCGATCTCGCGCAGGGCGGGTTGTGCCGACGCCTCGCGCACGGCTTCGGGGGTGAACCCCATGTAATAACGCACACCGAGTTCTTGCAGGTATCGCACCCCGAGCGCGGCTTTGTTGTCGTCATAACGCAACTCGCGCACCGGGTTGCTGCTCTGTTTTGACATCGCCGCCGCGGCAATGAAGTGATACGGCGTCGTCGCCGAGGCTTCGAAGAAGAGACCCTCCATCGAGCCGATGCAGCCGTCAGTCCAATGCGGCAAGAGCATGAGGCCCATCGTCGTGCCGTACTTGTTGGTCTCGCCGTTGTTCTCCCACAGCGCGCGACCGCAGCCATAGCGCGGATCTTCGCCAATCTGCTTCATCGTCTCGATGAGCGCTCGATACTCGCCGTAGGCGTTTTTGCCTTCGTAACCGGTGAAGTTCCAGCGAGCCCAACCATCGACGAAACCGTCATTGCTTGCAGGCACGCTGATTGGCCCGAGCCCGTAACGCTGTGAGCCGTCGGCGAGCGTGCGAGTGGAGGCAAACGGCAACTCTTGAAAGCGAAAACCGATGATGGTGATGCAGACAAACGAAACCGCGAGAGCAGTTGCCACATTGAACGACAGTCGCCCACGCAACGACGGGCCAAGTGTTTGTTCTTCGCCCGACTTCGCGACGCGTGCCGCGGCGCGCTCGAGGCTCACGTAGCGGCCGATGGCGACGATCGTTTCGTAGATGCCAATCATCATCAGCAGGTAGCGAACGAGATAGAAGAACGGCAGTACGCGTGGATTCCACAACAGGCCAATGATCGGCAGGCTCTCGCGCGCCACGAACACACCAATGGCGAGAATCACGCCGTAAATGCCGAGCCAGGCAGCCACGATGCTGCGGCGCCATAGTGCGCTCAAGAACCCGACGAGCGCAAAGCCAGTGACGAGCACATCGAACGCGATGTGCAGCGGAAAGAACATCTCGACCCAACCTTCACCGAAGCCCGTCGGCTGCGGTTCGTACTTCATGTCGGTCATGTAGGCGTGATTCAGTAGGAACGGCAATACCCAAAACGCCGACAACATCACGGCAGTGCCGATGACGGGTGCGCCGTACTTCCACTTGGCGGGTTCTTTGTGCATCGCCAAGATGAGCAGGTAACCGAGGAACGCGAATAACAGCACGATGCCGTGGCTCAACGCCGACAAAGCAAGCAAGATGGTGGCAGCGATGCGGTAGCCACCCGTCTCGATGCCGCGCCAGAACACCCCGAAACCGAGCACGGCGAAGGCGAGCGCGATCGAGAATGAGAACTCTCCGGCCATCGTCGAGGCGATGTTGCCGCCGTAGATCGTGAAGCTCTCATCAAAGAGAAACACGGTGCTGGCAACCACCAAGAGCTCTGGAATCGGAAACGCGAGCCGCGCCAGCCGCGCAAAGAGCCACGTGCACAGCGGCAACGCAAGCAATCCGGCAATTGCAACCAGCTTCAACGCAATGCCGTACGGC
Source organism: Actinomycetota bacterium (assembly GCA_009927665.1). Lineage (GTDB taxonomy): Bacteria > Actinomycetota > Acidimicrobiia > Acidimicrobiales > Ilumatobacteraceae > F1-60-MAGs027. The sequence continues at coordinate 14,288 of RFMM01000133.1, forward strand.
AAGAAAACATCGAAAGCGAGAACGAAGAGTGCCGGCACCACCATGTAGAAGCGGTAGATCGGCAGACCCGAATACCAGTCGTTGCTCCACCCCGACAATCGCAACGAGGTGAGCAGATGGTCGCGAAGATATGCCGGCCCATACACGTGCGCACCCATGTCGCCGCCGGTCGGTGTGTTGTTGCGGAAGATCAGCGACGGCTGCAAGGTGAGAAAGATCATCAACGTCGTAACGAAGATGATCCCGCCAGCGAGTAGCAGTTTGGTGCGCCGCTCAAAGAAGACAAGGTCGCGCGGTGCGACCACCCGCGTGCTGGAGGCGAGTTCGTCGTTCGACATGTCGGCGGCGGTGCGGGTGGTTCAGGTAAGGGCGAGCAATGCCAGCCCCGTGGCATTGAACGCTAGGTGGGCAACGAACGGCAAACCAAGTCGTTTCGTCACCAGAAAACACGTGCCCAAGACGAGTGCAAACGCAAACAAGCCCGGAAACTCTGCCACTCGGCCATGCACCACGGTGAACCACACGGCAGTCACGACGAGTGCGACGATGTCGTTGAAGCGACCCTGCAGACCGGCCTGAAGGAAGCCGCGGTAGACGAACTCTTCGACGATCGGCGCGCCGAGCACCACGATGACGAATAACACCACCAACCAGATGCCGTTCGCTGAGTCATAAAGGTTGCGTGCGCGATCTTCCACCTCTGCGTTGCTGAAGGTGTCGGGAAACCATTCGCGAAACGGCCATGTCACAAGACCGACGAGCAGCAGTTGCGAGAGCACACCGATGGGCAGACCCCACAAGTCGGTGAGACGAAATCGGGCTCGATAATCGGCGAATACGTTGCCGGTGCCCGAACGCTGCGAGACAACGACGAGCAGCACGATGAACGGCACCCACAAGGTGAGGGCACCAGCGAGCAGAAACCAACTCGGCTGCGAATCGCCTTCGATTTGCACGTCGAACAGCGCAACGAGTGCGAGTTGCAACAGCGTGGCAATCGCGTAACACATCACCCAACCGCCGATCACCACCCGCAACGAGAAGGCGGCGCGTGGTGTGGTCGCGTGCGGCACCTCGTGTGCGTACACGCGCTCGCCGTACGGTCGCTCGCCGAAGGGAGGGTCCCACATTGGGCGGGACACGATGGTCAGCCGGCGAGCTGGCTCGGCAACACCACGCGGAATCGATTGCGGCGGTCTTCGAGGCGCCAGCCGCTCGGGGCAGCGAAACGCTGGCCGTGTCGCTCACAAAGGTCGTACGCGTGCGGGTCAGCCACGTCGGCGAGATCGTCGATCCAGACAGTGGCAGTTGCGTAGTGATACGAAAGCGTCATCGCTGCATGATCGTTGCACGTGCTGCGCGAACAACGGCGAGCCATGTGACCAAAGTACCGATTCATGCGTGAAACTCGGTGGATACCCCGCGACAATCGCGCCTTAGCATGACGCCATGGCGAACCTTCCTCCCCCACCGCCGCCACCGCCGTCGTCACCTCGTCGGCCACGGTTCTTGCGTCAACGATCGTCAGAAGGCGGCGGCGACAAGCGCAACATGCCGCGCTGGGCAGTGTGGGCGCTCATTGCGTTTGCTGCAGTGCTCATCGTTGGACCACGGCTCATGCCGACCCCCGAACGCACGCGGCTGACCTACACCGAGTTTCTTGAGCTGGTCGAGTCTGGCGAAGTGCGTCAGGTGTCGATCAACAACTTGAACAACCAGATCTCGGGAACCCTCGCCGACGGTCGCGATTTCATCACCACTGGTGCGACGATGTTGTCAGACGCCGATGAACAGTTGCTCAAGTCGAAAGGTGTCGACTACGACTACAGCACGCCCCAGGGCAATTTCTTCACCAATCTGATTCCGATTCTTCTGCCGTTCTTTTTGATCATGGCGTTCTTTTTGTGGATGCAACGCCGCGCCATGGGTCAAGCCGGCAACATCATGTCGATCGGTCGTAGTCGCGCCAAGCCATATCAGGCAGACAAACCATCCACCACATTCGCCGATATCGCGGGCTATGAGGGCGTGAAACAAGAGATTCGTGAGGTCGTTGACTTCCTGCGTATGCCCGAGCGATTCAAAGAAATCGGCGCGCGCGTGCCCAAGGGTGTGTTGCTCGTCGGCCCGCCAGGCACCGGCAAGACCCTGTTCGCCCGTGCGGTCGCCGGAGAAGCCGGGGTCGGCTTTCTCTCGGTGACGGGTTCTGACTTTATGGAGATGTTCGTTGGCGTCGGAGCCTCACGCGTGCGAGACCTCTTTCAACAGGCGCGCAAGATGGGGCGAGCGATCATCTTCATCGACGAAATTGACTCGATCGGTCGCAAGCGCGGTGCGGGTCTCGGTGGCGGACACGACGAGCGTGAGCAGACGCTCAACCAAATGCTGTCAGAAATGGACGGTTTCGAATCTTCCGAGGGTGTCGTCGTGATGGCTGCCACCAACCGACCCGACATTCTCGATGCGGCGCTCTTGCGCCCGGGGCGATTCGACCGCCAAATCATCGTGCCCCTGCCCGAAGCCGAAGAGCGCCACGCGATCTTGAAGGTGCACTCGGCTGGCAAGCGCATCGGCACCGACGTCGACCTCGAGACCATGGCGAAGGCGACCCCTGGCATGAGCGGCGCCGACTTGTCGAACCTCGTCAACGAGGCAGCGCTCATCGCGGTTCGCCGCGGCTCGACGATGATCGAGCGAATCGACTTTGAGAATGCGCGCGACCGAGTGGTGATGGGTGCGCGTCGCGAAAGCTTGGCACTGAACGCCGAAGAAAAACGCGCCGTGGCCTACCACGAAGGCGGACACGCAGTGCTCTCCACCGTGTTGCCCAATAGTGATCCGCTGCATAAGGTCACGATCTTGCCGCGCGGCATGGCACTTGGTGTCACGTGGAGCCTGCCTGAAGAGCGCCACACGTATTCGCGCGATTACTTCCTCGATCTGATTTGCAAGGCAATGGGTGGACGCGTCGCTGAGTCGATCGTCTTCGGCTCGCTCAACAGCGGTGCCGCCAACGACCTCGAGCAGGCAACGTCAATCGCCAGGCGCATGGTACGCGAGTGGGGCATGAGTGACGCCGTCGGGCCGATGGCGTGGACTGGTCAGCAGCAGGTGTTTCTCGGTGAAGACCTCATGACGTCGGGGCGCGAATACAGCGACGAAACCGCCCGCAAGATCGACGACGAAATCGCGCGTATCTTACGCGAGCAAGAAGAGCGAGCCCGCGTCACCCTGATGAAGCACCGTCGCGGTCTCGACTTGGTCGCCGAAGCGTTGCTCGAACATGAGACAATCGACGGAGCCGAGGTGGCACGGCTGATTCAGACAGGTCTTGGCACACCGAATATTCGTGAACAGGCACCCAAGTCGGCGAGCGACCCGGTGACTCCACCGACGGGCGACTCACCCTCCCTCTGACACGTCGCCACACTGCAGCGTCGTGAGTTGCGGATCGCGACAGCGAGCCATTGCCGCCCACAAGTCGGTCGCCGACACCGGGCCGAGTCGGCCGTAGCGAGTCACACCGTCGGCGTCGGCAATGACCGTCGCTGGCACAGCGTCGATGCGGTACTTGTCGTGTAGCGCGCGATCACGGACATATTCCACTTCTTGCACGACGACCTCGCGGCTCGCGAGCACCGCGGCCTTGCGGGCGACGTCACCACACGTTGCACAAGTAGCCGAGGTGAAGACCACCACCAACCACGGTGACTGCGGAGCGCTGAAGTCGGTGCGGTCGAGCTGGGCGGGCACCTCGGTGCGTGGCTGTGTCGGGGCGGGGCGCACGTGGCGGCGACGCCACGACACTGCCACTGCGGCAGCGACCACCGCGCCGAGAAGAAGCAGTCGCCAGACCACGTCTTCCATCACAGCAAACGTGGCTCGACTGGGCCATTCACGACTGGGCTAGTCACGACTGGGCCGTTCACGACTGGGCCGTGCCTTCGCTGGTTGCCGCGGCAACAAGCGGTGCCGAACCGAGCACTGGCTGTTTGGCGCCGCGCGACACGCGACGAGCAACAACGACCGGCTCTTGCGACACCACCGTGACGGTCGCAGCCATCGTCGCATCGGTAAGTGCCACGCTGGTGCTCGCCCCAGGTGCCAGCGATACCGACTCGTATCCGACGACCGGCACTTCACCGGCTGGCCCGAGATACGTGACGGTCAACGTCGCGGGATTGACACCTGGGTTGAAGATGCGCAACGAATCGTCGACGTTGGGTGAAGCCCCCGATGGCGCGGTCCAACGCAACGCCGCCGCTGGCGAACCGAGCACCACCACCGTTGCGGTCGATTTGCCTTGCTGACTCGTCAGCACTCGCTCAATGACAACACCTTCGCCGGGCTGCGCCACACTGGCGATCACCGAGTAACGACCCTCGGGCAATGCGGTGAGACCGCTCGGCGCAAACTTCGTCACTCGTTTGGCAGGCGCAGTGATGACGATGGGCTCGAGTGCCTCGGCACCGTCGGGCGCGATGATCATCGTGATCTGCTGATCATCACGATGAGGGTTGTACACGACGTACTCTTCAGCGGCGGTTGACGACTTCAGTGAGTCGGCGAAGTACCACCGCGCACTTGTCGCGCTGGCGCCAAGCGACATGCCGTACCCGAGTCGCCCACGACCCAAGTAATGCTGCGAACGCCCGACGACGACGCGACCAACGGTTGCCTTGACGCTCACAGCCAGCGTCGCTTCGTTCTGGGCATCCAACGCCGCCATGTCAAAGACACGCACACTCTCGGGGGGAATCACGACCCCCTTCAATGACTGCGGGCTTCGCTCGCCTGTCGCTGTCACGAAGGTGACGTCAAGAATTGCTGAGTCGAGCGCCGGATTCGACACGACAACCTGCTCAATGCTGCCTTCGCCCGTGAAGCCATCAGCGAGATACCACTCGTCTGACGGCGACGACGCGCACAACGCAACTGCATCACCTGCACGGTGCACGATGCGTTGCTCGACGCTCACTGCAGACCCTTGTGTTTCGATGATCGCTGAGACGAAAGAAGAACCACTGTTCACCAGCGCGTCGACCTCGATCGTCGTGCGAGGTTGCACGGCAAATCGCTGGCGTGTCGCCGCACCTTCTACGACGAAGCGGGTAATCGTGCCGCCGACGGGCTTCTCGCCGGCATTGCTGATGATGAAGCGACCCGAGATCGACTCGTCGTTTCCTGGCACGCCCGGGCAGAACCAGGTTGACGCGAGCGCGGCGGGCTGCAACAACGGTGCTGCGCTGCGCTCGTCGATTGCTGCGGGTGTCGCCTCGACCGTGCGGCGCTGTATCGACACGATGCCAACCACGCTGGCGACGACCATCGCCGCGACAAGCCACTGACGCACCGACAATGTGCGAGTCACCGCGCTTCGCATTTGTCTTGCCATCACAAGACCACCCGTGCGCCGTCGTCACTGCGCAACGAGACTTCGACCACTTGACGCGCGGCGCGCACCCGACCGCGAAAGCGACTCGGGTTGAAGGCGATGGCCACGATGACCAGCCAGAGCGCCACCTGCAGCGCGACCAACAGACGTTGCGCACTCGAGGCACGAAGCCGAATCTCGACCGTTCCGGCGACCGGCGCGTCGAATGCCGTTGTCGCACCAAAGGCCACACGTGGCGCGATGCGTGCACCATCGACCGTCATCTGCCAACGCTGCGAAAACGGCACGGCTACGTGCACAGTGCCAGCGCTGAGCGAACCACGGTTCACGATCGTCGGATCAAAGCCGGGTAGCAGCGCCGACCGCGCCGTGAGTGCTTCAGCCAAAAGCGACGCCTCGAGCGCTTGCGCACTGGTCAATGCTGATCGTTCGTCAAGCACGGCGACCGTCGGAAGTGCAGCCATGTTCTCGAAAATTGCGAGGTCGGTTGACGAGTACACGCGACGAAGATCGAGTTGGTCGGCAAGTCGGGCGACTGCACCCACACCGACATCACCGCTCAGCGCGGCGCGGCGAGCATGCAACGTGCCGTCGCGCAAGGGCACGACGACGAATCGCACGCCAAGTGGTGCCAGCAATCGTCCGGCACGCAACGATTCGCCCGTCATCGCCACCTGCAAGGCACGATCAAGGGCATCGTTCATCAATGTGCGTTCACTCGCCAACTGAGTGACGAGTGTCGGCGCACCATCAGATGCAATGCCATAGGCCAGCCCCGGCACTGCGTCGACTGGTCGCGACCACATCGAGAGCAATCGCGGGTCGCCAAGTGTGACCACCGAGTAATCGCCCGCCGAATCGTCGGGCAACTGCGTGAGCAGTTGACTGAGCGTCGGGGGCGGCTGTGACCAGCGACCGTCGAGAATCGACACCGCTATCGGAGACAACGAAATCAGGGCCGCGGCGACCGACACCGTGGCAAAGAGTTGCCGCCATTCAAGCGCCCGCGTTCGACCAGCGAGGAAGCCGCTGAACGCAATCGCTGCGGCAAGTGCAGCGCCGAGCGCTATCGGTGCGGCGAGGGCAAGTGGTTCGACGAACGACACGGTGATGAGACCTCGCTCGTGCGCCAGTCGCAGCGCCACAGGCAGCGCCACCAACGCAAACGACCGAAGCGCCCATGCGTTGCGGGCTCGCGGGGCGACGAGCGCCATCAACACGACGGGCACGTAGGCGAACACCACGATCCAGCGCAGCACCGAGTTGTCAACGCCGAGCGACAGCACGTCGGCGAGTGAGGCGCCAGTCGCCGGGTGGCCGGCGCCGACCAGTGCGCGCCACCATTCGGCACCAATGAGTTGCACCGCCCACGGCACGTTCAGGGTGAACGCCCCGAGAAGCGAAAGTGCAAGCGACACCACGAGCCATGCATTCGCGCGCCACGGCGACGATGCAAAGAACGCCGCGACCAACAACGCCACTGCGACCATCGCAACTACTGCCGCAGACACCGGCGCAAAGGCGAACATTGCGCTCACTACGAAAAGCAGCGATGCAGCAAGCTGCGAACGTCGTGCCCCAGTCGGGCGCACCGACGATTCACGCACGGCGTCGAGCGGATCTCGATCGAGACCGGCGATGCGTCGGGCGAAGTCAAGAATCCACGGCAACAACGCCCAGATGATCAGTGCGTCGCGGCGCCCATCGCGCACGGCAAGCATGCCCACCGGCGACGCCGCATACAACGTGGCAGCAAGAAGTCGAACACGCGCATCACCGATGGCACCGCTCAATCGCCACGTGCCAACCGCGGCGACGAAGAACGAACCGACGACAACAAACGTAAGCAGGCCGCTGAAACGACCGACCGCGACGACACCAGCGATCGCAAGTGCGCCGAGCGCAGTGGGTGACGCAGTCGGTGCGCCGAAGCCGCCGAATGACCAACCCGACAGGTACTGGCGCACGAGATCGCGCATCGACACATCGTCGCGAGCGAATGCAACAAACTGACCGACCGGCGAGACTTCTCCCCAGATGAGTTGACGACTGCCAACGATCACCAGCGCCAAGAGCGACAGTGCGAGCAGCACCGTTGTGCGTGAACCCGACGTGGCGACAGGTCGCAGTGACGGCGTCTCTGAAGTTTGTTGCTCGCGCAGCGCACGACGATGGCGGGCAAACGCCGCGAGTTGCGCGGTCGATCGAAGTTGCAACGCAGTCACCTCACGAGATGGCACTCGGCGAAATGGCGCAATCGTGCGTCGTCGTGCGACGATCGCCGAGAGATCGACGGGTATCGCCGCGACCGCGCGCAGACCGACCAGCGCGTTGCGGGCGCTACCCGAAAACACACCGATCACCAGTTCGGCGAGTGACTGCAACAGCAATCGAACCACCACCACGGGCATCTGCGATAACGAGACACACGACAGCACCGTGCGCACTCGATGGCGGGCCGCTCGAGCGTCAGCCGATGGCAAGAACATGCGTGCAGCAAATGCGCCGCGGTGACGCGCCACCGCCGATGGGTTCACCAGCACTCGCGCCCCGAGCAAGTGAACGCGCCAACAAAACTCGAGCTCTTCACCGAAAAACGGAATACTGGGCGAGAATCCACCGAGCGTGCGAAAGATGTCGTTGCGTACGAGCAGACACGCCGACGGCAACGCAAACGTGTCACGCACTGCATCGTGTTGCTCTTGATCTCTCTCGCCCGGGTCGACCACGTCGACGAGTCGCCCAGTTCGGTCGGCGTCGAGACCGACATGTTGCAGCACCGTTGGCGCATCCCACTCAACAAGCTTGGGTCCGACGACTGCAGCGTTTGATCGAAACGCCTCTTCGACGAGGCTGGTGACGGCATCGCGCTGCAACGCCACGTCGTCATGGAGAAAGAGGAAGAACCCGTCAGTACCCTCGACCACCCGCATGGCCTGGTTGGCGACGGGTCCAAAGCCAGGGTTGGCTTCGACCTGGCGCACGAGAGCGCTCGGCAGGGCCGTGCGAATCTGGTCGCCAATGGCCGACTCGGTTGAGCCGCTCAGAAAGGCCACAACCCGCAGGTTCGGATAGTCCTGCATCGCCAGCGAGGCGAGGCTCTCGGCAAACCAGTCGCCTGGTTCGTGCACCACGAGCACTGCCACTACCGGGGGTGCCGCGTGGGCTGGCGCGCCCATTGGGGCTGGCGCCTGCGCTGAGGTCGTCACGCAGGGTCAGCCTACCGATGACACATGCCACATACCTTTGCATGTGTTGTGCTTGCAAAAGTTAGCAGTGCGTCGTAGCGTATTGCTGCACACCTTCAGCACAGGAGACGCCCATGCCAACCATGCAGTTCACCAACCCACTTCGTTCACTCGACCTCACCAAGTTTGATGTTCGCTCGTTTGACCCACGCAAGATCACACTTCCGAACGTCGATCTGCGCAAGACGGTTGCACCAGCCGCAAAAATCGCACGCGACGCCGCGTACGTGGCCGTTGGTCTCGGCGTGATCGCCACGCAGAAGGCCAGCGCCCGCCGCTACGACCTCGAACAGCGCGTCAAGGATCTCGCTCCGCGCGTGCGCGACGAAGCCAAGGCCACTGCCGAGCGAGTGTTGCGCGAAGCCAACGACAACGTCGTACGCGTGCGCGACGAAGCCACGCAGCGTGTGCGCAAGGTCGTTGATCGTCGCAAGGCCGCGACCTCGGCTGCCGCAACAGCCGACGCAACGACCGTCGCCTAAGTCAACACCAGTTCGGCGACAAGGTCGCCGTTGACCTGACGTTGCGAAGGTGCGCCGAGCGTTAGTCTCGGCTCGCTTGACTGACATTCCCCCATCGCCGGTTGCAGCGGAGTCTGAGTTCTCGGCTGCCACCACCATCAGCCCCGCCCGCTCACCGCTGCCCACCGGCAGCCTGACGATCGGCTCGGGCCTGCTGATCGGTGGCTTATCGATCTACATCTTTTTTCGCCTCGGTCAAGAAGCTCTCGGTCAAGACGGTTTCAAGCCCATCGTCTCGTTGTGGTTCGTGATGTACGCCCTCGTGCCGGGGTTCTTCTTGCCGCTCGAACAAGAGATCAGCCGTGCAGTTGCTCACCGCCGAGCACTCGGCGACGGCGCACGACCCGTGTTGCGCAAGGTGGCACCCGTTGCTGCAGGCATCACCGTGGCGCTCGTCGCAGGCGTGGCGTTGGCAAGTGCGCGCCTCACGGCCGACCTCTTCGAAGGCACGGCGGTCGTCACCATTGCGTTGGCCATCGCACTCGTGGGCTACGCACCGTTTCACTTAGCGCGAGGCATGTGTTCGGGGATGGCATCGTTTCGCACCTACAGCGTGATGATTGCCCTCGACGGTCTCGTGCGGGTGGTGCTAGCTGGTGCGTTTCTCGTGGCAGGAATCGATCGAGTCGGACCCTACGCCCTGATGGTGGCGCTCGTGCCGTTGGCGATCGCCGTCACCGTCTTCGTCACTGGTCGCGTGCACAGCGACGAGGGATCTCCGGCGACGTGGAGCGAACTTGCCCCCAACCTCGGTTGGCTGCTTGTTGGCACGCTGTTTGCCGGGGCCCTGATCAACGCCGGACCACTGACGGTTGACATCCTCGGTGCCAACAATGACCCAGCACAGGTGACTCGCTTTGCCAACGCGGTATTGCTCGCTCGTGTGCCACTCTTTCTCTTTCAGGCGGTGCAGGCTGCGATGTTGCCGCGCCTCACTCGCCTTGCGGCGTTGCGAGATGCCACCGAGTTTCGCGCCGTGCTGCAGCGGCTCTTCGTGCTGGTGGGTGGAGTCGGCATCGTCGGAGTCGTCGGGGCGTTTGCGGTCGGCCCATGGGTGCTCGAGCTCGTGTACGAAGGCGGCATCGATCGGCGCACCATCACCCTGCTCGCGTTTTCGAGCGCGGTCTACATGCTCGCCCAGGCGTGTGCCCAGTCGGTGTTGTCGATGTCAGGTCACGTGCTTGTCGCGGCTGGCTGGGTCGTGAGTTTCGCCACGTTCGCGGCAACGGCAGCGTGGTCGAGTGACGATCTCTACTTGCGGGTCGAAGTTGCCCTCATCGCCAGTGCGCTCGTCGCACTCACCGTGTTTGCGGTGGCGTTGCGCGCTTACTTCGCGCGTTTGGCTTCAACGTCGAGGTCGTGACGCACCATCATTTCGACGAGTGCAGGAAAGTCGACTTCACGCTTCCAACCGAGCTGACGCTCGGCCTTTGATGCATCGCCGACGAGCAGATCAACTTCTGCCGGGCGGAAGTACTGCGCGTCTTGCCCAACGAAGTTGCGCCAGTCACCGAGGCCCGCGCACTGAAACGCGAGCTCCAAAAACTCGGTGATCTCATGCGTTTCTCCTGTGGCGATCACGAAGTCATCGGCGATGGGTTGCTGCAGCATGAGCCACATTGCCTTGACGTAGTCGCCGGCGTATCCCCAGTCACGTTTGGCGGCGAGATTGCCGAGCAAGAGTTTGTCTTGCAGACCCAACTTGATGCGTGCGACCGAACTGCTGATCTTGCGCGTGACGAACTCGTATCCGCGGCGCGGGCCTTCATGGTTGAAGAGGATTCCTGAACAGGCGAAGAGGCCGTACGACTCGCGGTAGTTCACGGTCATGTGATGACCGAACACCTTCGCAACGCCGTAGGGCGAACGAGGGTGAAATGCAGTCATTTCCGTTTGGGGAATCTCACGCACCTTGCCATACATCTCTGATGACGATGCTTGATACATGCGGATGGGGTTCTTCTTCTCGCCACCGACAAGGCGAATCGCTTCAAGCATGCGGAGCACACCAAGACCGGTCACGTTCGACGTCAGCTCGGCCTGAGTGAACGACATCGCAACGAATGAAATGGCGCCGAGGTTATACACCTCGTCGGGCTCCACTTGGCGTAGCGCGGCGACGAGACTCGAGAAGTCGGTGAGGTCACCGTGCACCACCTTGATGAACGGAAACTCAGCAAGCAGCGCCGCAACCTTCGGGTTGTTCTGCCCCTTGACGAGGCCGTAGATCTCATAGCCCTTGGTGTGTAAGAACTCGGCAAGGTGTTGGCCGTCTTGGCCAGTGATACCCGTGATGAGCGCGCGTGGCATCGTGATAAGGCTACTCACGTACGCTCAATGCGGTGAAGCACAATGGCGTGGCGAGCGACAACGGCGTCGTGAGAGACAACGGCGTCGTCAGAGACAACGTCACGAGACCATCTGCCGGTGGCGAGACGGTGGTGCTCGCTGGCGGAGTTGGCGCAGCTCGCATGTTGCGCGCCATGCAGTTGCATGACCCCACGCGGCGGGTCACCGCGATCGTCAACACGGGTGATGATGCAGTCGTAAATGGTCTCTTTATCTCGCCCGATGTCGACACCGTGATTTACACACTGGCCGGCGCCATCGACCCCACGCGCGGCTGGGGCCTGAGCGGCGAGTCATGGACGACAATGGCATCACTCGCCCACTATGCGAAAGTTCGCCCCGCAGGCAGTGCTGCCCCGAATGACTGGTTCAACTTGGGTGATCGTGACCTTGCAACACACTTGTATCGCACCGCGCGCTTGGCTGAAGGTGCCACCGCCAGTGCCGTTGCCAGCGAGCTCGCACAGGCGTGGAAGTTGGCGTGTCGAATCGTGCCGATGAGTGATGACCGAGTGGCGACCCAAGTCGTGCTGGCTGACGACGCTTCAGTCGACGGCCGAGTCGTGTATCGCGCAGGTGAGACGATCACTTTTCAGGAATACTTCGTGCGCCTGAAACATGCAGTAGCGATTCGGTCTGTTGACTTCGTCGGCGCATCGCACGCGCACGCCAACTGCCTCGTCGAGTTGCAGAATGCTGAACAAATTGTGATTGCACCGTCGAACCCACTGGTGTCAATTGCTCCGATTCGCGCCTTGCGTGGCGTCGACGAGGTGCTTGCAGCGCGACGCGACGTCGTAGTGGCGGTTTCGCCGATCATCGGTGGAGCCGCCCTAAAGGGGCCAGCCGATCGCATGCTGCGCGAACTCGGCCACGAGGCGACCGCACTTGGCGTCGCGCGAATCTATGCCTCAGTGTGTGGCACCTTCGTGATCGACGTGGCTGACGCAGCACTCGCGAGCGACATCGAACAACTCGGCGTGCGCTGTGTCGTGACGAACACGATCATGAGCAGCGACGATGCAGCGCGCCAGCTCGCAGAGGTCACGCTTTCGGCGGGGCGATCTGCGGCAAGCACGGCCGCTCGCACGGCAACGACGGGCACAGCCGCTCGCGCAGCATCGGCGGGCACTGCCGCTCGCGCAGCGAAGTCGGGCTCATGAGCGCGCGCCTCGAAGCCTGGGGCGTCGTCGGCCTGCCCGAAGTGGTGCCAGGCGACCAACTCGGCGACCTCATCGCTGACGCGTGTCGCGCGGCACCAAATGGTCCGCTTGCTGATCGCGATGTCGTGGTCGTGACCCAGAAAATTGTGAGCAAGGCCGAGGGTCGCCTAGTGAACGTCGACCCTGATGACCCGCTCAGCCACAAGGCGGTCGTTGAGTCTGAGGCAGTGCGCATCGTGCGACGCCGCGGCGACCTCATCATCACCGAGACTGAGCATGGGTTCATTTGCGCCAACAATGGTGTCGACTTGAGCAACGTGCAGCGAGGTCAGGCCGCACTGTTGCCGAAAGACTCTGACCGGTCAGCGCGACGCGTGCGCGACATCATTCGGGCGAGACTCGGCGTGGAAGTCGGCGTCATCGTGAGTGATACGTTCGGTCGCCCCTGGCGCAAAGGCTTGACCGATGTTGCTATCGGTGTCGCGGGAATCGCCGGCGTCGTCGATCTGCGCGGCACTCCCGATGCCTTAGGGCGCACCATGCAGGTCACCGAAGTGGCGGTCGCTGACGAACTGGCGAGTGCGGCCGAACTCGTGATGGGAAAGTCGTCGGGTATTCCCGTGGCAATCGTGCGCGGGGCCGATGCAACATGGTTTCGAGATGCATCGGTGCGCGAGTTGATTCGCCCGGCCAACGAAGACCTGTTTCGATAGGCAGAGAAACCGCGGCGCTGCGGCGGCGCGGTCGGCAGGACCCTGTGGCGCGAGTCGTGGCTCAGGCGGGCGCAATGAGAGCGTCGCGAACCACCTGTGAGGCCGCAACATCACCGAGTGCGACCGAGCCTTCGACAACGGCACTGTCACCGATGACTGCACGAGGGCCGATGACCGAACCAATCACCCGTGCACCTTTGCCAATGCGGGCACCTGCACCCACCACTGAATCACGCACTTCGCACTCGTGGTCAAGCACCGCCGATGAGTGCACTGCATCGTCACGATCGTTGCGCCTGCCGTTGATCAGGTCGAGATTCGCGCGCAGATACGAGTCGGGTCGACCGGCATCGAGCCAGTAATCGTCGGTCGCAAGCGCAAAGAGGGCTTGCTGTTGCACCAAGTGCGGAAACGTCACGCGCTCGATTGACAGCGGAGCATCGCCCGGCATCACGTCAAGCGACGACGCCTCGAGCACATAAGTGCCGGCGTTCACGTGGCGACTTGCTGTCGTGCCTGGCGCAGGCTTTTCTACAAAACCGGTGACACGACCGTCGGGTTGAGTCTCGACAACGCCGTACTGCGAAGGGTCAACAACCGGTGTCAGATGAATCGTCGCAAGTGCCCCGTCGGTGCGATGACGTCGATGCGCAGCGACGAGGTCTGCAATGCGCAGGTCGGTGACGATGTCACCGTTGGCAACGACGAATGGTTCGGTGCGTTCGTGCAAGCCCACCGAGCGCGCAGCGAAACCAATTGCTCCGGCGGTGTCGAGTGGGGCATCTTCAATCGCAAAGTGCAATCGCACCCCAGCGCAGGTGCGATCAGGAAACGCCGCCAGAAATGGCTCAGGTTTGAAACCGAGCGCCAACACGGCGTCGGTGACCCCACCACGGGCGAGGTGCACCATCATCCATTCGAGAATCGTGCGCTGTCCGAGTGGCAATAGCGGCTTGGGAACCGCGTTGGTGAGCGGTCGCAGGCGCGTGCCGAATCCGCCGACGAGCACGACGGCGAACATGCCGCGACTCGCCTATTCGCCGGAATTGACGAGCGTCGCCACGTCGCTGGCCGCATCAGGCTGCGGCACCTCTGTGCCGTCCGGCGCAAAGACGAGAGCGACGGCAAGACCATTGGCATCGAGACGAATGGAACCGAGGTTGGCAATCGACGTCTTGCGCTGGTTGTCGGCGCCCTCGACATCCCACGTATCGACGAAGAGCGAGCCGCCTTTGCCACCACAGGCATCGGAGCCCTCAGTGAGCACCGCACCGTCGTTGATCGACGCCGGGAACGTCAGCGAGGTTTCCGACAGCTTGAGTGCGTAGAGGTCAAGCACCGCCGAGACGCGGGCGCGGCGCTGACCGCTCAGAATCTGCGGCTGCCACTCAACGACGCCCGGCTTGCCTGAGACCAGAGTTGCGCCCTCGCGCACTTCCGCAAGATCGTCGAGCACGGCGGTGTCGGGCAGGTCGATCCACTTGTCGCAGACATACACACCGAACGAGAGGTAGTAGGTGGCATTCGTGATGTCGGCAGCCGAGCGGTCTTCAATCGTCTGTCGGGCATAGCCAATGAGCGCCGACCCGAGCACGAGCACCACGGCGATCACGGTGGGAAACAACAGCCCGCCGCGCAACTTGATGCCGCGCGGCGTGCGGGTCTTGCTCTTCTCGGCGAGACGGGCGATTTTCTTGGCTGACGACGTCACGAGCGCTTCATGCTATCGGCGACGATATTGACGTATGCCAGCGCTGCGTCACGCGCCGACGGGTGTCGCTCGATGAACGTTCGGCCCGCCACACCGCACGCGCGATAGCGCGATGGATCGAGGGCCAGCGAACGAACTGCCGCATCAAGAGCCTCGATGTCACCAGGTGCCACGACGACGCCTGCCCCGGCATGGGTGACGAGTCGGTCAATCTCACTGCCACGGTCAACAACAGCGACCACACTGCGGCCGGCAGCAAGAATCGAATACACCTTTGACGGCACACTCACAGCAGCCAGACCCGCACGCAACGACACCACCTGCACATCGGCGGTGGCGAGCACCTCGGCGAGGCGGTCGTCAGGTTGGTAGTCACCGAAGTGCACGTTCTGCAGCCCGGCGGCCTGCGCGCGCAACTCGGCTAGGGCCGCACCGTCACCATTGATGACAAACGAGACGGCCGGGTTACGCCGTGCCACCTCGACTAGTGCTTCGAGCCCTTGTGAGTAGCCAACGTTGCCCGCATACATGACCACCGATTCGGCCCCGAGACCAAGTTCGTTTCGATACGGAGTCATGCGGTCGCGCGGCGAGATGCCGACAGTATCGACGAAGTTCGGCACGACGTGCACCATCGCCGACAGCGACCGAGCTACTTTTGCGCGCACGTTGGCCCGCAGGTCTTCAGACAACACGACGACCGCAGCCGAACGCCGATAGGTGAATCGCTCAAGCCAACTCGCCAGTGAGATAACAAACTGATTGGTGATCGCCCCCGTGCGAACAACGGCATCAGGAAAGATGTCTTGCACGTTGAAGACCAGGTGTGTGCGACGCACGCGTGCTGCGAGCCAGCCGACGGTGCCGAGTGTGAGTGGTGGCGACATGGCGATCACGGCATCAACCCGCTTGCGTGTCGCTGTCGCTGCGCAAAACCCGGCGACGACACTGAAAACCACGAACGCTGCGGCGCGCGCCACCAGATTTGACTTGTTCGCCGACGTCAGCGGGTGCACTCGCGTGATGCTGCCCCAGGCGGTGATCTCACGACGTATGAGACGACCGTTCCACCCCGATTCGACGCGGTGCGAGCGATACCACGGCAGCGCGGTGACGACATGAATCTCGTGACCGAGTGACGCCCACTGCTCGACGAGGGCGGTCATCACTCGACCCGTCGGGGCGATGTCGGGCGCAAAGTGCGGACACAGCACGACGAGTCGCAACGAACGAACCCCAGAGACCGGCACCGCGTTAGCCACGAGATGCTCCCGTTGTCATCGCTCGATAGACGGCGGCGAGGTCGCGGCCAGAGTCAATCGATCGAAACTCGCCCGCGCGTCGTCGGCCACGTGCCTGCCAGTCGGCCCGCTGCGTCGTCGCACGGTCGATGGCTTGCGACCATGCATCGACGTCGAGTGGCACCACTTGTCCGGCATCACCGACCACTTCTGGTAGCGCGGCACAATCACTCGCCACTACGGGAGTGCCGAGTGCCATCGCTTCGATGACTGGCGCACCGAACCCTTCATACGTGCTGGGGAACACCAGCGCATCTGCAAGTAAGAGCAAGCCGTCGCGGTCAGCGTCACCGAGCCGGCCAACAACAAGCACCTGCTGCGCAAGACCGTGTGCAGCGATTGCGTTGAGCACGTCGTCGTGCGCTCGCCCAGCGCCACCAGCAAACACGATCTGGGTGTCGTTGAGTCGACCGTGCCGCGCGAGTTCAAGCAAGAACTGGTGGTTCTTGTGCGGGTGCGTGATAGCCGGATACGCAAGCACGCGCGCAGCGGTAATGCCGAATCGACGACGCAACTCGTCGGCTGGTGTGGCGCGACCACCGAGCGACGGTTCGACGCCGTGGCGAACGACGCTGATGCGGTGCGCCGCCACACCCAACTGCTCGCACACCGTCTGTTTGACGAACGCACTCGGCACTGCAATGTGGTTGGCGCGCGCCACCGACGACGGAACCCGCGCCGCGAGATAGCGCAACTTGGTGCGCGAGAAATAGTGCGGAAACTCGCGGTACTGCACGTCGTGAATCGTGAGCAGCGTTGGCGCCGTGGCGCGCAAGGGCAGGGTTCCACCGCCATGGTGGGTAACTGCCGCACCACGGGTCAGTCGCGCCAACGACGTTGCTTCACGCATGATGCGCAGCGGGCGGCTCGTTGCCGACGATGATGACTCGATGATTCGCATGCGCGCTGAGAGTTCTGGGTGGGCTGCGGCGAACCCGCGTGGGGCAACGATTTCTAACTCGAACTCACCGGGTGCCGCCTCGTGCACACCACAGAGTTGTCGAACCAGATACTGCTCAGAGCCGCCCACTTGACCTGGCACGCACCACAACATGTTCACGACCACGCGTGTCATGCCCGACGACCACCCATCTCGACGGCCGCGCGATACGCCTGCACCACGAGGTCGGCGGTGTGTTGCCACGTCGCACCTGTTGCTCGTGTGCGCCCCAACTGCGACAGCTCGTCACGACGCGCCAACACCTCACGAATACCTGCTGCTATTGCCGAGACCTCGAGCGGGTCGACCAACACCGCCGCGCCGGCGGCGACTTCTTCGGTGGAGGTTCCCTTGCTCGTCAACACGGGCGTGCCATGGGCCATGGCCTCGAGAATCGGCAACCCGAAGCCTTCCATCACCGAGGGATAACAGAGCGCACGAGCGCCGGCATATGCAGCCGCGAGTTCGTGGCTGGCGACATGCCCGATGAAGTGCACGCGATCAGATGCCTCGTACGAATCTGCAACATCATCACCCCAGCCGCGCGCGCCGACTATCACGAGCGGCGGAACATCGGCGCCGAGCGACTGGTGTGCGGCCAACAGTCGCTGCAGGTTCTTGCGCGGCTCGCGTGTGCCGACAAAGAGCAGGTAGTGCTCGGGTAGCCCATGTCGAGCTCGCACTGCGGCGACGTCGGCCGGCGTCACCGTGGGCACGCGCACGCCGAGTGGAATCAACCGCAGGCGTGCAGGGTCGAAGCCGTTCGCGGCACAATCTGCCAGCGTTGCCTGCGACGAGCACAACACCAGAGTCGCTCGCTCACGCACCATTGCCAGAGCCCGCGCGAACACTCGTCGCCCGCGCGCGGTGAAGTAGCCGGGATGATGTAAGAACGCGAGGTCGTGCACCGTCACGACAAGCGGAGTTGCTGGTCGTGACGCAAGCGGAATGATGCTCGTTGCATGCAACACCTCGATCGGGCCCGTTGCACGCTCGACGAGTGGCCACCTCAGTCGCAAGGTCGACTCGACGAGTGCCGCCCCACGCAGCGGTAGTCGCGCGACGGAGACGGGCGGTTCGAAGCCGGCGGTGGCTGGGCGGCGGTGATTGCCGGCCACGCCAACCACATCAACATCGCTGCGGGCCGCAAGTGCGTTCGCCAACTCAATTGATGCGACACCAGTACCACCAGGGGTGGCGCGCCAGCAATGGTCAAAAGTCAACGCCACTCGCAGTCGACTCATCGACTCCATTCTGTCGGTGATGCGGGGAACCTTC
>RFMM01000245.1 GCA_009927665.1 Actinomycetota bacterium
CGAACACCTGTTCGCTATGGTGAGGGGGTGACTACCGACCTGCGAACTCGTCTCGGCGCCCCCACGGTGCGCGCCCCGTTGCCCGTCGTCGCCCCGCTTGCCCCGTTGTTTGGTGAAGGCGGTCTCGTGCGCGGCCGCACCGTTGCCTGCACGGGTGACGCCGCGTTGAGCACGGCACTTGCCCTCAGTGCCGCTGCCACGCGTGCCGGGTCATGGTTGGCGGTCGTTGGTGTGCCGAACCTTGGCGTCGCTGCGGCGATCGAAGCCGGTGTCGCCGTCGAGCGCATCGTGTTGGCGCAACCACCGCGTGCCAGCCGCGAGTGGGTTGCCACCGTCGCTGCTCTCGTCGAAGGGTTCGAGGTGCTCATCGTTGCACCACCCGCATCGCTGAGTGCGAGTGACGCCCGACGGTTGCAAACCCGCGTGATGGCCCGCCAAGCGGTGCTGATCGTGGTCGTCATGCCGACGTCGACGGGTGAAACGAGTGTGTTCACCTCCGACATCGACGTGCATGCCGACACCGTGGCGTGGTCGGGCATCGAACGCGGCGCGGCACACATCACCCAACGCACCGTGCAGGTGCGGGTGAATGGCCGACGATGTTCTTCGCCACGCGAACAGACGATCACCCTGCCGTGCTGACGGTGTCGTCGTGCTCGATGCTCCCACGCGTGTCGTAGTCGTTCGCGTTGCGCAGTGGGCGGCACTTGCTGCCGCGCTCGGGCGCAGTGCCCGCAGTGCGTTCGAGCCCGTCGTGCAGAGTGTTGTTCAGCACGCGCCACTCGTCGAAGTCACCACGCCCGGTGTGATCATCTTCGCCACACGTGGGCCGTCGCGATACGTCGGTGGCGACCAACCACTGGCAACTCTCGTGCACGCTGCAGTGAGTGATGCGTTGCGCGTAATCGCCGACTCATCCAACGAACGCACACGCTGCGGTGTGGGCATCGCCGATGGTCGCTTGGCGGCAGCAATCGCCGCACAACATGCATGTGTGTCGAGCGAGCCACTCGTGGTTCCACCACAAGCGTCGATACGTTGGCTCGCCACCGCGCCAGTGCGCGCGCTCGTTGACTGTGTCGACATCATCGGTGCAGTCGGGGCGGGTGTGCCTGGTGCCGACGACATCACCTCGTATCGCGACATGGTGTCGTTGTTAGAGCGTCTCGGCTTGTACCGCTTCGGCGATGTCGCTGCTCTCGATGAAGCCCATCTCATCGCCCGCTTCGGGGCCTTCGGGCGCGACTTGTCGCGGTTGTCGCGTGGGCTCGACCGTCATCCACCGCTTGCCGTTGAGCCGCCGCCCGATCGTGTGTGCTTGCTGCAGTTCGATGGGCCAGTCGAGTCGCGCGACGCGGTGGTCGATGCCGCCGAAGCACTCGCCACACAGTTGGTCGACCATCTTGCGACACAAGGGTTGGCGATGGTGCGACTGCACTTGTTGCTCGAATCCGACCATGGTGAGCGCAGCGAGCGAATGTGGTATCGCGCCGAGGGTTTTTCGGCTCGTGCAGTGGTGGAAACCTTGCGCTGGCAACTCGATGCCTGGATTCTGCACGACACGCCGACGAGCGGTGTCGTGTCGGTGCGGTTGTCGCCCGAACAGCTCATCGCCGATACGGGTCGTCAGTCGGCCTTGTGGGGCGGCGAACGCGACGGTGATCGTCACGCGCAACGCGCAGTGCGTCGCGTGGCCGATATGAACGGCGCCGAGTCGATCACGGTGCCGGCGTGGCGCGGCGACCGCGACCCAGCCCGCACGTTTCAGTTCGTGCGCAGCGACTCGGTCGATCTCGAGCGACGCACCGCTGGCGACGCGGTCGATCTCACGGTGGGCGAGTGGCGTGGTGCGTTGCCATCGCCAGCCCCGTCGTTGGTGTTTGATGCGTCGCTCGCTGCCGCAGACGCATCAGACGCTGCTGTAAACACCGCCGTAGATACAGTTCGCGTGCTTGACGCACACGGTCGCGCAGTCACGGTTGATGCACGACACGCGATGAGCGGTGAACCGACATGTGTGTGCATCGGAGACACCGTGTACGACGTGGCGGCGTGGGCCGGACCATGGCCGCTTGAAGAACGTTGGTGGGATGCGCGTCGCGCACGACGCGCCGTGCGCCTGCAGGTGGTGGTGCAAGCCCGCGACAAGCGCAGCACAAAACAGGCGATGGTGGTGGTGCTTGAGCGACGCGTATGGCGACTCGCCGCGTGGTACGCCTGACAACTACCTTGACAGGCGTGGTGATCGCTGCTCCGCGCACGGCGAGTGAGTTGTGTGCCCACTTTGCCAACGCCACGCCGATTGACGATCGTGAACGCGAGTCGATCGCCGAGTTCATCGAGGTCGTGCCGACACTCACCGACCCGTTCAACGAACACGCTGACATTCGCCATGTCTCTGCCTCGGCACTGGTCGTGGGTGAGCGCGGTGTGGTGTTGCACATCCACAAGCGACTCGGCATCTGGCTGCAACCTGGCGGGCATATCGACGAGGGTGAAGAGCCGGCTGCGGCCGCCGTGCGTGAGGCAACCGAAGAACTCGGTCTGGCGGTGGCGCATCCACACGATGGCCCGCAACTCATCCACCTCGACGTGCACCCCGGCCCGCGTGGGCATCGGCACTTCGACATTCGTTTTCTGCTGCTTGCCGGCAACGACGAACCACATCCAGGTGCCGACGAAAGCCCACACGCGAAGTGGTTCTCGTTCGCTGATGCCTACGCCATTGCCGATGCGGGTCTGCGGGGCGGCCTCACCATCGCTGAGCGAACATATGTTCGCTATCGTGCATGAGTGTCGCTTGCGTCGTCTGACGACCCTGTTCGCTATGCCGAGCTGCATTGTCGTTCGCAGTTTTCGTTCTTGCACGGGGCTTCGTCACCCGAGCGGCTCGTTGAGGTAGCCGGTCAACTCGGGCTCGAGGCCCTCGCGCTCACCGATCGGCACGGCTTCTATGGCGTGGTGCGCTTCGCGCAGGCGGCGCGCGAAGCGGGTGTGCGCACGGTGTTTGGCGCCGAGGTGCGGTGCGATGAAGCTGATGCTTCGCACGGCGATCTCGTCATCGTCGCCGACGGCCCTGACGGATACGTCGCGTTGTCGCGCGCGCTCACCGCCGGGCAGTTGCGTGGCAAGAAGTCGCACCCACGTTTTGATGTTGCGTCACTTGCTGCAACGCTGCGTGACACCTGTTGGGTGCTCACTGGTGGTGCTGATGGAATGCTCACTACGGCGTTGCGCACCGGTGGTGTTGATGCGGCGGGGCAGTCGTTGCGGCTGCTCGTTGAAGCATTCGGTCGCGATCGCGTGCTCGTTGAACTGTGGCATCATGGCGAACCCGCCGACGTGTGGCGCAACGATGCCTTCGTCGATGTTGCCTCGCGCGACGGCGTGCAGTGCGTGGCCACCAACGACGTGTCATATGCAGTGCCCGCCGACCATTCGCTGGCGACTGCGCTCGCCGCGGTGCGCAACCGCTGCAGTCTCGACGAACTTGATCCGCATTTGCCGCCTGCTGCCGGTGCATGTCTGCGCAGCGGTCAAGAGCAAGCGCTTCGTTTTTCCCGCTATCCGGGTGTGGTCGCGCTCGCTGCCGACATCGGTCGTGCTGCCGCCTTCGACTTGTCGCTCATTGCGCCGCGCCTGCCGCCGTATCCGTGCCCTGATGGGCTCACTGAAATCAAGTATCTGCGTCGTCTCGTCGAGGTTGGTGGTCGACGTCGATACGGCGAGCGTCCGCTTGGTGCGCACGAAGATCTCTCGCTGCGCTCGCGCGCCTGGCGCACCATCGACCACGAACTCGAGATCATCGAACAACTCGGGTTCGCTGGCTACTTCCTCGTGGTGTGGGACATCGTGCAGTTCTGCGAACGCAGCGACATTCTCTGTCAGGGTCGCGGCAGTGCGGCCAACAGCGCAGTGTGCTATTCGCTCGGCGTCACCAAGGCAGATGCGGTGTCGCTCGGGTTGCTCTTCGAGCGGTTCTTGTCGGCCGAACGCGACGGCCCACCCGACATCGACCTCGACATTGAGAGTGACCGTCGAGAAGAAGTCATTCAATACGTGTACGAGCGCTACGGCCGTGAGCGCGCCGCACAGGTCGCCAACGTCATCACCTACCGCGCCCGCTCGGCGGTGCGCGACATGGCGCGCGCACTCGGGTATGACGCCGCCGAGCAAGACGCATTCAGTCGGCGGTTCGACTCGTGGAGCCCGGTCAAAGACCAGCGCGAGGTGACGGTGCCCGACTTGGTGGTGCAGTTGGCACAACGCGTGCAAGATGCGCCACGGCACCTCGGCATTCACTCGGGTGGAATGGTGATTTGCGACCGACCCGTCAGCGAAGTGTGCCCGGTCGAGTGGGCGACGATGCCGGGGCGCAGCGTGTTGCAGTGGGATAAAGACGACTGCGCAGCGGTGAACCTCGTCAAGTTCGATTTGCTTGGTCTTGGCATGTTGTCGGCGTTGCATCGCGCCATCGACTACATCGCCGAGTTCCGTGGTGAGCGCATCGACTTGGCGACGATTCCGCAAGAAGACGACGTGTACGCGATGTTGTGCCGCGCCGACAGCGTCGGGGTGTTTCAGGTCGAGTCGCGTGCACAAATGTCGACGTTGCCGCGCTTGAAGCCACGACGGTTCTACGACCTGGTGGTCGAGGTGGCACTGATTCGCCCGGGCCCGATTCAAGGTGGTTCGGTGCATCCATACATTCGTCGACGCAACGGCCAAGAACCCGTCACCTATCTGCATCCACTATTGGAAAACAGCCTCGGCAAGACCCTGGGTGTGCCGCTCTTTCAAGAGCAGCTCATGCAGATGGCAATCGATGTCGCGGGCTTCACGCCGTCGCAAGCCGACGAGTTGCGCCAAGCGATGGGTTCGAAGCGTTCGCGTGCGCGTATGACGCGACTACGTGACCGCTTGTTTGCGGGCATGGCACAGCGCGGTATCACGGGTGAGATCGCCGACGAGATCTACGACAAGATGGCAGCGTTCGCCAACTACGGCTTTCCTGAAAGTCACTCGGTGAGTTTTGCCTACCTCGTGTATGCATCGGCGTGGATCAAACTGCACGAGCCGGCCATCTTCTGCGCCGCCCTCGTCAATTCGCAGCCGATGGGGTTCTGGTCGCCGCACACCCTCGTGCAAGATGCGCGGCGTCACGGTGTCGTGGTGCGCACGCCCGACATCAACGCCTCGCGTGCCGGCGCTTGGCTTGAGCCCGACGCGCAGTCAACCGGGGGGCTTGCCGTGCGACTCGGCATCGGTTCGGTGCGCGGCATCGGCGACGACCTCGCGCTACGCATCGAAGCCGCCAGGCCGTTCAACGACACCGAAGACCTCGTGCGTCGCGTGCCAGGAATCTCCGTCAAACAACTCGAGGCGCTCTCGACTGCCGGTGTGTTCGGTGAGTCGTTCGACGTGTCGCGGCGCACCGCATTGTGGAACGCCGGTGCAGTTGCCGAGTCGTCGCCCGATCGGTTGGCGGGCGTCGTCACCACCTCCACGCCGCACCTGCCCGGCATGCAACCGGTGGAAGAGGCAGTCGCCGACTTGTGGGCGACCGGTGTGTCACCCGACGGGCATCCGACCACGTTCTTGCGCGCGTCGTTGCGTGAACTCGGCGTGGTGACCGCCGTCGAACTCGATGCGCTCGCCCGCAGTGGCGCCACCCGCGCGCTCGTGGCAGGCGTGGTGACGCATCGACAGCGACCGATGACCGCCAAGGGCACCACCTTCTTCAGTCTCGAAGACGAAACAGGGTTGATCAATGTGTTGTGTTCGCGCGGCTGTTGGGTGCGTCACGCCGAGGTGTTGCGGCGGGCGAGCGCACTGTTGGTGCGTGGCCAGGTGCAGTTCGCCGAAGGTGTCATCAACGTGATTGGTGAACAGTTCAGCGAGTTGCGCGTGCCGATTCGCATGGCGGCACGCGACTTTCGTTAGGTGCCATAGGTCGACGAA
>RFMM01000092.1 GCA_009927665.1 Actinomycetota bacterium
CACAGCCGTGCGGCCTGGCTAGGTGCGTGCCTGGCTAGGTGCGCGCGACGAGCAGCGAGTCAAGCCAACCGAGCACGAAGTCTCGGTAGTCGTACACGCTTTTGTAGCGCGCAAGTGAGTCGGGAAGCCGCGCGACAAGATCGCGCAGCGTGCGAACAGCCTCGGGGCCGCGCTGCACATACGACGAAAGCGGTTCTTGAAACCCGCGAATCGTGAACAGAATGCCGCGCGTGCGCGGCAGACGGCGCAGCGTCTCGCGCTCGATACGAATCCACAACTCGCTTGGCTCTTCGACCATCGGCCCGTCGGGTGAATACGGCTGAAACAACGCCGGATGATCTTCCAACGTCCAGTTCGACCGCCAGATCGGTTTGTCGGGCGACAATCGAGTGAGCGTGGTGTCGACTGCCGCCCCGATGTGTTCGGCATACAGTGCCACTGGTTTGTGCACCGCCAACATGTCGAGACCGATCTTTTCAGCGAGCCGCCAACGACTCGGCGAACACACCACCCCGGCAACGAACGGAAGGCGCTCGCCGTCATCGGTTGGCACCGACCGCAGCACCGTCAAGTCATCGGGCACCGCACCGGCCGCCTCGACCAAGGCGTCGACCCCGTTCGCTGTAGGCGTGCGACCGAGCCAACCGAGCACCAACTCGGCGGCTTCGTGAGCCACGTCGTGGGCATCGTCGCGAAAACTCACCACTTCGTTTCGGCGTTTGGCAAGCAGTCGCTGTTTCATGTCGATGGTCGGCTGCCATTCGTCGTCTCGCACGAACCAGTTGGCGAGATCGAGCGGCTTCACGCCAACGCGGTGTCGAAACGCGTCACCTACCAACTGCGGCAAGATGTCGTCGTGGGGAATGCGCCCCACGAAGCCGTGGGCATCGAACGGCGGTTTCTCGTCGTACGGCGTGAATGGATGCGTGTGCTGAACGAAGCGGCTGACCGGGTCTGCCTTCGGCACGACGTGTGCGGCGGTTACTTCGGTGGCATGCGAATGCCGCCGTCGACGCGAATCGTCTCGGCATTCATGTAGCTGTTGGTGATGCACTCGAGCACCATTGATGCAAGTTCTTCGGCGCTGCCCAGTCGTTGCGGGAAGAGCACGCCCTTTTGCAGATTGGTCTTGAACGCCTCGCTCGCGTCGCCCTGGCCGTAAATCGGCGTGTCGATGAGACCCGGCGCCACGGTGTTGATACGCACGCCGATGGCCGCCAAGTCGCGGGCGATTGGCAGGGTCATTCCGACCACGCCGCCCTTTGATGCTGAATAAGAGGCCTGACCAATCTGACCGTCGAATGCCGCCACCGACGCGATGTTCACGATCGCGCCACGCTCGCCGTGCGCGAGAGGCTCATTGCGACTCATTGCCGTGCCGACGATGCGAATGCAGTCGAA
The DNA here is from genome assembly GCA_009927665.1 of Actinomycetota bacterium. Lineage (GTDB taxonomy): Bacteria > Actinomycetota > Acidimicrobiia > Acidimicrobiales > Ilumatobacteraceae > F1-60-MAGs027. The sequence continues at coordinate 1,402 of RFMM01000092.1, forward strand.
CGAACCAACGAGGTTGATGGCAATCACCTTCTTGAACGCATCAAGGTTGGCGGCCGACTCATAGGTGCCGTCTTTGCCGACGGTGCGCTGCGCCCAACCGATGCCCGCCGAGTTGACGAGTGCGCGAATCGGGCCCATTGACTTTGCCATCTCGGTGGCGTTGATGATGTCTTGTGTGTTGGTCACATCGACCTTGCAGAATGCCCCGCCGATTTCTTTGGCGAGGGCTTCTCCCTTGTCGGCTTGCAGGTCGGCGACGACGACCTTGGCGCCCTTCTTGGCGAGCAGGCGGGCTGCGGCGGCACCGATGCCACTCGCGCCGCCGGTGACGATTGCACTTGCGTTGGTGAGTTCCATGGCGGCGAACGCTAGCGCACGTGTTCGATCGCAGCGACAGCGAGCGCGTCAACCAAGTCGTTCATCGGGTCGCCGCTGTGGCCCTTCACCCAGCGAAAATGCACGTCACCGCGGGTGCGCACCAACTCGATCAGCGGTTCCCACAAATCACGGTTGGCGACGGGCTCACGCTGACTGTTGCGCCACTCGCGACGCAGCCAGCCCTTCCACCACTCTTCGGTGAAGCACTTCACCACATACTGACTGTCGCTCACCACCGTGATGGGTCCGGGTTCGCCGCCGAGCGTGCGCAACGCACTGAGCACCGCGAGCAGCTCCATGCGTTGATTGGTGGTGCGGGCCTCGCCTCCGCTGTCACGCACCTCGCCGCGCGGCGCCATCGCCCATGCCCAACCGCCCGGCCCAGGGTTGCCCGAACACGCGCCGTCGGCGTACACCACACGTTCACCTGCTGTGCCACCAGATGTTGATGCGTCGAAGGAATCGCCCGAATCCACGCTGAGCATCCTTACCGATGGGTATGCCGCATCGGTGGCACTTTGCGCAACTCGTGCGAGAATGGGCGCATGCTGTTTGACGGTTCAGTGCATCAGCTGCCCGACACCGACCCACAAGAGACGAAAGAGTGGCTCGACTCGCTCGATTCGATTGTCGAAGTGCAAGGAAAGAACCGCGCGCGCTATCTGTTGTCGCGACTGCTCGAGCGGGCGCGCGAGACGCAGGTCAGTTTCCCCGCCACGGTGTCGACGCCGTATGTCAACACGATTCCTGCCGAGCAAGAGCCGTGGTTTCCAGGCGACGAGCATCTCGAGCGGCGCATTCGTGCCTACATTCGTTGGAACGCAGCCATGATGGTCGTGCGCGCCAATGCCAACGCCGAAGGCATCGGCGGTCACCTCAGCACGTTCGCATCGTCGGCGTCGCTCTATGAGGTCGGCTTCAACCACTTCTTCCGTGGCAAAGACAACGGCTTGCCCGGTGACCACGTCTACTTCCAGGGTCACGCCGCACCGGGTGTGTATGCGCGCGCCTTCATCGAACGCCGCTTAGAGGCCGATGACCTCGATCACTTCCGCCGCGAGATCGGTCGTGGAGGTCGTGGCTTGTCGTCGTATCCGCACCCGCGACTGATGCCCGACTTTTGGGAATTCCCCACCGTCTCGATGGGCTTGGGGCCAATCACGGCGCTTTACCACGCGCGATTCAACCGATATCTCGCGAACCGCAACCTCGACGACACCTCGCAGAGCCGCGTGTGGGCGTTTCTTGGCGATGGCGAGTGCGACGAGCCAGAGTCACTCGGTGCGCTCTCGCTCGCGTCGCGCGAGCATCTCGACAATCTCGTCTTTGTCGTCAACTGCAACCTGCAGCGTCTCGATGGCCCGGTGCGCGGCAACGGCAAGGTGATTCAAGAGCTCGAAGCCGTGTTCCGCGGCGCCGGTTGGAACGTCATCAAGGTCGTGTGGGGTTCAAAGTGGGATGAATTGCTCGCCCGCGACGTGTCTGGCGTGTTGCTCAACAAGATGAACACCACCGTTGACGGCGAGTTTCAGCGCTACACCGTCGAAGACGGCAACTACATTCGCGAGAACTTTTTCGGCCCAGACCCGCGCCTGCGCGAGATGGTGTCGCACCTCACCGATGCTGAACTGCAGGCGTTGCCGCGTGGCGGTCACGACTACCGCAAGGTGTATGCCGCGTTCAAGGCGGCGAGCGACAACCTCGGCTCTGGTCGCCCGACGGCGATTCTTTGCAAGACCGTCAAAGGTTGGACACTTGGCCCTGAGATCGAAGGCCGCAACGCCACACACCAGATAAAGAAGATGAATGTCGATCAGCTGCGCGTCTTGCGCGACCGCCTGCAGCTCAACGACGAGATCACCGACGCGATGCTCGAAGGTGACGTTGCGCCATACTTTTCGCCCTGCAGACGACTCGGTCGAGTATCAGTACCTTGTCGAACGTCGTCGCGCACTGGGCGGCTTCGTGCCCAAGCGTGTTACGACCGCGCGTCGCCCGCTGTCGCTGCCGAGTGACGATGCTTTCCGCGAATTCGACACGGGCAGCAACAACCAGGCGGTCAGCACGACGATGGGCTTCACTCGTCTCTTGCGTAATCTCGCCCGCGACAAGTCGTTCGGCGAGCGCGTCGTGCCGATTATTCCCGACGAAGCACGCACGTTCGGTATGGACTCACTCTTCCGCGAACTCAAGATCTACGCCTCGCAGGGCCAGAAGTACGAGCCGGTTGACCACGACCTGTTGTTGTCGTATAGCGAGTCGTCTAACGGTCAGATTCTCGAAGAAGGCATCACCGAGGCGGGCAGTCTCGCAAGTTTCATCGCCGCTGGCACGTCGTATTCCACCCGTGGTGTGCCGATGGTGCCGTTCTACACGTTCTATTCGATGTTCGGCTTCCAACGCGTTGGTGACCTGATCTGGCAGGCTGCCGACGCACGCACGCGAGGTTTCTTGCTCGCCGCTACGGCTGGTCGCACGACGCTGCTTGGCGAAGGTCTGCAACACCAAGACGGCCACTCGCTCGTCTTGGCCAGCACCGTGCCACCGTGCCGCGCGTATGACCCTGCGTTCGCCTACGAAGTTGCTGCAATCGTGCGCAGCGGTCTGCACGACATGTACGGCGAGGTACCCAATGACGTGTTTTATTACATCACGCTCTACAACGAGAACTACCCGATGCCCGCTCGCCCGACGGTCAGTGATCTCGACGCGCAAATCATGCGTGGCCTGTACAAGTGGGCTGACGCAGGCTCTGCCAAGCATCGTGCCACGCTCGTGTTTTCTGGTTCAGCACACACTGCCGTGCGTGCCGCTGCGGCCGAACTCGAGTCACGCTGGGACGTCGCCTGCGACCTCTGGTCGGCAACGTCATACAAGGCCTTGCGCGAGAACGCCATCGATGTAGAGCGCTGGAACCGCCTGCACCCTGCAGCCGCCAAGCGCGAAGCAGACGTCACCCGTCTGCTTGACGACGGCAGTGGCCCGGTGATTGCCGTCACCGACTTCATGCGCATCGTGCCCGAGCAGGTTGCGCGCTTCGTGCCGAGTCGCCTCTTCGTGCCGCTCGGCACCGACGGCTTTGGTCGCAGCGATACCCGAGAGTCTTTGCGTCGCCATTTCGAGATCGATATGCCCAACGTGGTCGTTGCCACGCTGCACGCTCTCGCCACGACCGGCGAAGTGAAGCCAGAGGTCGTCGCCGATGCAATCGCCCACTACGGTCTCAATCCCGAAGCGCTAAACCCGCTGTTTGCCTAGCGTGCCTGCCACGATGGTGAGCACATGAAAAGCGACCTTTACGTCACCGGCAAGCCCGCAGCAGATCGACTGCTGCGCAACGACGGCACCGCGTTGCTCATCGGCATGCTGCTCGACCAGCAGGTTCCGATGGAATGGGCGTTCACCGGACCCTTCACCATCAGCGAGCGTCTCGGTCATCTCGAACCCTCGCGTATTGCAGCGATGGACATCGACCAATTCGTCGCGATGTGCTGCGAGAAGCCGGCGATTCACCGGTTTCCGGCGTCGATGGCACGACGCATTCACGAACTGTGCGCGATGATCGCGGCCGACTACCGCGACGATGGCGCCAACGTATGGCGCGGGGTTGCCGATGCCCGTGAGCTGTTCGCGCGGTTGCGCAAGTTTCCGGGCTTTGGCGATGAGAAGGCGCGCATCTTCGTGGCGCTGCTTGCCAAACGTTTCGGTGTCGCACCCGAAGGTTGGCAGAAGGTCGCCACGCCGTTTGGTGACCACCGCATGCGCACGGTCGCCGACATCGACTCTGCCGCGGCACTGCTCAAGGTACGTCGCTTCAAACAGTTGGAGAAAGCACGCGATCGTGACAAGGCCAGCAAACCGCTCAAGAAGAAGGCAACGAAACAACGCAGCGCCGCGCGGCGGTCTGGCGCAACGAAGCGAAGCGGCACCAGCAAAGCCAAGGCTTCGAACAAGTGACGATTCTCGTCACCGGCGGTGCTGGTTACATCGGCTCGCATACGGCGCACCTGCTCGCCGAACTCGGTCGCGATGTGGTGGTGCTCGACACGCTTGAGCGTGGCTACCGCGACGCCGTCGGTGATCTAGATCTCGTTATCGGCGACATCGCCGATGATCGGGTGGTCGCCAAGACCTGCCGCAAATATGACGTCGACAGCGTGATTCACTTTGCGGCCTACAAGGCAGTCGGTGAGTCGGTGTCGCAGCCGCTCAAGTACTACAAGAACAACGTGTCGGGCACCATCGCGCTCGTCGAGACACTGATAGCCAACGGCGTCAATCGAATCGTGTTCTCTTCATCAGCGGCGGTATACGGCACGCCCGACTCTTCACCCGTCAACGAAGATGCACCGTTACGCCCACAGAGCCCCTACGCGCAATCCAAAGCCGATGTCGAGCACTTCCTTCGCTCATGCGACGCCACCGGGCTGCGATCAGTGTGTCTGCGTTACTTCAACGCGGCAGGCGCCCACGATTCGGGCGATCTGGGAGAAGACTTTTCGCTGACCACCAACCTCGTGCCGGTGGTGATGCGTGTGCTGTTTGGCAGTCAGGCTCGCCTCGACATTTTTGGCGACGACTACCCGACGCCAGACGGCACCTGTGTGCGCGACTACGTGCATGTTGCCGACCTGGCTGATGCACACGTGAAGGCGCTTGACTATCTCGCAACTGGTGGCACGTCGCTCGTGTGCAATGTCGGCACCGGTCAGGGCACGTCGGTGCGCCAGCTGGTCGAAGTCACTGAATCGGTGACTTCTCGATCAGTGCCACACGCGATTGGCCCGCGTCGTGCGGGCGACCCCGCATCGGTGTATGCCGATCCGACCTTGATTCGAGCAGTGCTTGGCTGGCGTGCCACTCGCGACCTCCGCGAGATCATCACCAGTGCGTATCGCTGGCATCAACGCCACCCCGACGGTTTCAAGCGCTGACACCTACGGGCTCAGCGCTGGCAGTAACTAGCTCAGCGCTGGCGGTCGAGCCAGCCAATCAACATCGCAATCGCCCGCGGATCGTGACGCAATCGATGACCGCCACCCGGAATCACGTGCAACTCTGCACTGCCGTGCGCTTCAGCAAGCGTGCGTGAGTCGCTCTCTGGCACGAGTTCGTCTTCGTCTCCGTGCATCAAGAGCAGCGGTCGCGGCGCAAAGCGCCGCGCAGCTTCACTCGGTCGAAAGCGTCGCAACTCGCGGCTCCAGTCATCGAATTGCGCCGGAAATGCCGGTGTGCGCACCGCACCAATCTCGCGCGAATGTTCGAGCAGTCGTCGCGGGTGCTCTGCCCAGTCGTCGAAATCGGCGCGCGGGCCGAGCAAGGCACAACCGCTGACACGCGGGTCATCGGCGGCGACACACAACGCAATTGATGCGCCCGTGTTGGTGCCGAGCAGCCACACCTGTGTCGGCTGACTTTCGGCGACGAGATGATCGATGGCGGCGCGCGCATCTTCGACCCAGCCCTGCATCGAGAAGTCGCCTTCGCTGTTGCCACAGCCACGAAAGGTGAATGTCATGCCGCTCCAACCAAGTTCGTTGGCGATGCGGTCAATCAGTTCAGGAAACGAACTCGCCGAATGCCGCGCATCTTGCGGCCCGATCGGAAACCCGTGGCACAGCAGCACGGCGGGTCGCGCCGCACCGCGCGTCGGCCCAAGACTGAGATAGCGCTGAAGTGTGAGCGCGCCGGAAGCGAAGGTGCCGTTCACGCGGTGGCGAGTCGGTATCCGCGGTTGCGCGCCTCAGCCAGCGTGTCGGGCGCAAAACAGATGCCCGAGTTGGTGGCAACGATGTCGTCAATGAGGGCTGCATCTGACCATGCATCGACGTCGTAGACCAACTGCGTGCGCTTATCGCCGAGAAACCGCGTATGTTCAAAGCGCCCAGGGCGTTGCACGCAACAAATCTAACCTAGGGTTCAGGTATGGCTTCAGCGCCCGAAGTCGTCGATTTCTACTTCGACACGATGTGCCCCTATGCGCACCAGACCTCTCTGTGGATTCGCGAAGTCGCACGGCTCACCCCGTTGCGCGTGAATTGGAAGTTCTTCAGCCTCGAAGTGATCAACCATGTTGAGGGCAAGAAGATGCCGTGGGAGCGAGATGTTTCGTACGGGTGGACTCCCCTGCGCATCGCCGCTTGGCTGAAGCGCATCGACAACGATTTGTGCGGCGCGTGGTATCTCGCCAGTGCCAATGCGTTGCATCTTGAGGGGCAGCGTCCGTATGAAGAAGCGACCGCTCGTCGACTGCTCGCCGAAGTCGGCGCTCCAGACGACACCTGGCAGTCTGCGCTCGCCGACCGCACCACACACGACGACGTGCGTCGCGATCATGACCATGCAGTGCAGAAACTCGGCGGCTTTGGTGTGCCAATCATCGTGCCGCCGACTGGGCGTGCCGTGTTTGGTCCGGTCATCGTGCCGGCACCGACAGGCGACGACGCCGTGCGTCTCTGGCAACTCGTATGCGGCATGGCAGAGTTTCCGCACTTTTACGAGCTGAAGGTGCCAAAGACCGCCGACGACATGACGCACATCGCCAACTCGTTCAACCCCTACTTGCGCGCCCGCGAGTGGCAGACCGTGCAGAACCCCGCCCTATGAGTCGACCCACCGAACTCATCACCATGCTCGAAGACGTGTGGAATTCTCTCGACTCACTGCTCGTGACGCTCGACGAATCACAATGGAAGACGGCGACCGAACTACCCGGTTGGTCGGTGCAAGACACGTTGTCGCACCTCGTGTCGTCAGAGAAAGGTTTGCAGGGTGAACCCGGCACCGCACACCGCGCCAGCAACCTGTCGAACGTGAAGAACCCGATCGGAGAATTCAACGAGCACGAAGTTGACGCCCGACGCTCACTGCCCGGAGCAACGGTGTTCGCCGAGTGGAAGGAGATTCAAGCCAAGCGCCGCGCTACCTTCGCGACCGCCGATGACACGTATTTCGCTCGCGAGATGATGACCCCAACGGGCCCAGGAACGTTCGCTGACTTCTTACATATTCGCGTGATGGATGCCTGGGTGCACGAGCAAGATATTCGCCGTGCGCTCAGTAAGCCCGGCAATCAGGGTGGTGCCGCGGCGCAACACAGCCTGTCGCGCTTCGTGCGTTCACTGCCGATGGTGGTCGGCAAGCGCGCCAAGGCCCCTGACGGTTCGATCGTCACGGTGCGCGTGGTGGGGGCAGTACAAGCCGAGTTTCATGTGGCGACCGACGCGGGTCGCGCAAAGTTGGTCGACACCGCATCGCAACAGCAGTGTGTCATCAGTATCGATAGCGAGGCATATTTCGCCCTGTGTTGCGGTCGTCAATTCTGGAAGCCCGGCGACCCTCGGGTGTCGATCAGCGGCGATGCCGACCTCGCGGGTCGTGTGCTGTCGAACTTCAACGTGATGATCTGACCGCGCCGTTGTGAGGGCCACGTGAAGCAACCGCGCGACGCTGCCGAAGTTGCGGCATTGCTCGAACACTGGTCGCTCGTCGATGACGAAGCGGGTAGGCGTGCAGCTGCGCGTCGTGCCGCTGCAGTTTCAGCGGGCGGCTCTGGGTTGGTGCGCGACTACGAGTTTCATAAGAAGCCCAACGACTGGATTCACCTCGATTGGCTGCGCCCGATTCGGTTCGTGTACCGCAACCTGCCGTTCGGTCTGCGAATGGCACTCAAGAAACGGCTGGCACGGTAGTTGTCGAGTTTCGTCTTTGCTACCGACGCACGCACGGCATCAGCTGGCGCGTTGGTCGCGACTGCCAATTCACTGCGTGGGCTGGGCTTCGGCAAGCGTCACTGGCA
>RFMM01000101.1 GCA_009927665.1 Actinomycetota bacterium
AGGTGGTGTAGTCGGCGTTGATGCGCACGTAGCCAGCTGAGAGGTCGCAGCCCCACACTGTTGCTTCAGCGTCGCCGGTGTTGAGCGACACGTGAATCAGCACTTCTTCGCTGCGCATGTAGGTGCTGAGTCGGGCGAGGCCAGCGTCATTGACCTGGCTCGGAAACACTTCTTGCTCACCGAAGCGAATCACCACGCGCTCTTGGTTGATGTCGGTGTAGTGCGCACACTTGCCGATGGCCATCGCCACGCGACCCCAGTTGGGGTCAGCGCCGTGCACCGCGGTCTTGACGAGCGGTGAATTGACGATGGCGCGAGCCACCGTGACGGCTTGGTCGTCATCTCGCGCCTTGTCGACGCACACCTCGATGATGCGCTCGGCGCCTTCGCCGTCGCGGGCAATCTGCTTGGTGAGCGAGAGCAACACGTCGTGAAGTGCTGCCGAAAAAGCCAACGAATCGACTGCTCCTGCCGCACCACTCGCCAAGCACACCGTGGTGTCACTGGTCGAAGTATCAGTGTCGATTGACACGCGGTTGAACGTTCGCTCGACCGTCTGACGAAAGATGGTGTCGAGCTCACCGCGCGAGATTGCCGCATCGGTGAAGATCAGCGAGATGTGTGTTGCCATGTCGGGCTCGATCATTCCGACACCTTTGGCGACGCCAACGACGCGCGCCGACGAACCACGCACTGTTGCCTCGGCGAGCTTCGGTCGCGTGTCAGTGGTCATGATGGCGCGTGCGACGAGTGATGCATCGGTGCCGCTCGGTTGCGCAGGTAGCGCAGCGATGCCCGTTCGCACGCGGTCCATCGGATACTGGCGACCGATGACACCGGTCGAAGCGACGACGAGCTCGTTGTTGTCGCAACCGAGTCGTGCAGCCACCGCCGCCACGAGCTCGCGCGCATTCTGCATGCCCTGCTCGCCGGTGGCGACGTTCGAATTCTTTGAAACGACGACGACACCGCGCGTGTGCCCGCTGGCACCCAATTCGCGACTCAGCACCACGCTGGCGCCGGCGAAGCGGCTCTTGGTGAACATCGACGCGCCAGTCGTGCCGGCTGCACCGAGCACCACGACGAAGTCGAGCGAGTCGTCTTTAATGCCGATATTGGCGGTGTGCGCGACGAACCCGGCGGGAAGAGTAGTCATGCGTGGGCGATGATGTCGGTGGGCAGCGACGTCACGAAAAGTGCTTTGCGAGGTTGAGCAATGTCTTGCGCATCGAAACTTCATTGGTCGAGATGGCATTCATCAGTCGCAGGAACCAGTTGGCGCGGTTGGTTGAGTAGTCGAACTGTTCGGTCACCATGGTGCCGCCCTCGATGGGGCTGAGCACATAGCGCCACACGTGACCACCGAAGTGACGCCACCCGATTGGCGAGCCTCTTCGAATTCAACGACAGTGTTGGTGATGCGATAGGGCAGACCGAGACGCATCGACATGCCGAACTTGGCGCCGAGCGAAAGTCGGGCCGGGGCGTGCAGTTGCCCGCGCACTGAACCCGAGCCGTCAATCACCGAGTGCATCTGCGGATTCGCGAGAACTTCGAACACCTGTTGTGGCGTGGCGGGCACGAACTGCGACACCGACACGATTCGACGCTCGGGGTCGTGAGCGGGTGAGCCCTGCGAATCGTGCGCAGTCATCATGTGCTCAAGGCTACGCAAGTGCGCCGGCGACGAGTTCACCACAGCGACGACCCGAAAACATCGCACCCTGCAGCGAACCCGTGTCGCGATGATCGCCGCATACGAACACACCATTGCCGAACGCCAGATTGCGCTTCGGTGAAAATGGCGGGCGCTGCTCGACACCAGCGTGCTCGATGCGATAGGTGCGCAGGTGCCGCCACGCATCGACCTGCGAACCCCACCACGTGCGCATCTGGTCGCGGGCCATCGATTCGAGATCACCTTCCACCACATCGGGCATCGCTGCCACCACGAGATGTTGACCTGCTGGCGCATAACTCGGTGCGACGTTGCTCAGCACCGCGGCGTTGAGCACTGGGCCCTTACCGCTGCCATCGAGCACCACAAGCTTTTCGGCAGTTGGCGCGCGAGTAGCGGCGAAATACACCGCACCAGCGCGTCGCGAAGCTCGCTCAGGCAATGACACGAGGCTGCGAGCGGCAGGCAGTTCAGCGGCGACGATGACCGCCCGACACTCGATGCGTCGTCCATCGGCAGTGGTCACCGCACGACCCTCGACGTTCGCCACTCGCGTGTTGAGATGCACCAAGCCAGGCAAGCGGTCGGCCATCTGACGGGGCAATGCACCCATGCCCAAGCGTGGTATGCCGCTTTCGCCTGCACTGAGACTGCGAAAAATGATGTCGAACATGCGTCGAGACGTCGTGAGCGACGGGTCGAGCTGGATGCCGCCGAAGAGCGGGCGAAAGAACCGATTGATGACCTTCTGTGAAAAGCCCGCACGACGCAGCGCCACGATCGTGGGAAGGTCACTGCCACTCAACAACTCGCGGGCGTCGCCGCGTAGGGTGCGCGAACGCAGCAACGCAATGCGCATCTTGTCGAGTGGGGTGCCAATCGGTGCGCGCAATGTCGACACGAATGTGCGTGGAGCCCGAAACGGGTCACCAACGACGTACGAACGATTGCGGTACATCACCAGAGCCCCGGGGTCGAAGGCGTGCACATCGAGAGCGTCTAGATCGACTTGTCGACGCAGTTCGGGATACGACGTCAGCAGAATCTGAAACCCACGGTCGAGACGGAAACCCTCAACAACGTCGGTGCGCACACGCCCACCAACGTCGTCTTGTGCCTCGAGCACTGCGACCGAGAACGATTTGGCGTGCAGGTGTCTGGCAGCTGCGAGACCCGCGACGCCGGCACCAACTACGACCACATCGACACGCGCTGGCAGCAAGCTCATAAGGCTTACGCGGTCATCGCAATCGGATGGTCATCACGCGTGACGCGCCGTCAACGCCTGAGCAGCGCGCGGAGGGCGATTTCAAGTGTCGGATGAGCGAACTGAAAGCCGGCACCTGACAGCACGCGAGGGATCACTCGCTGGCCGGTGAACAGCAACGCATCGGCGAGTTCGCCACCGAGCAACAATTTGGGGCCGAACGACGGCACTGGCAGCACCGCGGGGCGCCGCAAGACGGCACCGAGAACTCGTGCAAATTCTGCATTGGTGACCGCCGCCGGGGCAGTGAGGTTCACTGCCCCCGAGATGTTGCTCGTCAGCAAATAGATAATCGCAGCGACTTCATCGTCGATGGAGATCCAGCTTTGCCATTGGTCACCGCGACCGAATTTTCCGCCGAGACCAAGCTGAAAGAGCGGCAGCTGTTTCTTCAATGCTCCGCCCTTCGGTGACAGCACGATGCCAGTGCGCAAAAACACCGTGCGCGTGCCGGCGTTTGTGGCCGCAGCCTCCCACTGCTTACACACATCGGCGAGGAAACCGTCGCCCTGCGCCGATGTTTCGTCGAGCGGTTCGTCACCGCGTGCACCGTAGATGCCAATGGCCGAGCCTGCGAGAAACACGCTGGGTCGCTTCGCGGCACCAGCGATTACCGAGGCGAGCAATTTCGTGCTCTGCACACGGCTATCGAGAATTTCACGCTTGTATGAGTTTGACCAACGCTTGTCGCCGATGCCGGCACCCGAGAGATGAATCACGGCATCAGCGCCGTCGATCACCGTTGCGTCAATCTCGCCACGCTGTGGGTTCCATTGCGACTCGCCAGCCCCGGCAGAGCGTCGCACGAGTCGAGTAACCCGGTGTCCGGCTGCGCTGAGTTGCGGAAGTAAAGCTGAGCCGATGAGACCACTAGCGCCCGAGACCACGATGTGCATGGGGTCAGGCTAGGCCCCACCGGTTTTTTACGGCGCCACGCCGAGGTGTTTACGGAATGACGATTGGTACCGATGTGACGACGGTGTTCGGGCGGAAGAGGAGGCGTGCCTTGATCGCCAATGCCGACTGGTTGTGCAGCCATTGTGAGCGGATGCTGGTGACGAATTCCGGAATCACCACCGTGATGAGATCGTCGGGTTGCAGGCCGTCAAGCCGCTCAATCTCCATCAGGACCATGTCGGTGAGGTTTCGGTATTCATCGACCGGTGTATCGAGCTCGACGTCGGGAAAGCTCGCACGCCACTTCCGATTAAGTTCGGCACCATCTTCGGAGCTTGCGACGACGCTCAGGGCCATCAGACGGTCCGGACGGAGGCTCTGCGCGTATTTGATGGCTTGCACGACTCCGGCGTTGAGTGACCCAACGAGAACGATTACGAAGTGGGTGCGGAATGGCGGCACTTCTTGTTCTGCAACTTGGAGGAAGTTCTTGACTCGTGAGTAGTGACGATTGATGCCGGTGAACACGAAAATCAACGAGGGAATCACGACCACTGGAATCCACGCACCGTCGGTGAATTTCACCACGATGACGATGCCTGCTACGAAGAATGTGGTAGCTGCTCCAATTGCGTTGATGACGAAGTGGAATTTCCAACCCTTCTCCCTGTGTCTCGTGTGATGAACACACATACCTGCCTGACTGAGAGTGAAGCCGGTGAAGACCCCGACGGCGTAGAGGGGAATGAGTGCGTTGACGAGTCCACCGAACGCGACAATCAAGCCGATGGCTGCGACGGCCAAGAGGATGATGCCATTGCTGAACACCAACCGATCGCCTCGATTTGCAAACTGACGGGGGAGGAAATTGTCTTTGGAGATGATTGACGTAAGTCTCGGAAAATCGGCGTAGGCGGTGTTGGCAGCAAGAATCAGAATTCCAAACGTGGCGAATTGCGTGATAAAGAAGAGGGCATTTCGACCGCCGTAGACGTGTTCCGCCATCTGTGCGAGCACCGTATCTCTGATGATTCCCTCTTCGTCTTTTACTGGTTCAAGGTGTTGAGCGAGAACGCTGAGCCCGAAGAAAGCACCTCCAAGAATCACCGCCATCATGATCAGCGTGCGCGAGGCATTTCGCGACTCGGGCGGTTTGAATGCAGGCACGCCATTAGAGACCGCCTCGACACCAGTGAGAGCGACTGCGCCCGAGGCAAATGCCTTGAGAAAGTAAAAGGTTGTCAAGGCACCCGTGGCATCAAGGAGTTCGCGAGCTTCGCCGTTGTGGGGTATCGGTGGGAGATCCTGAAAATAGACCCGGTAGAGGCCGACGGTGATGAGCAAGCCGAGCGCTCCGACATAGAGATAGGTGGGTGGTGCAAACAGCGTTCCGGATTCCTTGAGCCCACGCAGGTTGGCGTAGGTCATGACGACGACGAAGAAGATGCAGAGATGAACCCGGTATGGGGCCAGCCCGTTGAATGCGGAGACGATCGCTGCGACTCCGCCTGAAACGGATACTGCGACGGTCAGAACATAATCAACCAGCAGAGAACCACCGGCGATGAGCGAGGGATGTTTACCGAGGTTCTCCTTCGAGACGACATAGCTGCCGCCACCGTTCGGATATGCGTAGATGGTCTGTCTGTAACTACTCACCACTATTGCGAGCAGCACGACAACAAGCAGGGAGATTGGTACTAAGCGCGTGTAGGCCGCAACACCCGCGCCCGCGAGTGAAAGGAAGACGATCAGAATTTCTTCGGTGGCATAGGCCGTGCTGGAGATTGCGTCGCTGGCAAAGACTGGGAGCGCAACCTTCTTGGGGAGCCTGTGGTGCACGTCGGCGCGCGAAGAAATCGGGTTGCCGATAAGGCGACCCTTCCAACGAGCCAGTGCCGTGCGGCGATCGATGTTCTTTGGTGCCATGTGACGCCTCTGCGCGCTACGGCTATGAAAGTTGCCGCGGGTACGATAGTAGTTCGTGCACGTCGTCATCGTTGGTTGCGGACGTGTTGGTTCAACACTGGCGCGCGAGTTGTGCGCACGTGGCAACACCGTCGCAGTGGTCGACCGCAAGGCCGACGCATTTCTGCGGCTGGGGGATGACTTCGCAGGTCAGACCGTGGTTGGAATTGGCTTCGACCCGGACGTGCTCGTCTCTGCCGGCATTGAGAAGGCGTCGGCACTCGCCGCGGTGACCAACGGCGACAACTCCAACATCATGATCGCCCGGGTTGGTCGTGAACGGTTCGGCATCGAGCGCGTGGTTGCGCGCATCTATGACCCAAAGCGCTCAGAGATTTACGAACGACTCGGAATCGCGACCGTTGCAACGGTGAAATGGACTGCCGAGCGCATCATGCGACGAATCGTGCCTGATAGCCCTGCAGTGGAGTGGACCGACCCGAGCGCCGAGCTCGTGGTGGTCGAACGTGAAGTACCGATGCCGTGGGTCGGCATGCGCTCGCCGCGCCTCGGCGAAGGCCCCTCACGTGTGGTGGGCGTGCGGCGTTATGGCAAGGCGATATTGGCGGGGCATGAGGTGTTGCTGCAAGAAGGCGATGTCGCGTATCTCGCCGTCGCCATTGCTGACATCGCCGCCCTCGATGAATTCTTGGCGAAGGGTCCGGTCGAAGAACAATGAAGGTGATCATCGCCGGTGGTGGCAGCGTCGGACGTTTCACGGCGCGCGAGATGGTGGCGGCAGGGCATACCGTGACGATCATTGACAATGATCGCGCGACCCTGCGCGAATACCAGTCGCGAGAAGAGTCGGCCGGCATCGAATGGCATTTCGGCGATGCCTGCGATTACTCAGTGCTCGACACCGTGGGTGTGCGTGAGGCAGAGGTTGTTGCGTCGGTGACCGGTGACGACGAAGACAATCTCGTCGTGTCGCTGCTTGCCAAGCAAGAGTTCGGTGTGCCGCGCGTGGTGGCGCGGGTCAACAATCCGAAGAACTACTGGATGTTCAACCAGATGTGGGGCGTTGATGTTTCGGTATCGACGCCGCACCTCATCACCAGCCTGGTGCAAGAGGCGACCTCGGTCGGCAGCTTCGTGCGACTCATGCAGTTGAAGGGCGGCAAGGCTGAACTGGTCGAAGTAACGCTTGCCGAAAGCTCGCCGGCGGCGAATCGAGCCATCTCAGACCTTGTCTTGCCACGTAGCGCGACGATCGTTGCGATTGTTCGTGCCGAGCGAGTGATGGTGCCGACGAATGACACCGTGTTGCGCGCGGGTGACGAAGTGATGGCGCTCATCACCGAAGACGCCGAATCGGCAGTCGCGAAACTCTTGATCGGCTAGCGCGTTCGCTGTTCGCGCGGATTGGCTAACGCGCTCGCGCTACTGCCCCTCGCGGGGAAGCAGGCGGTATGCAGGGTTCAGCATGACCCGGCGCGAGCCCTCGCGAAACGCGACACCCGACACCGTGAGTGCACGGTGGTGGCCGATACCTGGCACGTGGCCGCGACCGTAGAAGACGAGTGTGAGTTCGCCGGTGCCGTCGCTGATCTCGACTTCGACGGCAGGGATTCCGGCTCGCGGTTTCACACTCATTCGGCGAATCTCGCCGCACACGTCGACTCGTTGACGAAGCGGCATGTCGGCCAGTGACAGCATGTTCAGATCTTCGAACCGTTCACATAGGCGCTCGGCGACGAGTTCTTCTTTTGACAATGAGTCGCGAGTGAAAAAGTCACGCAAACCCATGTGTTGTGACCAACCTTTCATTCATCACCCGTGCAGAGTGAGCAGCGCGATGACGATTACAGCGTACGCTCAAGCAGCGTGAGCACCCGCAAACTCATCATCGCCAGCCTGATTTGCGGGCTGTTGATTCTCGTGGCGGGCACCCTGAAGTTGCTGCAAACCGCGTCAGAGCCTGAAGCAACAACGACGTTGCTCGCCCTCGGATCCACTGCCGAACTTGGGCCGGTGTCGGTCGCTGTGCGTGATGTAGAAGTGACTACCGAGCAAACTTTGGTTGACGTCGTGATGCGCGTCGTTGACGGGGCTTCCATCGAAGCCACCACGGTGAACGAGAGCTGGTCGCTGCTCGCCGACGGCGAAATCACCGCGCCGATTGCACCAGCGGCATGCGAGCAGACAGCGGGCGGCGCGTCAGGTGACGCAGCGAGTGAGGGCGGTGCACTCACGTGCACATTGACGTTCGTCGCAGCACGAGGAACACCGACAATCGTGTACGCACGCGACGGTGAAAAGCGTCAATGGCTCGGCTCGTAGTCGACGAAACGCACTACCGTATATAGACGTGTCAGACGCTTCGTACGACCTCGCCGTAATCGGAGGCGGCCCGGGCGGTTACGCAGCAGCGTTCTATGCAGCCTCGGCAGGCATGAAAGTTGCACTCATCGAAAAAGACACGATCGGCGGCACCTGCCTGAACCGCGGGTGCATCCCCGCCAAGGCCTTCTTGGAGAGCGCGGCAGTGTTTCGCCACGTCGCACACGCGAAAGACTTCGGTATCGAAGCTTCGGCCCCGGCCGTGAACTTCGCAGTCGCGCAGGCACGAAAACAGACGATCGTCAACGGTCTCGTCAAGGGTCTCACCGGGTTGACCAAGGCAAAGAAGGTCACCTACATGCTCGGCACGGGTTCGCTGGGTGCCGCACGAAGTGTCACGGTGCGCGCCACCGATGGCAAGACGCAAACACTCAGCGCTGCGAACGTGATCTTGGCGAGTGGTTCGGTGCCGCGCACGATTCCGGGTTTCACGCCTGGTGGTGCGGTGATGACATCAGACGAGGTGCTCGCGCTCGACAAGGTGCCGTCGCGCATCGCCGTGATTGGTGGCGGTGCAATTGGATGCGAGTTTGCGTCGTGTTTTGCCGACCTCGGCGCCAACGTGACGATTCTCGAGGGGTTGCCGAAGATTCTTCCTGGTCTCGACCCTGATGTCGCCAACGTCGTGGTGAAGTCGTTCAAGAAGAAGAACATCGAGATTCGCACCGGTGTGAAGGTGAGCGGTCATACGCCGAACTCGTCAGGCGGCACCGTCGTGCACTTTGGTGAAGGTGAGTCGCTGGAAGTCGATGCCGTCGTCGTCTCGGTTGGTCGTCGCCCGTATTCCGACGAACTCGGACTCGGGGGCACGCAAGTGAAAGTCAGCGACCGCGGCTTTGTCGAGGTCGATGCCTACTGCCGCACAAGTGAACCGAACGTCTACGCAGTGGGTGACTTGATTGCGACTCCGCAACTTGCGCACGTGGCGTATGCCGAGGCAATTCTCGCGGTCAAGCACATGCGTGGCGAGACTGCGTTGCCCGTGATGTACGACCGCGTGCCGTGGGCGATTTACTGTCATCCCGAAGTTGCGTGGGCAGGGCCGTCTGAAGAAGAGGCGCGGGCGGCGGGCCACGATGTGGTCGTCGCCAAACATCAGTTTCGCGCCAATTCGCGGGCGATGATTCTCGGTGAACCCGACGGGTTGGTGAAGATCATCGCCAAAAAGGGTCGCGATGGTCGCGCCGGCCAGGTGCTCGGTGTGCACATGGTGGGCCCGTGGGTCACTGAACAACTCTCGGGTGGTTATCTCGCGGTCAACTGGGAAGCTTCGGTCGACGAGATCGCTGAATTCATCCAACCGCACCCAAGCCTCACCGAACTCTTCGGCGAAACCGTACTTTCGCTGACCGGTCGCAGCATCAACGCGTAGAAAGAGAAACAAGCAACATGGCCGACGTCACCCTGCCGCAACTCGGCGAAACTGTCACCGAGGGCACCATCACCCGCTGGTTCAAGAACGTCGGCGACACCGTGCGCGCCGACGAACCGCTCTTTGAAGTGTCAACCGACAAGGTGGATACCGAAGTTCCATCACCCATTGCTGGCACCTTGAGTGAGATTCGCGTGCAAGCGGGTGAGACCGTAGCCGTCGGCACCGTCATCGCTGTGGTTGGCGCGTCGAGCGCAGCAGCGCCCGCGCCCGCTGCTGCGGCACCTGTTGCGCCAGTGGTTGCTGCACCTGCACCCGCGCCAGTCGCCGCTGCACCAGCACCTGCACCCACGCGCGCACCAGTCGCCGCGCTGCCGACCAACATCGTGCTCTCACCCGTCGTGCGACGTTTGATCACTGATCACGGCATCGACGTTGCAGCGTTGCGTGGCACTGGCCCTGGTGGTCGCATCACGCGTGAAGACGTGCTCGACTACATCGACGCGCACGGGTTGACGCGCTCGACCGCACCCGCTGCAGCGCCGGCACCTGCGCCCGCACCTGCGCCCGCTGCTGCACCCGCTGCTGCGCCAGTTGCCGCGCCCGCGCCGGCCGCAGCACCCGCTGCTGCACCGGTTGCCGCGCCGGCGCCTGCTCCCGCTGCTGCACCCGCGCCGCGCGTCGTGGTCGGTGCGCGAGACGAAGTCGTGCCCCTTTCGAAGATTCGCCGTCTTACCGGCAGCCACATGGTGGCGAGCAAGAGCACCGCACCGCACGCGTTCAGCGTGGTCGAAGTTGATTATGCGAATGTCGATGTCGCCCGCAACGCATCAAAAGACTCATTCAAATCGACCGAGGGTTTCTCGCTCACGTATCTTCCGTTTATCAGTCGCGCCATCGTTGATGCCATCGCGCACTTTCCGCACATGAACGCGAGCCTTGACGGCGACACGCTCGTTGTGCACAAATACATCGACCTTGGCATTGCCGTCGACCTTCGAGTACCAAGGTCTGTTGGTGCCGGTCGTGCGCGGGGCAGAAGGCAAGCGTCTGCGCGCCATCGCTCGCGAGATCAATGACCTTGCGTCGCGTGCCCGCACGCGCAAACTGTCACCAGACGAAATTCAAGGCGGCACGTTCACGATCAGCAACAACGGCTCGGCGGGTTCGGTGCTGACCATGGCGATCATCAACCAGCCACAAGTGGCGATCATCAGCACCGACGCCATCGTGCGCAAACCCGTGGCGGTGCGGCTGCCTGATGGGTCAGAGAGCATTGCGATTCATCCCGTGGGCAACCTGGCGATGAGTTGGGACCACCGTGCGTTCGATGGCGCGTACGCTGCGAACTTCCTTGCGAAGGTGAAGCAGAACCTCGAAACA
>RFMM01000085.1 GCA_009927665.1 Actinomycetota bacterium
CAGGACTGGTCGGCGGAACTCTGATGCGCGTCCGCTGGCTTGGGCGGGTGAAGTATCGCGACGCACTCGCGTTGCAACATGCGCTCTTTGAGCACGCCACCGACGACTATCTGCTCATGCTCGAGCACCATCATGTGTTCACCTATGGCGCATCGGCCGACCTGCAGCGAAACTTGAAGTGCGACCCTGCGGCGGTTGACGCCGAACTCGTGCGAGTCAACCGCGGGGGCGACGTCACCTATCACGGCCCGGGTCAGTTGGTGGTGTACCCGATTCGATCGCTGCCCGGCAAGCACGGTGACTCGTCGCCCGCCGATATCACCGCGTATGTCTGCAGTGTCGAGCAACTCGTGATTGACACGCTCGCTGAACTTGGCGTCGTTGCGAGCCGCAAGGCCGGATACCCGGGCGTTGGCTCGATGCTGAGACGCCGCGCGCCCGCAAGATTTGTGCGATTGGCGTGCGCATTGCACGTGGCGCCACGGCGCGTCGCACGATGCACGGCTTTGCGTTGAACATCGACACTGATTTGCGTTACATGCGTGACCACATCGTGCCCTGCGGCATCGCTGAACACCCCGTCACGTCGTTGCGTGAAGAGGGCTGCACTGCGTCGATGCGCGAGGTGGCCGACGTCGTCGCACGACTGGCGAGTGAACGATGGGGCAGCGGTGTGAGTGACCGTCACGACGTGGCGTGGCAATACGAACCCGACGTGGTCGGCATGCACATCACCCAACGCAAGCCCGAATGGCTGCGTCCGCATGTCGAACACGGCACCGATGTGCTCGCGACGAAAAAGACACTTCGCGATCTTCATCTTGTGACGGTGTGTGAAGAGGCCGGCTGCCCAAACCTCTCAGAATGCTGGAAAGCCGGCACTGCCACCTTCATGGTGTTGGGTGAGCGTTGCACACGGGCCTGCGGTTTTTGTCTCGTCGACACACGCAAGCCCGACCTGCCCGATGTCGACGAGCCGCGCCGCGTGGCCGAGGCCGTGGCGCGCATGGGGTTGTCGCACGCAGTGCTCACGATGGTGGCGCGCGACGACCTTGACGACGGTGGCTTTGAACACGTGGCACGTTGCGTGCAGGCGATTCGCGAACGAACACCTGGCACTGCGGTGGAAACACTGGTGTCAGACGCCAAAGGTGACGACTCGTCGCTGGAAAAGTTGTTCGCCGTACGACCAGAAGTGTTCAACCACAACATCGAAACCGTTGCACGTCTGCAACGCATCGTGCGGCCATCGGCTGGCTATGCACGCAGCTTGTCGGTGTTGGCGCGCGCCAAACGGGCCGGGCTCGTGACGAAGTCTGGGTTCATGCTCGGCCTGGGCGAGACGCCCGACGAGGTGCAGTCGCTGCTCGTCGACTTGGCGGCGGTCGGTGTGCAGATCGTGACCATCGGTCAGTACTTGCGGCCGTCGGCTGAACATCTGCCGGTGGTGCGATGGGCGACCCCTGACGAGTTCGCGCAGTATCGCGCCTTCGGTGAATCGCTTGGTATTGCGCACGTCGAAGCAAGCCCGCTGACGCGCTCGAGTTATCACGCACGCGAGGCAGCCGACGCAGCCGTTGGTGACGGGTCGTTGGCGCAGCCGCTGGTGACGGGTCGTTCGCGCAGCCGCTGGTGACGTGGCCGCTCGCGCCGTGAAGGTGTTGGTGCGCCGATGACGCTGCGACCACTCGACACGATCATTAACGCCGAACGCACGGTCGAAGGCGGCGGATTCGTCGTGCGACGCCCGTTTCCGACGGCGCGTGTGAGTCACATTGACCCGTTCCTCTTGCTCGATGAGATGGGGCCGGTTGACTACGCGCCGGGCAAGGCGATTGGCGCACCCGAGCATCCGCATCGCGGTTTTGAAACCGTCACCTACTTGATGCACGGGGCAATGGAACACCGCGACACGACTGGGGCAGTTGCCACGATTCGCCCGGGTGGTGTGCAGTGGATGACCGCGGGTGCCGGGGTGATTCACAGCGAGTTGCCGACCGATGACTTCCTGCGTGTGGGTGGCCGCATGCACGGTTTCCAGTTGTGGGTGAACCTGCCGGCGGCGGCAAAGATGATTGCGCCGCGTTATCAAGGCTTTGATGCCGACGAATTGCGTCGCGTGCAGTTGCCCAATGGCGGCGAAGTGCGTGTGGTCGCGGGCACCGTGATGGGCGTGACGGGTGCAGTCGAAACCACAAGCCCGATGACCTATGCACACGTGCTGCTGCGCGCGGGTGAAGAAGTGCGCTGGTCACCCGACGCGGGGCACACCGCGCTGGTGCATGTGTTCGACGGCGCACTCTCCGCAAATGGGCACACCGCAGAGTCGGGTCAGATGTTGGTTTTCTCGCGTGCAGGTGGCGAGGTAGTGCTTACCACCGACCGCGATGCACAAGCCCTGCTTCTCGGTGGCAAACCGCTCGGCGAACCCGTCGTGCGCTACGGCCCCTTCGTCATGAATACGCGCGAAGAAATCAAGCAGGCCTTCGACGATTACCAAGCGGGTCGATTGGTAGCCACATCGTGACGAGTGCCGCGTTGTATTCGCAGCGCTTGGCGCGCGTGCGAGCCGCGATGCGTGAGCGGTCGGTCGACGCGCTGCTCGTGTCGGTGGGTCACGACCTGCCGTATCTCATCGGCTATCACGCCATGCCGCTCGAGCGACTAACGGCGCTCGTCGTCACTGCATCGAACGCCACACTCGTCGTGCCGCGGCTCGAGGCACCGCGCGTTGAACATCACGCGTCGGTCTTTGACCTCGTGTCGTGGGATGAAACGCACGACCCCATCGCCGTCACGGCCGCACTTTTGCATGACGCCAAGCGCATCGCTGTTGGCGATCAGATGTGGTCACGATTTCTTGTCGACCTCTTGCGTCAGTTGCCGGGCCGCGACTATGTGCGATCGGTCGAGGTCGTCGGAGCCCTGCGCGCCAGCAAAGATGCAGCCGAGATCGCCGCTCTCGCCGCAGCAGGTGCCGCTGCTGACCGAGTGGCAGCACAGTTGCAGCGTGGCGATATTGCGCTCGCGGGCCGCACCGAAGCGGCAGTTTCTGCTGACATTTCGGCGCGGCTTTTGGCCGAGGGTCACGACGTCGTTAACTTCGCCATCGTCGCAGCAGGGGAGAACGCCTCGAGCCCGCATCATCACCCCGGTCGTCGTGAGATTCGCCGCGGTGAAATCGTGCTCTGCGACTTCGGCGGCACGATGAACGGCTATTGCAGTGACATCACTCGATGCGTGTATCTCGGTGAGCCACCAGCCGACGTGCAACGAGCGTGGAACGATCTACGTCGTGCACAAGAAGCTGGCGTGCAAGCCGGTGTTGTCGGTGCCACGTGTGAGTCGGTCGACACGGCTGCACGCAGTGTGCTCGAGGTTGCTGGTTGGGGCGAGTATTTCATTCACCGCACGGGTCACGGCATCGGTATGGAAGCCCACGAAGATCCTTATATGGTGCGCGGCAATGCTCTGCCCATCGCTCACGGCCATGCCTTCAGCGTCGAACCAGGAATCTATGTTCCTGGTCAGTGGGGCATGCGGCTCGAAGACATCGTGGTCGCCACCAGTGACGGCCCGCAGCGAATGAACCACACGCCACGCGACCTCGTGGTGCTGTGAA
>RFMM01000185.1 GCA_009927665.1 Actinomycetota bacterium
GCGGCCACGCGCGAATAACCGTGCCACTTCGGCCGCCTCGTGCACACCAAGGGGCATGGACACCGTTTCACAACGCATCACCATCGTGCCGTGGCGAGATCCCACCGTCGAACGAGTCGGCCACCCCGTTCGGTCTGACTATGTCGAGTGGTTCTGGCTTCCCGTGCTCGGACCTTCTGCAACCTGGCTACTGCGGCGTTGCGACGCCTGGCTTGAGCACAATCCTGAGGGCTTCAGCATGGCCGCGTTCGACATCGCGCGGTCGCTCGGTGTCGCCGGCCGCGACGATGTCGGCACGACGTTCACTCGATCAGTGATGCGCCTGCAGATGTTCGGGGCGGCCCAGCCGACCGGTGCGTCACTCGCCGTGCGACGAGTGATGCCACCGGTTTCCGCCCATCACCTCTCGCGATTACCCGCGTTCTTGCGGGCCTATCACGCCGAGTGGACTGCGCCGGCTGCCTAGCTCGCCCGCCGAGCCAGACGTAGGCGGCGAAATCTCGTCGGCACCGCACTGCGCTCGAAGTCGGCACGGGCCGCAACGAAGTCAACGTCGTTCGGCATATCTGCATGTGGCCTCACTCGCCCAACGATGCGATCGACCAGTTCATCGGTTGCTTCCACACCGAGAAACCTGGCCAGCGAATGCACAGCGACGCGCGGGTCGTGCATCAGCCGCTCATACGACACCACAATCAGCGGGTCAGCAACCGCGTGAACGAAGTCAAGTACGGCATACTTGCGTTGAATTGCGCCGTGCAAGGCGTCAAAGAACCCACTGCCCGAAACTTCTTCTCGTTGCGCAACGGTGTACACGTCGCGTGACACCACGACGAGCACCGGTTCGGGCACCGAGTCATACACGTCTGGCAACCAGTCGATTGCAGCCGGGTCTTTCACGCCCGCAAGGGGGTGCTGTTCGTGCAGCTCGGTGAAAAACGATGCCACGCGCTCAGCACAGCCAGTCGTTTTCGGGAACTCTCGAAAGGCCCGGTCTTCCATGTTCGACGGGTCAATGTCGAGCCCCATCGGAACACCCAACAGGTGGCAGATTCCGGCGACGACCGACGTGCCTCCCCGCGGCGTGCCCAAGACGAGCACCGAACCGCGCCCGGGGTGCGGATTCACCCGCACGACCGTGCACGGATCGGGTGCCGCGTGGTTCATCGCCCTAGAGAACGAGTCGGTTACCGAAAGGTGACATTCCGCTGAACTGTCTTGGCAGCAGGGTTTGTCGACCCGGTTTGTTGAGCCGGTGTAGCGGCACGGACTAGCGGCTCGGGCGCGCCGGGCGCTCACCAATCTCAGCCAGGGCCGCGTCGAGCTCTTCCTTCGCCTGCTTACTTGCCGCCTTGAAGGCATCCATCGCGGCTTTGCGCGCTTCTTTGGTGGTCGCCGAGGTCATTGCGGTCTTCATCGTCGCCGATGCCGAAGCAATCGCATCACGATGATCTTTGACTGCCGCGGCACGGTCGGCCACCCACTTCGAGAAACTCACTTGCCACGCCAGCATGTCAGTGCGGAACTTGGCGGCCGCCTCACGATCGCGCTTCGGCGGAAGTGTGGTCGAGGTATCGGTTGCGCTCGGGGTGCTCGAGGTGTCGCCGGTGCTGGCGAACGCCGAAGCCGAGCTTGACATCACTGCCAGCACAACGGTGCCAGCGGCGAGAAGTTTGCTGATCTTCATGAGTAAGTGCTCCTTTGAGATTTGCCGAGGTCATTCGGCAGTGTTGGTCACCGAGGGATTTCGGCTGATCTTGTTCTAGAGCGCGAACCTGTGAGAATGCTGTGAATCGGCTCAGTACGGGCTGCGAAATCGGGTCTTCTCGTTACTGTCAGAGTGGGTCGCATCGAGATGTCTGCCGCACGAGTACTAGTCGTCGACGACGATGCAGCCATTCGCCAAACCGTCGCTGATGCCCTACGGCTCGGCGGGCACCACGCCACCGAGTCTCGCGATGGTGCCACAGCCATCAATCTGGTGACTCGGGAACCCTTTGATTTGGTGATTCTTGATGTCAATATGCCGCACGTTGATGGCTTCACCGTGTTGGAGAAGCTGAGGCGCCGCAAGCCCGACCTTGCGATCATCATGTTGACGGCCCGCGACGAACGCGAAGATGTTGTTCGCGGTCTCAAACTCGGCGCCGACGATTACATTCGCAAGCCGTTCGGACTTGAGGAATTCTCGCTACGGGTATCTGCCGTCTTACGGCGTGCGGGTGGCGCACGCCAATCGAGTGTGGTCACGTGTGGCGACGTGGAACTGAACACCGAGACCGCCAAGGTGACCCACGCAGGTGAAGATGTGGCACTCTCGCCCACCGAGTTTCGGCTGCTGCATCACCTCATGCTCAATGAGGGTCATGTGCTTTCCAAGCATCACCTGCTCGAAGCGGTTTGGGGTATCGACTATGAGACGCAGTCGAGTGTCGTTGAAACCTATGTTTCATATCTGCGCCGCAAGCTCGATCGCGACGACCATTCGCACATTGTCACCGTGCGCGGCTTTGGCATCAAGTTCGAGGGTCTCGCATGACTCTCAGCAGGCGCATCTCGTTGGTGGTGCTGGCCGTTGTTGCCGCGACATCGATGTCACTTGCGGTGTTGTCGGCAATCACTGGTCGAAGTTCTGCTCTACGCGAGGTAGATGAACGTCTTACAGCACTTCGAACAGCTGCAACGCAAGACGGAGCAGACCCCGTCGACACCCTCCTACGAAACCTGCTGACGCTACCGACGAACTTCGTAGCAGCACTCTCTGTCGACGATGAAGCACTCGTGGATCTCATCGGCTCTGACGACCCCAACGCGTTGCGGCTCGACGCAATTGAGCCTGAGGCCCTACGCAAGGCAGTTGAAGCACCGCACACCATCAATGGCGACGAACCGATTCGTATCAGCGCCATTGATCTGGGTGCCGGTGAGTGGCTCGTCTTTGGTGAAGGCGTCGGTGATATCGCAAATGCCTTCACCAATCAGCTGCTCATCAACTGCGCCCTCGCCATCGCAGTCGCCCTGCTCGGCGGACTCTTTACGCTGCAGGTCACACGTCGGTCGTTGGCACCGCTTCGTGACATCGTCCGATACTCACAATCAGTTGCAGCCGGACATCTCGCCACCAATCTGCCAGCTGACGCCACCACCATAGAAGTTCGCGAACTGCAAGCCAGCATCGGCACGATGGTTGGCGAGCTCAAGTCCGCAGCAGAAGTCAAGACAAAGTCAGAGCAAGAGATGCGCGAGTTTCTCGCTGACGTCGCCCACGAGCTTCGAACTCCGCTGACGACGGTTCGCGCATACGCCGAAGTGCTGTCATCGCAACAGCATGTCGACGCTGAGGTACGACAGCGCGCCCAAGATCGAATTGCCCACGAGTCTCAGCGAATGACACGACTCATTGACGACCTCTTGCTCTTGGCCCGCTTGGCGTCAGCACCAAGTTCCACTCGCAGCGCTCTCGATGTCGGTTCCGTAATTACTGCACATTTCAATGACCTTGGCATTCTTGATCCGCTACGGCCAGTGAAAGTTGACGTTGTTCCCTGCAAGATATATGCAGACCCCGCGCTGATGGATCGCCTCTTTGCCAATCTTGCCAGCAATATCCATCGGCATACTCCCTCGAACGCCCACGTTGTTGTTCGTTGCGAGTCACGCGACGGCATCGTCACCTGCACCATTGACGACGCGGGTCCGGGCATTGACGATGGGCAGATGCAACTGCTTTCACAGGGTGCTCAGCGATTTGGCGCACTTCGCTCAGGTGACCAGCACGGCACCGGGCTTGGGCTGCACCTCGTGACCTCGATTGCTCGACTCCACGGCGGCGGCGCCAGATTTGAGCGCAGCCCACTTGGTGGATTGCGCGTGACCATCACGCTTGCATCGACGCTTGCGCATACTGCGTGAACGCCCGCCCGAGTGCGCGGGCCAAGTCACTCGCGATGTACGACTCTTCACCCACTTCGCCGGCGAGCAGATCGGCCGCTCGGCCATGAATCCACACCGCGGCGACTGCGGCGTCGTGTGCTCGCATGCCGCGAGCCAGGAGTGCGCCAAGTATTCCACTCAACACATCGCCGCTGCCCGCCTTCGCCAGCCCAGCGTTGCCTGTCGGGTTAACCACGGTTGGCGCACCGCGTTGAGCAATCAATGAGTCGGCGCCCTTCAACACGGCGACTGCGCGCATCACGGTGCACAGTTCACTGACTGCCGAATGGCGGGCAGCGTTCACCCGACCGGCATCATTACCCCAGCCCAAGATGCGCGCCGCTTCGCCCGCATGCGGGGTGATGACGTGACAACTCGTGAGTCGTGCGAGCAACTCGCGGCGGCGAGCCATGGCGTTCAGCGCATCGGCATCGAACACCGTTGGCACCGAGACGAGTCGATCGAGCAACGCACCCAGCCACTCGTCAACGCCCTCACCCAGGCCTGGGCCAATGACGACTGCGTCAACGTCACGCAGTGCGTCGAACAGCAGGGGCAGATCGTCCCAGCGCAAACTTGGGTGCTGCGAGTGCATCGAGTGCCGCAAGATTGCCGAAGGAATCGCCGCCGTAAGTTGCGGTGCGATGCACGCCGCTGTGGCGACATAGACATAGCCGCAACCTGAGCGCATAGCCGCCTCGGCACTCAATGCGGCCGCACCCGCCATGCCCTGCGAGCCGGCGATGACGAGCAGACGACCCATCTGCGACTTGTCGGTGTCGCGCGGCCGAGTCGGCAGCGGCGGCAGCACGGGGTCTCTGCCGGTTGGCGCGACGTCGCGGTGAGCCGTGTTATCGGCGGCGGAAGTTCTCGGCCAAGTTGACCAAGAGCCGCGTGCCGTATCCGGTGGCTCCACGCTGTAGCCAGCCGGCGTCTGCGTCAGACCACATCGGCCCGGCAATGTCGAGGTGCGCCCACGGCAGACCGTCGGTGAACTCGTCTAAGAACAACGCCGCGGTGATTGCGCCAGCTTCGCCTCCACCGACGTTCTTCATGTCGGCAATGTAGGAATCCAACATGCGCCGATATGAACGCTCAAGCGGAAGCTCCCACACGTCTTCGTCAACCACTTTGCTCGCTTCGAGCACTTGCGTCACGAAGCCAGCGTTGTTGCCCATCACGCCCGACATCTTCGGCCCGAGCGCCGCTGCGCACGCACCAGTCAATGTTGCGATGTCAACGATCGCATCGGGTTTCTGCTCAGCCGCGAGCGAGAGACCGTCGGCGAGAATCAAGCGACCCTCGGCGTCAGTGTTGTGAATCTCGACCGTCTTCTTGTTGCGAATGGTGAGCACATCACCCATCGCCATGGCGCTTCCCGACGGCAGGTTGTCGGTGCACATGAGATATGCGGTGACTTGGTTCTTGCAACCAAGTGCCTTGAGCGTGCTCATCGTGGCGAGCACGGCGGCAGCACCGCTCATGTCGGCCTTCATCATCGCGTGGCTGGGGTTGCTGGGCTTCAAGCTGATGCCGCCCGAGTCGTACATCACTCCCTTGCCCACCATGATGAGATGCGGTAGCGACGACTTCTTGCCCTTGCCTGCCGACTTGCCCTTCGCCGCAGCCTTGCCCGGGCGGTACGACAGCTTCACCATGCGCGGCGGGTTCACGCTTCCGCGGTTCACACCGATGATGCCACCGCAGCCCATGGCGAGCAGA
Organism: Actinomycetota bacterium; assembly: GCA_009927665.1. GTDB lineage: Bacteria > Actinomycetota > Acidimicrobiia > Acidimicrobiales > Ilumatobacteraceae > F1-60-MAGs027. Next base: position 5,656 of record RFMM01000185.1, read on the forward strand.
CGATCCTTGTCGTACACCTCGACGCGCAGCCCTGATTCCGCAGCGATGCGCTGCGCGTGGTCGGCGAACATTTTCGCGGTGAGATGTGCGGGAGGCATGTTCGCAAAGTCGCGCGCCATGCACACTGCTTCGCCAATCACGCTGCCTCGTCGCGAACCATTGGCGACTGCACCGAGCGACTTGGCGTCAACGACGAGCACCGCCGACTTCAGTTTCGACGCAAAGTTCTCGTCGCTCTTCAGCGCTGCATAGCGATGCGAGGCGAGCATCAATCCTTCAGTGACGGCCTGGGCGACTTCGGCGCGGTCACCCTTGCCCACTGCGGCGAGCGTTGTCGAGAGCGATGCGTGCTTACTGGCAGCGCGCGCTAAGGCGGCCGCGGCATTACGCAGGTCGTGCGCGGTCGCCGAGTTGCCGGCACCGACGCCGACGGCGATCAGCACCGTCTTGCCGCTCGACGGCACGATCAAGGTTTGACCAATCTTGCCCTCGAAGCCGGCTGCGGTCAGCTGCGCTCGCGACACCCCGAGTTCAGCGGGCACCGCTTTGTCGGAAGTAACGGGCACACCCAGCACCTCGGCGGTGGGAGTTTCGCGGGCAACGGTGACGACGAGCTGAGAATGTTTCATAGCTGGCAAGGCTAGTTCTGCCGCGCGGTGCACCATCGGGGCGGCGGCGCGCCGTGCGCTGGCAGTACTGCGCAGTCTCTTAGTCGGTGACGCTGCGCACGGGCAGCGACTCGCCTTCTTGCCAGCGAGCAAGCGTCCACAACAAATCGCTCAGGCGATTGAGGTACGGCCCCGCCTGCGAGGGTGCGGGGGCTGCCGAGATCGCATGGCGTTCTGCACGGCGCACCACCGTGCGGGCCACGTCGAGCAGGGCCGAGATTTTGTTCTGGCCGGGCACCACGAATTCAGACGGCGGCGTGAACTTCTCATCGAGGGCATCGATCATGTGCTCGAGCTTGGTGACCATCTCAGCGGTGACTCGCGACTTGCCGTCGGCGAGTTTGTGGCGATTCTCGGGCAGCGTCGCCAACTCGGCCATCAACACCCACAGGTCACGCATGATGTGCACGAGTGCATCGTTGAGCTCGTTCTCGCGACCCAACTCGGCACGCACCAGGCCGAGCACCGCCTGTGCCTCATCAACAGCGCCGTAGGCACGCGGCAGCGACGAGTCTTTTGCCACACGCCCGCCGTAGAACAGCCCCGTCGTGCCGTCATCGCCGACTCGTGTGTAGACCTTTTCCCTTGTCACGACCATCTGACCTTACTTGTCTTAGCCTTACGGTGACGATGCCAGCGCAGAAAAGATTGAGCTATCTGCAAACCGTCAATGAGCGCGTCGTCGTGTTCGATGGCGCCTTTGGCACCTACGTGCAGGGCAAAGACCTCACGGCCGACGATTTCGGCGGCCAACACCTCGAAGGATGCAACGAACTGCTCGCCGTCACGAGGCCCGACCTCATCGCCGAGATGCACGAAGATTTCTTGAAAGTCGGCGTCGACGCACTTGAAACTGCCACGTTTGGTTCGTTCGGCACGGTGCTCACGGAATACGGCATCGCCGATCGCGCCTACGAGATCACGCTCGCCGCAGCGCGAATTGCCCGTGACGTTGCCAACTCGTTTGAGGCTGACGGTCGACCGCGCTACGTAGCGGGCAGCGTCGGCCCGGGCACCAAGCTGCCGAGCCTCGGCCACATCGCCTTCGGCGACCTGCGTGACACCTACGAAGAGCATGCGCGTGCGCTGATCGAAGGCGGTGTCGATCTGCTGCTCATCGAAACCTGCATGGACTTGCTGCAGATCAAGGCAGCGATGCAAGGTGGGCGTCGCGCGATGCAGGCGATGGGGCGCGAAGTGCCCATTCAGGTGCAAGTGACGATGGAGACCACGGGTCGCATGTTGGTTGGCACCGAGATTGGGGCGGCGCTCACTGCGCTGCTCGCCATGAAGCCCGCAGTCATCGGCATCAACTGCGCCACTGGACCCGCCGAAATGCAAGAACATCTTCGCCATCTTGCGCAGCATTCGCCGATTCCGATCAGTGTGCTGCCAAACGCCGGTCTGCCGAGTGTCGTCGACGGCAAGACGCATTACGACCTCACGCCGCAGCAACTTGCCGAGTTCCACCGCCATCACGTGCACGACCTGGGCATCACGGTGGTGGGCGGTTGCTGTGGCACCACGCCCGAGCATTTGCGGCAAGTGGTCGAAGCCGTGCGCAATATCACCCCGGCTAAGCGCACGCCGCAACAAGAGGCCAGCGTCACTTCGCTTTACTCGCCTGTCACCCTGCAGCAAGACAACAGCGTGTTGTACATCGGCGAACGCACCAACGCCAACGGCTCACGTGCCTTTCGCGACGCGATGCTGGCGGGCGATTGGGACACCTGCACGAAGATGGCCAACGAACAGATTCGCGAAGGTGCCCACGTGCTCGACGTTTGTGTCGATTATGTCGGTCGTGACGGCACCGTCGACATGCAAGAGATTGCCGGTCGCTTTGCCAGCCAAGCCAGCGTGCCGCTCGTCATCGATTCCACCGAACCCCAGGTGATGGAGGCTGCGCTACAACTCGCGGGTGGTCGCTGCATCTTGAACAGCGCGAACCTCGAAGACGGCGAAGAGCCGGGTCGTCGCATGGACCGCGTGTTCACCCTCGCGCGCGATTACGGAGCCGCCGTTATCTGTTTGTTGATCGACGAACGAGGTCAGGCGCGCGACGTCGAGTGGAAGATGCAGATCGCCCACCGACTGCACAAGATTGCCACTGAGCGCTACGGGCTGTCGTCGAGCGATCTCATTTTCGACCCGCTCACGTTTCCGCTCACCACCGGCGAGGCGAGCCTGCGTCGTGACGGCATCGAGAGCATTGAAGCGATTCGTCGCATCAAGACAGAGATCCCGGGTGCGCTCACGGTGATGGGGCTATCGAACGTGAGTTTCGGCATCAACCCCGCTGCGCGTCAGGTGCTGAACAGCGTGTTCTTGGATGAGTGCGTGAAGGCCGGCCTCGACTCCGCCATCGTGCACGCGAGCAAGATTCTGCCTCTCGCGCGCATCAAGCCTGAGCATCTCACGCTCTGTCGTGATCTCATCTTCGACAAGACCACACCTGACTACAACCCACTACAGCTGCTGCTGACCGCGTTTGAAGGCGTGAAGTCGACCAAGCAAGAAAAGCCTGACCGCAGTGGCTGGCCGGTTCGCGACCGACTGCGCCAGCGCATCATCGACGGTGACCGCGAAGGTCTCACCGCAGACCTCGACACTGCACTCGGCGAAGGCCTGAAGGCTCTCGAGATCGTCAACGACGTGCTGCTCGACGGCATGCGTGAAGTGGGCGAACTCTTCGGCGCGGGGCAAATGCAGTTGCCCTTCGTTCTGCAGAGTGCCGAAACGATGAAGACTGCCGTCTCACACCTTGAACCGCACATGGACAAAGTCGCTGGCTCGACGAGCAAGGGCAAGTTGGTGCTCGCCACGGTGAAGGGAGACGTGCACGACATCGGCAAGAACCTGGTCGACATCATCTGCACCAACAATGGCTACGAAGTGCACAACATTGGCATCAAGATCCCGATCAGCGAGATGATCGCCAAAGTGCAAGAGGTCGACGCCGACGCGCTCGGCATGAGCGGTCTCTTGGTCAAGAGCACCTTGATCATGCGCGACAACCTCGAAGAACTCAACAACCAGGGGCTCTCGCGCATTCCCGTATTGCTCGGTGGCGCAGCGCTCACTCGCAGTTACGTCGAGCGCGACCTGCGCGAGGTCTACGACGGGCGTGTCTTCTACGGTCGCGATGCGTTCGAGGGTCTGCACACCCTCGACAAGTTGATGGAATTAAAGCGCAGTGGCAACGATGACCCAGAGTTCGGTCGCATACCAACCGGCCGTTCGCTCGCTGAGCGTCGGGGCCCGAAAGATGAGGGCGTCGACCTGCCCCGCCGCTCACCCGAGGTGGTCAGCGACAACAAGGTGTTCACGCCACCGTTCATCGGCTCGCGAGTGGTGAAGGGCATCAGCATCGACGAGATCGCCGAGTACGTGAACGAGACCGCGCTGTTTCGCAACCAATGGCAGTACCGACCACTCGAAGGTGAGAACGACGACGACTTCAAGGCGCGCATTCGCCCCGAGTTACGCGCGCAACTCGCGCAAGCCAAGGCGAGCGGCATTCTCGTGCCGCAGTTGGTGTATGGCTACTTCCCTGCCAACGGTGACGGCAATGACGTCGTCATCTGGACCGATGAGTCGCGCACCACCGAACGCATGCGGTTTTCGTATCCGCGACAGAACGAGGCACCGTTCTTGTGTATCGCCGACTTCTTCCGCCCGATCGAAAGCGGCGAGGTCGACTATGCGGCATTCCACATCGTCACGATGGGCGCCAAGGTCAGTGATGCTGCCGCAGAGTTGTTCGGCAAGAACGAGTATCAGAAGTATCTTGTCGTGCACGGCATCGGTGTCGAGATGGCTGAGGCTCTCGCCGAGTTCTGGCACCACCGCATTCGCAGCGAGTGGGGTTTCGTTGAAGAAGACGGCCCGACGTTGCATGGGCTCTTCCGCCAGCAGTATCGGGGCGGTCGCTACTCGTGGGGTTACCCCGCCTGCCCCGACTTAGAAGACAATGCAAAAGTCGCCGAGTTGCTTGAGGCTGGTCGCATCGGCATCAGCGTGAGTGAAGAGACCGGCTGGCAGTACCAGCCAGAGCAGACGACATCGGCAATCATCTGCCACCACCCGCGCGCGAAATACTTCGTCGCGCGCTAGAGCGTCACTCGCCCGTTCAGGCGTCAGTCGCGCGCTAGAGCGAGTGCGACTTCTCCCACGCGCGGGCAAGAGCGGCGTACTTTCCTCCGCGCTCTAACAAGTCGCGGTGCGAACCAACCTCTGCGATGTGTGCCTTGTCAACCACCACGATGCGATCAGCGCGCTGCACGGTGGTGAGGCGATGTGCCACCACGATCGTGGTGCGACCCTGCATCAAGCGTTCGAGCGCAGCCTCGACTTCTGCCTCGGTGCCAGGATCAAGGTTGGAAGTTGCCTCATCGAGCACCAGCACGGCCGGGTCAACGAGTGCCGCACGGCCGAGCGCCACGAGCTGACGTTCGCCGGCCGACAAACGGCTGCCGCGCTCGCGCACTTCGGTGTCGAGGCCTTCGGGCAGCCGCTCGAAGTGATCGAGAATGCCGAGACGCGACAGCGCGGTTCGACTTCGGCGTCACTTGCGGTGACGCGCGCCAGGCGCACGTTCTCGCGAATCGTGCCGTTGAAAAGAAACCCTTCCTGCGGCACCACCACAATGCGTTGACGCAAGCTCGCAAGTGTTGCTTGTCGCAAGTCGACGCCACCATACGACACGCTGCCGACCGTCGGGTCATACAGCCGAGCCATCAACTTTGCGAGCGTGCTCTTGCCCGCGCCTGTCGGGCCGACGAGCGCGATGCGCTCGCCATCGGCAACGATCAGTTCGGCTGATTGCAGCGCTGGCTGCGTGCCCGCCTGATATTTGAAAGTCACGCCTTGCACGATCAGCTCTCCGCGGGCCGGTAGGTCTATGGCATCAGCTGCCTCATCGACTTCGGGCTTGTGGTCAAGAATGGCGTACAACTTGTGCAACGCTGCAGCCGCCGATTGCACACCGTTGTACAACTGCGACAGCTGCTGCACGGGGTCAAACAGACTCGAGAGCAACAAGATGAATGCCACGACGGTGCCGAGCGACACCGTGTCTCGATGCACGAGCCACCCGCCGACGCCCACCACGAGCGATGCGGCAAAAACTCCCGAGAACTCAACGAGCCCGAAATACCAGGTGCTGATGCGAATGCTGCGAACGTGGCTGTCGAAGAGTGAGCGGTTCGAGCGCTCGAAGCGCTTGATCTGGTGATCCTCTTGGGCATAGGCCTGAATCACACGCACGGCGGCGATGCCCTCTTGCAGGGTGCCGAGGTTTTGGCCGACGCGCTCGCGAACGCTGAGATACGCGGTGTTTGAATCGCGCTGAAACTTCACCGATGCAATCACGATCACGGGGAAGACGATGAGCACCACAAGCGTGAGTTGCCATGACAACGAGAACAAGACGACGAAGGCGAGCACCACAAGAAAGCCGCTCGCCAAGAACTGCAATAGGCCCCACTGAATCAACTCGCCCATGGTCTCGATGTCGGCAGTCATTCGTGCAACCAGCACACCTGCCTTGTTGCGGTCATAGAACGCCATCGATTGGCGCTGCAGTGCCGCAAACACCTTCAGTCGCAACTCGCGTAGAAACGCCTCACCGGTGCGATTGAGAAACACGTATTGCAGACGCCCGAAGCCATACGCCAACGCCGTGATGGCGAGATACAAACCAACCGACAGGTTCAATTCGAAGAAGTCGCCGGCGCGAATGCCGGCATCGATGCCATGCCGCACGAGTATCGGCGCAGCGAGGGTCGCAGCAGTCGTGACCACCACGCAGCCGAGCGCAACGTACGCGGTGCGACGAAACGGATACGCCATGCGCAACACCCGACCGAGCACCCGACGTGTTTGCGTGCGGTCGAGTTGGTCTTCTGGCGCGACGCCAGCACCCATGCCAAACACTCAGTCGCCCCCTGCTGGTACCGCGTCACGCACCGCCCACGCCGCCAACACCTCGCGATAGCGCTCACTCGACTCAACGAGGTCACGGTGCTGACCGACCGCCGCCACCACACCTTCGTCGAGCAACACGATGCGGTCAGCAAGAGCGATGGTGCCTGGGCGGTGGGCAATCACGATGGTGGTGCGACCCGCCATGACGGTGCGCATCGCGTCACGAATCTCATGCTCTTTGCTCGGGTCGACCGCACTCGTCGCATCGTCGAGCACCAGCACTCGTGGGTCGGCCACGATTGCGCGCGCTATTGCCACACGCTGACGCTGACCGCCACTCAACGAATAGCCGCGTTCTCCAATCTGCGTGTTGTAGCCATCAGGCAACTGGGTGATGAAGTCATGCGCTCCGGCGAGTCGCGCAGCATGCTCGACCACGCTCTGGTCGGCATCGGGTTTGGCAAAAGCGATGTTGTTGCGCACCGAGTCGTTGAACAGAAAGGTGTCTTCAAACACCACACCCACGTTGCGGCGCAGCTCACCAAGATCGAGGCGACGTAGGTCGACACCGTCGATCATGATGCGACCACTCGTCACGTCATAGAAGCGCAGCAGTAGGCGCACGATGGTGCTCTTTCCTGCCCCAGTGGCACCGACGAGCGCCACCGACTCACCCGGCGCAATCGCCAGGTCGAAGCCGCGCAGAATCTCACGTTCGCTGTCGTAGCCGAAGTGCACCGATTCGAACTGCACTGCCCCAGCGGCTTCTCCTGCGCGCGCCGGCAACGACCGCGGCTTCTCGGGCGACCGCACGGCGGGCTGCGTCGACAGCACCTCGTGCACGCGCACCAACGCTGCGGCTGCGCGCTGGCCGAGTGCGACCATCATGCCGATGTTGCGCAACGGCCAGACCAGCATCGTGAGATACACGTTGAAGGCCACCAGGTCGCCGATGCTCATGTCGCCGTTGATCACTCGATGACCGCCGTAGCCGAGCACTGCGATCAACCCGAGCGACGGCAAGAGGTCGATGGCCGGCAGAAAACGACTGCGAATGCTCGCCGCCCTCAGCGACACTCGGCGAATGTCGTCTGCTTCTTGTCGCAGCTTCTCAAATTGCACGTTCTCTGTGCCGAGACCTTTCACGACGCGAACTCCTGAGACGCTCTCTTCGACCACGCTGGCGAGTTGCGCTTGTTCGTTCTGCACTTCCAACACGGCCGGGTGAATGCGGCTCGAGAACCGTCGTGATGCAACGTTGATGAACGGCAGTGGAGCCAAGGCGACAACCGCCAATCGCCAATCGGTCAAGGCCAAAATCAACGTCACGGCAAAGAGTTGGCCCAAATTGCTCAACGTGATGGGGATCATCACCACGAACTGCTGTACCTGCTGCAGGTCGCTCGATGCTCGGCTCATCAACTGGCCGGTCTGCGACTTGTCGTGATACGCCACGTGCAGGCGTTGAATGTGTGCGAAGATTCGTTCGCGCAGCAACGTTTCGGTCCAGCGGCTCTCGCGAAATGCGAGATATCGCCGACCAGCGGTCAACAACCCGGTGGCGAGCCCGGCGACGCCGATGAACACCGACCACGCCAAGAGTGGACCGTTGCGTTCGATGCCCTGGTCGATGGCGCTCTTGGTCAATTGCGGCACGGCGACCTTGGCGGCAGTCCACGTGATGCCGATGGCGACGCCCCAGATCAAGGCACGCTTCTGCTCTTGCAGGGTGCGCCACAACAGATGCCAGCCGAGGCTGCGTTGGATTCGCGCTTGTTCCTCGGCTTCGCCCTTCGCAGCCGCAGCGGCGTCTGGGTCGAGTGGTGCGCCCGTCACGATGCCGACGGCGACAACGACTCGACCGCCGTCCAGAAATCAACCGCCGGATCCAACGCCAAGATCGCGAGTGACGATGTGTTCACACCGTTTTCGAAATACCGGTCGATCTTCGCGCGGCACTCTGCGGGCGACCCGTGCACCACGAGGTCGTCGACCACCGAGTCGGGTATTGCCGCCAGCGCCGCCTTGCGGTCGCCGGCCTTCCACGCATCCCACATGCCCGCGAGCGCATCACCGCGACCGAGCCAGCGATGAAACTCGGCGTAGACCGGCACGTTGAGGTACGCCGCGATGGCGTAGCGCGCACCGGCACGCACGACATCAGCATTTTCGCTCGGGCACACGAAGATGCGGGCGACGATTTCTTTCGTCGCCGGGTCGCTACCGGCCTTGCTCGCAGCGTCATGCACCACCTTGGTGACCGTGCGTACGTCATCGGGTGACAGCCAGTTGATGATGGCACCATCTGCTTCACGTCCGGCGAGGCGCAACATGCCTTCGCGCAACGCGGCGACCAGAATCGGCGGCTTCACTTCGGGTCGAACACCGAGTCGAAAGCCGTCGACCTTGAACGTGTCGTACTGCTTGGTGATCTTCTCGCCCGACATCGCGTCACGCAGAAAGCGCACCACATCGCGCACCTTCTTGTATGGCTCAACGAACGGAAGACCGTTCCAACGTTCGATGATCACGTTGCTCGACGAACCGACGCCGATCGCGAAGCGACCGGGTGCAGCGTCGGCCAACGATGCCACGCTCTGGGCAAACAATGCGGGAGTGCGCGTGTAGGCGGGCACGATTGCGGTGCCGAGTCGCAGGCGTGGCTCCCATGCGGCGGCGAGGGCGAGTGGCGTGAACGCATCGACGCCGTCGGCTTCAGCCGACCAGATATCGGTATAGCCGAGATCGGCCAATGCGCAGATCTTCTTTTCATGCTCGTGCAGGTGGCCGGGTAGCGGCACCGTCATTCCGTCGCGGCGTTGCATCGGGTTAAGTCTTCCACTTTCGGGCGATGCAACTTTGACTGGCGGTGGCCAGCAATGCGCCATTTTGCGCAAACATCTGAATGGTGCCATGACCGAAACCGCGCTGCACCGACTCAACCTGAATGTCGAGCAGCACCCAGTCGGTCGACACGAGCGAGGCAAAGCGGATCGTGTTATCGAGGCTGTTGCCACCAGCGCGCAAGCCAAGCGCCTGACCGACCGCCATCGGCACGAAATCGCCCATGATGCCGAGGCCGCGGCATCGATGCCATCGACCAACGACTTGATGCGCACCCACATGATGGTGCGACCGTCACTCGCGCTTCCGTCGAGTTCGTCGAGGTCGCGACCCTTTACGTAGCGCATGTCGAGTGCCTCCATGATCGAGTTGGCATGTGCGGCGCGCAGCGTGCGCGGGCGTGCGGCCTCAGGTGCCACAGTGTCAGGCATTGCAACGAATTGACCGGCGGCGTCGAACTCGCGATCACCGAGCGCTGCGTTGACGGTGAGAATCTCACGGTCACCCACTCGACACGTGGCGCGCGCCTGTGTGATGCTGCTGCCCTCAACTGCGACGAAGGTCTCGACGTCGACACGCTCGTCGCGGCGCGCATACGACAAATACTGCGCTGTTGCCCAGGTGCATCGTCGACCCGTGACGGCTTCTAGAGCCGAGATACCTGCGCCGAGACCCGCCCCGCCAAAGAGAAACCCCCCGCTTGTCGTGAGGCGTGGCACCACGTGCAGCGCAAACTTCGAATCGTCGGCGCGCTCGAGACCGAGAAACGCGCGCGAATCCACTGGGAGCAGGCTAACGATTCACCTACGCTGGGGCCGTGGTCGACGGCACTTGGCAGGGCGATGCCGCATCACTCGTTGATGCGTTTCGTCGCAAAGAACGCTCTCCGGTCGAAGAACTGCAGGCCACCTATGCGGCGATCGATGCGAGCAACCTCAACGCATTTTGTTTTCTAGACCGCGAACGCGCCCTCGCCGCGGCAGAACGTGTCGACGTGTCATTGCCATTCGGCGGAGTGCCGTTGGGCGTGAAAGAGCTCGAGCGCAACAACGGTTGGCCCGACACCGACGCCAGTCTCGTGTTCAAAGATCGCATTGCCACCACCACCGACACGATGTTGTCGCGTGCATCAGCAGCCGGTGCCGTGTTGGTTGGTCAAACGACGTCAAGTGAATTTGGCGGCGTCAATCTCACGCGCACGATGCTGCACGGTGCCACCCACAACCCGTGGCAGCACGGTCGCACGCCGGGTGGTTCATCAGGTGGCAGCGCGGCTGCGGTCGCTGGCGGTCTTGTCACGATCGCCACGGGTGGTGATGGTGGCGGTTCGATACGCATTCCCGCTGGCTTCACGGGTCTGGTCGGGTTGAAGGCAACCTACGGGCGTATTCCACGCGGGCCAGGTGCACCACACGGCAATTCACGACGGTCGGTTGCCTGTCGCGCAGTGTGCGCGACACCGCGCGATGGTTCGACGTCTGCAATGGCCACGAGGGCAACGACCCGCTCAGCCTTCCGCGCGTCGAAGGGTGGGAGGCGGGTCTTGGTTCACATTCGCTGCGCGGTGTGCGCGCGGTCGTGGTGCCCGACTGGGGTTCGGCTGTCGTCTCACCCGCGATGTGGTCGGTGCTCGATGACGCTGCTGAACATCTCATCGCAATCACTGGCATGAGGCGCGTCGACGGCATCGACACTTCGTTGCCGCGACTCGGCGCGGCGTGGTCGATCACGGGCATGGCGGCACTCGCCTTTGAGTTGCGTGACCACTGGCCGGCATGCGCCGACATTCTCACGCCAGAGATGCGTTACGGTCTCGAACGAACCGGCAGTTTGTATGGCACCGAGGCGCGCGGCAAGTTCGAGATGCGACGCGTGGAACTCAACCGTCGCATGACCGAGATCTTCAGCGAGGTCGACATCGTCATCACCGCGAGCAACCCCGACGTTGCATTCAATGCAGAAGGTCCGCTGCCCGACACATTCGGTGGCGTCGTTGCTGGCGCGGGCAACAACGGGGTGCTCACGTTCCCGGCGAATATTTACGGCAACCCAGGCATCTCGATTCCGGCTGGCACCGTCGAGGGTCTGCCTGTCGGCATGCAAGTGATGGGGCGGCACTTCAGCGAGCCACTACTGCTTGATGCCGCACTCGCGTTCGAACGGTCGCGGCCATGGCCGCTCGTGGCGCCGCAGCGGTAAGCCGCGCGGCGGAGAGACTTAACTGCGACGGCGGGACTGCTCCGCTAAGTCATCAACAGCGCGCGCGCCACGAGGTCGGTGCCAAAGCCCATCAAGATCGCGAGATAGCTCAACCCCGTCGCTGCCATCACGGCGGAATAGCTGCGCTCGCGCAGAGCTGCGCGAGTAAACCACGCGAGCACACCGGTCAGCGCGGCACACGCCAGCCAGAACCAGCCGAGCACGCCGTTCCACCCGTCGTCGATGGTGCCGTTCAACACGCTGAGCATGCCCGTCGGCAGCAGCATCACGACGATCTCGATCGGCCAGACGACCAGCAGCACGTTGGTGAGTTGGTTCAAGAGTTTGCGCGGCATACCGGGCTGCACGAGATACCAGTGGCCGAGCAGCATCGCATCGCTCACGGCTCCGAGAAACACGGCGCCAACGAGTAGTCGCGCCAACCACAACACGTCGCTACCCACGCCATCACCGTGTTCAACGGCGAGCGTGGCGATGATGACGCCGACGAAGCCGCTCACCGCTGCCAACACGTCGAGCGTGGTGTCGCGGCGCGCGAATGCCGCGAGCGCGAGCGCAGCGAGACCAACCGCGGCGATCTCTCGGCCCAGCACCGCACCGAAGGCAATGCCGAACCCTGCCCCCATCAGGGAAATCGCGGCATACACCCCACGCAACAACTTGCCGTAGCCGACCGAGATCTCACCGGTGCGAAACGTGAAGACAAAAAACACCATGCCGCCGGCTGCCCACTGCAGCATCACCGTCGCGGCGTCGAGC
>RFMM01000228.1 GCA_009927665.1 Actinomycetota bacterium
TGCGCTGCTCGTTCTCAATCAGGGCAAATCGCACGAAACCTTCACCGCCGGGGCCAAAGCCTGAGCCAGGCGAGAGTGCCACGTTGCATTCATTCACCAGATGCGAGCAGAACTCCACCGAGTTCATCTCGCGATAGGCCTCGGGAATCGGCGCCCACACGAACATCGAGCCGCGCGGCGACGGAATGCTCCACCCGATTCGATCGAGCCCGTCTATCAAGGCATCGCGACGTGACTGGTAGGTGTTGCATACTTCCACCGGAAAATCATGTGCCTCGTTCAGGGTGACCGTTGCCGCAATCTGAATCGGCTGAAATGATCCGTAGTCGAGATACGACTTCAACTTCACGAGCGCCTGCACGACCTGCGTGTTGCCGACCAAGAACGCGCACCGCCAGCCAGCCATAGAGAAACCCTTGGTCATCGAGTACAACTCGACGGCGCAGTCCATTGCGCCCTTGGCTTGCAAAATTGACGGCGGCTCATAGCCGTTGAAGCCCATGTCGGCATAGGCGAAGTCGTGCACGACGATCATCTCGCGCTCGCGGCAGAAATCAACGACACGCTGCATGAAATCAAGGTCAACCGTCGCACCCGTCGGATTGTGCGGAAACGAGATCACCAACACGCGTGGCTTGGGCCAGCCGACTTCCCACGCTTGATGTAGCGCACCGAAGAACTCGTCTTGATACTCGACGTCGACATCGGTGGCCGACAACAGCCGCCGCTGGCTGCGCATCGGAATCTGCCGCAGGTCGGCCCCGGCAAAGAGCGGCCCGAAGATGTGAATCGGATAACTCGGGCTCGGCACGATTGCCGCATCACCCGACTCGAGCAGCACCCACATGAGGTGGCTGAAACCCTCTTTTGAACCGATCGTGTTGGTGATCTGCAGTTCAGGGTCGAGGGTCACGCCAAACTTACGCTCGTACATCGAGGCGACGGCTTCGCGCAACTTCGGCAGGCCGCGCGAAAGCGAATATCGATGGTTCTTTGGGTTGTGTGCAGCCTCGGCGAGTTTCTCAACGGCGATTTGCGGAGAAGGAATATCAGGGTTGCCGAACCCGAGGTCGATCACGTCATCACCATCGCGGCGTGCGGTGATCTTCAGGTTGTTGATGATCGTAAAGACGTAGGGCGGCAGGTTGCTGATGCGCCGAAAATCCATGACGGCAAGCCTAAGCGTGCATCGCGCCGAACAGGGCTGCCCCGATCGCACCCGCATGCTCGCCAAGTTGCGCCACCCGCAGGTCGGGGTGTTTGCGTTGTTCAGGCGAATAGAGCGTCTCGACAAACCACCGTTGCACGATGGGCATCACGATGTCGGCAGCCTCGGAGACTCCGCCGCCGATGACAATTACGTCAGGGTCACTCACGTTGGTGAGATTCGACAACCCAATCGCCACCCATCGAGCCCACGCCTCAAGCACCGTCACGGCATCGGCATCGCCGTTGCGCGCCCGGGCGATGACACTTTCGCCCGCCTCGCCTGCCGCGAGCATGCGCAACCCACGCCCCGAGGCGTAGACCTCCCAGCAGCCTTTTCGCCCGCAGGTACAACGTGGCCCGTCAGGGTTCACCACAATGTGGCCGATCTCGCCGGCAAAACCATTGACGCCTCGTTGCACCACGCCGTTTACGACGTGACCGCCACCGATGCCGGTACCGAGCGTGACCATCCACATGTTCTTTGCGCCACGCGCGGCACCATATCGCCACTCGGCGAGTGCTGCCAGGTTGCCGTCGTTGTCGACGTTGACCTGCCTGCCGAGTCGCTTCGACAACTCAGGACCCACCGCAACGTCAACCGAGCCCGGAATGTTCGGTGATGCCCGCATCACACCATCGAGTGTGATGAGACCGGGAACTCCGACGCCAAGTGACTGCACATCGCCAAGTTGACCAGCCAACACCTCGAGCGCATCGACGAGTTTGTCGGCACGCGGTGTGGGATTTCGCACTTGGTGAAGCACGTCGTGCTCACTCGTCACCTCGCGTTGCGCATCGAGCACCACACCGAGGCATTTCGTGCCACCCACATCGATACCTGCGATGAGACTCATGCCAACACCAGCATCACCGCTAACACCGCCATCACCGGGCGACCGCTCGGGTCACGACTCGGCGCGAGTCTTCAGTTCTTTCAAGGTGTGCAAGATTCGAACTTCAGCACGGCGCTTGACGAAGCCCGGCAGCGGCACGATCAATTCAATCTGCAGCGAATACGTCACCCGAGTGCCTGCACCCTCGGGGGCAAAGTCGTAGGCGCCGTCGACCACACGCATGATGTCGCCCTCGGCGAGCGACCATGACAACCGCTCAGGTGCCTGCGAGTAGTCGTACGCGAGCGTGTAATGCGTGCTGCGACCGAGCGCGCTGGCTCGATATTCCACTTTGGTGGCTCGGCCGTGACCGTCGCGTTCAAGCACGTTGGCTTCTTTGACGTCGTGGGTCCACTCTGGGTATCGCTCAAAGTCGACGGCAACCTCGAAGCAGCGCTGCGGGCTCGCGGCGATGACTTCGGTTTCTGTCGCCTGATCAAGCACGATGACGAGACTAGTTGCCCGCCTGCCTGCGAGTCACGCGGCGAGACCTGCCCGTAGCCGAGCGGCCAGCACCGAGTAGTCGAACTCGGCCACCGCTCGCGCCCGCGATGCCATCGCCATCGCGCTGTGTGCCACACCGTCTGTGAGCACGTGTTCGAGCCGCTCGGCTACCGCCTCGACATTGCGAGGCTCGCGAATCACATGGCCAGTCACGCCGTCGACCACGGCTTCTGCAGCCCCGCCGCTGTCACCGGCGATTTGTGGCACCGCACACGCAGCGGCCTCGGCAAACACGATGCCGAACCCCTCTTGTTCGAGCCCACCCCAGCGGTTGCGGCACAACATCATGAACGCGTCGGCACAGCCGTAGAGCAGTGGCAGGTCGTCGTCGCTCACCCGACCGAGCAATCGCACGGGCGCGTTCGTCTCGTCGATGAGGCGGCGCAGTCGGTCGTGGTCGCGGCCGGTTCCGCCGATCAACATCGAGACGTCTGCAAGATGGGCGTTGCCTGTGTGCTTGGCTCGCTTCGCCAACTGCGCAACAGCGCGAATCGCCACGTCGAAACCCTTGCGTGGCACGAGGCGACTCACCCCCACCACGAGCGGCGCATGCGCCGCGATACCGAACCGCTCGCGAGCAGCTCGTCGAGTCGCGTCGTCAAGAGGACGAAATCGCTGCGTGTCGACACCTGGCGGAATCTGCACCAGTGCAAGGTCGCGTCCGGCGGCTCGCACCGCTTCGGCAGCCGGATAGCTTCCCGACGCAAACACGTTCGTTGCACCACGCAACACATGGGCAAGTGCCTGCCGTGAACCGGGCAGTCGACCAGGCACCGTTATCTCTGCCCCGTGCACCATCACGCTGTACGGCAACGAGAGCGAACGCCCAACCAACCCGAGCGGCAACGCGGGGTCGAGCACCACGTGTTGTGCGCCGATCTCGCGGGCGAGTTGTTCAATGCGCCGCACCATGAGCGGGTGTGGCAAGAGCACTGGCTCACGTATTCGCTCGATGCGAAACGGTTGTTGGGCGTCAAAGCCTCGGCACCGGCATACGGGCTCGTGAGTACAGCGAATGAAGTGGAGTCGAGTCGCCGCCACAGCTCCCACAGCATGTTCTGAATGCCGCCAACTTTCGGCGGAAAGTCGTTGGTGACCAGCAGATGCTTCACGATTGCCGCCCTTTGCTCACTGCACGAACTCGCTCGCCACGCTGACACTCAGCCCAAGACGCTCGGCCGCCCACTGCGCGTGCTCGCGCAAGAGGTCGTCATCACCCTGCACATATCGAGCGAGCACCGTTGCCACCTCGTCGTTGCGCACGCCGGAGTTTCCGAGCACGAGCAAGGCGTTGCGTCGCACCCAACGCGGGTTGCGATCGGCCACATACCACTCGCCCACCAATTCCAAGACGCGCGCGTCGCTCGCCGTGAGCAACTCGATGGCGTCTACCGTGGTGCGCTCATCACCGACCGTGCGGTTGAGTGCTCGACGCATGGTCGGGGGGCACGCTTCTTGGCAGTCGTCGCAACCATAGATACGTGTGCCGAGGGCGACGCGATACTGCGGGTCAAAGGTGCCCGGCTTCTGCAACAGCCATGCAAGGCAGCGTCGCGCATCAACAACGCCGGGTTCGACGATGGCCGCGGTCGGGCAAGCATCGATGCAACGCCGACACGAACCACAGCCATCGGCGACCTCACGTTCGGTGGTGGAGAGTTCGGCCGTCGTCACCACGCAACCGAGCACGAACCAGCTGCCGAGGCCGTCGAGCAACAAGTTGGCGTTCTTGCCATACCAGCCGAGCCCGGCGCGGTAGGCAACCTCGCGGTCGACGATCGAGTTGTCATCGGCGAACACGGTGGCGCGGTAACCATCGCGCTTCAGCCG
>RFMM01000083.1 GCA_009927665.1 Actinomycetota bacterium
CGGCAGCAACTACGCGCGCTGGGTGTTACGTAACACCGACCACAGCGTCACGGTGTACGACGCGCTTACGTATGCGGGCAACCTGTCAACGATGCGCGACCTCGACGACAACCCGCGCTTTTCGTTCGTGAAGGGCAACATTTGTCACCCAGGTGACATTGAGGCTGCGATGGCGGGTCACGACTGGGTCGTGCACTTCGCCGCCGAAAGCCACGTCGACCGTTCGATTGCCAGCGGTGAAGACTTCATTCTCACGAACTGTTTCGGCACCAATGTGGTCGTCGACACTGCGCGACGTCTCGGCATGCAGAGAGTGGTGCACATCGGCACCGACGAGGTGTATGGCAGCGTTGAAGTCGGCTCATCGAAAGAGACCGACCCGCTCGAGCCGCGCTCGCCGTATTCCGCCTCGAAAGCTGGCAGCGATCTGATTGCGCTGTCGTATCACTCGACACATGGCACACCGGTGCTCGTCACCCGCTGCACCAACAACTTCGGGCCCTGGCAATACCCCGAGAAGGCGATACCACTCTTTACGACGAATCTGCTCGACGGCAAGAAGATTCCGCTTTATGGCGATGGCCTAAACGAGCGTGACTGGTTGTTCGTTGACGATCACTGCAGCGGTGTGCATCTCGTGCTCGAACAGGGCGTTGTCGGTGAGATCTACAACATTGGTGCAGGCAACGAAACCCCGAATCGTGTGCTCGTCGACAAGTTGCTGGCGTTGCACGGCAAAGACGAGTCGAGCGTGCAGTACGTGCAAGACCGCAAGGGGCATGATCGTCGCTATTCGGTTGATATCTCAAAGATCACCAAACTGGGTTGGAAGCGTCAGCGCTCACTCGACGAAGCACTCGACGAGACGGTGCGTTGGTATCGCGACAACCGTTGGTGGTGGGAGCCGCTCAAGGCCAAGCCGTGAACATTCTCGTCACGGGTGCGGCGGGGCAGTTGGGTCGCGAACTCGTCGACGTGGCAACTGCCGCTGGGCACGAGGTGTTCGCAGCATCGCGCGCTGAACTCGACGTCACCAAGCCCGAGGCCGTGCGTGCCGTGGTGATGCGCGAACGACCCGAGGTGATCGTGCATGCCGCAGCATGGACAGCCGTCGATGCGTGCGAGGGCGACCGCGACAAGGCGATGCTGCACAATGGGGCAGCGACACGATTCGTGGTTGATGCAGCGCGAGAAGTCGGCGCACGAGTGGTGTACATCTCGACCGACTATGTGTTTGACGGCACCAAACCCACGCCCTATGTCGAGACCGACACCCCAAACCCACAGTCGGTGTACGGCGCATCGAAACTGGCGGGCGAGCAAGCCGTCGACACCTCAATCGACATGGTGGTGCGAATCTCATGGGTGTGCGGTTTCCACGGTGCCAACATGGTGAAAACGATCTTGCGAATCGCTGCCCAGCAAGACACGCTCACCTTCGTCGACGATCAGATTGGCTACCCGACGTTTGCCGACGACGCGGCGAAGATGATCACTCGCCTCGCCACCGAGGCGCGCACCGGCATCTGGCACGTGACGAATCAAGGGGCAGTCAGCTGGTATGAGTTCACTCGCGAAGTGCTGCGTGCCGCCGGTCACGACACGGCACGGGTCAAACCGGTGCGTACGCGCGACTTGACACCTCCACGACCCGCACCGCGGCCCGCCAACTCGGTGCTCGACAATGCAGCATTGCGCTCGGCGGGCATCGCGCTGCTCGATGACTTTCGACTTCCGCTCGCACGGTTAGTCAAGCGCCTTGTGGTGCACAACTAGGGTGAACTTATGACGCCCGTTGAATTGCTCGCTCTGCTCGAGCCCACCGCGGCGAAGCTGTACGACCGACACATGGGTGTGGCCAAAGAGTGGTTTCCGCACGAATACGTGCCGTGGAGCCGTGGCCGCGACTTCGACCCTGAGCGACCCTGGAGCCCCGACGATTCAGATTTTGGCGAGGGCGGTTGGAAACTGCCCGATGCGGTGCGTGCCTCACTCTTCGTCAACCTTCTCACCGAAGACAACCTGCCGTACTACACGCGCGACATTCACGGAATCTTCGGCGGTGACAGCGCTTATGGCGCCTGGGCACGCAACTGGACCGCCGAAGAAGGTCGACACGCCATCGTGATTCGCGACTATCTCACGGTGACACGCGCACTCGACCCTGTGGCACTCGAGCGAGCGCGCATGCATCAGGTGCGGGGTGCGCAGGTTCCGGCACCCGACGACCTCTACGAAGCGCTCGCGTATCTTTCGATGCAAGAACTCGCCACTCGCATCGCCCACCGCAACACCGGAAAACTGATCGAAGATCAGGCCGGCCAAGACGTGATGCTTCGCGTTGGCAACGACGAAAATCTGCACTACCTGTTTTACCGCGACCTTGCGACGGCTGCGCTCGAAGTCGACCCGTCGAGCATGATGATTGGCATCGAGCGAGCGGTGCGCAACTTCGCGATGCCAGGAACCGGAATCGAAAACTTCGACGCCCTCGCCAAAGAGATTGCGAAGGCTGGCATCTACGACTTCAAGATTCACCACGAGCAGATCTTGGTGCCGGTGGTCTTGCGCCACTGGAAGGTCACCGACGTAACGGGCCTCTCTGCCGAAGGCGAGAAGGCTCGTGACGCCGTTGTAAAGCGCATCGACAAGATCGGCAAGGTCGCCGGTCGTTTGTCGCGCGAGCCCGAAACGGTGTAGACCAAGGCGGTGGGCACCGCCGAGCCGCAGCCGAGTGGCGCACCTGCCAGCTCGCCACCGCCGACTGGCGCACCATCCATCGAGCAACTGAACCGCGTGCTCGCCCCGCGGCTCGGTGCGGCACGAGTCATCGCCGCTGCCGAAGAAACCATCGGCACGGGGCAGATGTCAGAGAGTCGTCGGCTTCGACTCACCTACAGCGCGCCGTGCGATCTGCCGGCGACGATGATTGCGAAGTTTCCGAGCAACGACCCCAAGAGCCGTGCCACCGGCAAGGCGACTCGCTGTTACGAAGTGGAAACGTCGTTCTATCGCGACTTGCGTGACGCGCTCGATGTCGCCGCACCGCAGTGCTACTTCGTGGAGCGAGACGAAGCCACCGACGACTTCTTGTTGCTGCTCGAAGACTTTGCACCGTGTCGCCAGGGTGATCAGATTGCCGGCTGTGCACTCGACGAAGCCGAAGCGTGCGTCGATGAATTGGTGCGTCTGCATGGCCCGCTGTGGAACTCGCCATTTTTGGCAACCTTGCCGTGGTTGAATCGCAGCACCGACAGCGATCGATCGGGCAGCCAGGCGTTGATGCAACAGGTGTTCCCGGGGTTTCTTGCACGATATGCCGATCGACTCAACCCACAGGCGCGCCGAGTGGGTGAAGAATTCGTTCGCGATTCTGGCAACTACTTTCGACGCACATTGCCACACCGCTCGGTGGTGCACGGCGACTTTCGGCTCGACAACTTGCTGTTTCGCGCTGCGGGCGGTGTGGGTGTCGTCGACTTTCAGACCGTCACCCATGCCTGCGCACCACAAGACGTCGCCTACTTCATTGGCGCTGGTCTCGAGACCGAAGCGCGGCGCACACATGAGCGCGCTCTGGTTGGTCGCTGGACAGAAGGATTGCGAAGTTACGGTGTTCAACTCACGACTGACGACGCGTGGCTTGAATATCGCCGCTACACCTTCGCGGGTTTCGTGATGGCAGTGGTGGCGTCGATGATTGTGAAGCAGACGCCGCGTGGTGACGAGATGTTCCTGGCGATGGCGAATCGTCATGGTGTGCATGCCGCCGACTTGAATTCATTGTCGGCGGTGCGGGGCGAGGCGTGACTCGTTCGGCTATGCGAGACTGATAATCGTGGGTCGCTACGACGCAGCCGACGAACGCTTCGGCCACCAACTGCCCGAACCGTTCCGCAATACCGTGCTGCATCACCACGACTGGCGCGAGAGTTTGTTCTTCGTGATGCACCCGACCGATCAGTTGGGTGACGTCTACATTCTCACGCTTGCCAACTTTCCGGCGCGCAACGAGATGGACTCGCTGCAGCTCGGGCGGCACGGCGACTCGCCGATCTTTGCACGCCACGCCCGCCATGTGAACGGCGACCATGATGAGTGGCAGGTCGGCCCGGTGCAGATTGACGTTCTTGAACCACGCAAGAAAGTGCGCCTGCGTGTCGCGGGCGGCGATTTGCCCTCGGGCAGCTTTGCCGCTGGCGGCAAAGTGCCGCTTGCGATGGACATCACCTACACCGCACGCGTGCAGCCATATCAACTGCGACGCGGCACGATGAAGGCTGGCAGCGAAGTGGTGTGGGACCAGTCGCACATGTTTCAAAGCGGTTGGTACGACGGAACCGTCACCCACAACGGTGAAACTCGCACGATCACCAAGTGGTGGGGTCAACGCGATCACTCGTGGGGTATTCGCACGCACTATCGCTGCCCGATGTGGATGTGGCTCGCAATTCATGTTCCTGAAGGAATGCTCGCCGTGTGGTGTTGGGAGTTGCCGAATGGCGCGCGCATCTACACCGACGGCTGCCTGTCGCCAAGTGACGGCGGCGACCCGATTGCCGTGCGCGAGTTTCGCCACGACCTCGCATGGCTTGACGCCGCCGACAACCACGTGTCATACGAACGACACGGCGAAAACGTAACTGGCCTCGCTGGTGACGTCACCTTCGTGCTTGAGAACGGTCGCCACATCGACGTGCGAGCTTCAGGTCGCTGGGCGCAGCGGTATGACGCGTTCAACCCCGGCAAGCAGAATTCACTTGGCGGCGGCCTCAGTGAAATGTTGGTAGAAACCAACGACGGTCAGCGCGGCACCGCGATTTATGAAGTGACAGGTGCATGGCACCACAAGTATTTTCCGCTCGCACGCGGCGAGCGACTGCCGCCCGACGGTCGTACGCCGGGGGAGCATGAGCGAGCATGACGCAGGCAACACCCGCCCAAGCTGCGGTGGGTTGTGACGGCAGCGCACGCCGCCTCGGAGATGACTACATCGTGTCGGCCGAGGAAGTTGCTCGTTTCAAGCGCGACGGATACGTGCACCTACGCGGCGTGATGTCGGAGTCGGAGATGAAGGTGATCGACGATGCCTACGACGCGTTTCTCGAACGCCGTATCTTGGTCGAGGGTCGTGATTTCAACGACATGACAACCGGCGAGTTCGGTACTGACCCGGCGAACTACGCGATCGTCAACGTGATGTTGCCGCGCAAGTATCTGCCGTCACTACAGGGCAACCTGTTCGAGCGTCGGGCAGCATCGATTGCAAAGCAGTTGTGCGGCGACGGCATGGTGATCGACTTCGACCAACTGCTCGCCAAGCAGCCTTTTCGCAACGATGCGGTGTTCGCCTGGCACCAAGATCAGGCCTATTGGATTGACACCCCCGATCGTCGCACCGCCACATGCTGGCTTGCAGTCGATGACTCCACGCTTGCGAATGGCTGCATGCAGTTCCTGCCGGGCTCGCAAAGAGAACCCGTGCGACCGCATCGCCCTCTGCATGGCGACCGCGACGCCAGCCACACGCTCGTCACCGATTTGCGCCCCGGTGAAACCACGACGCCGGCGGAAATCTCGCGAGGCGACATCACGGTGCACTGCGAAGGAGTGTTGCACGGCTCTGGCGGCAACTCATCGGCGTCGCGACGACGCGCCTACATCGTGGCGTTTCGCTCGAGTGACACCGTGGCGAAAGAGCGCAGTCTCGGTTTCACCCACTCGCACAACGACGACAAAGGCGTCAAGGATTCTGTCGACGGGCTGCAGGTCTAGATCGCGTTGATGACGCGCGCGAGCCGTGCGTCGGCGGCCGGGCGAGCACCAAGGTGCTCAATCACCCATGCGGCGATCACCGTGGCGAATCGGGCGGCATCGACGGGTGAGCCGTAACGCGAGAAGTGGGCTAGGTAGGCACCGGCGAACGAGTCTCCGGCGCCGGTTGCATCGACGAGGTTGTTGGTGGCAGGTGGAACAATCGTCTGCACGCCGTCGTGGTGCACCAGCGCACCGTCGGCATCGAGCTTCACGATGATGGTTGCATTCGGCAACTGCTCGGCAAGTGCTGAAGCGATATCGGCTGGTTCGTAAAGGCCGGTGAGCGCGCGGCCCTCTTCGTAGTTGGGCAGAAATACCTTGATGCCGAGATCTTTCACATACGACCAGAACGTCGGCACGCCCATGTCTTCGATCATCTGAAACGATGCTGGGTCAAAAGAGATCGTCGTGTCACCGGCACGAGCGATTTCGGCGGCAAACCGGGCGGCGGTGCGAGGCGGGTCGGTGAAGAACGACCACGCAGTGAGGTGCAAGAACGTCGACCGATTGATGACCGACTTCGGAAGTTCCTGCGGCAGCAAGAAAAAGTCGGCGCCACGTCCAGACACCATGCTGCGCTCGCCGGTCGGGTCAACGAACACGGCGACGCTGCCGGTGAGTTGAGCGTCGGTCTGAATGAAGTGGTGCACCACGCCTTCGCGCTCGAGGTCTTCACGCGCGAGGTCGCCGAGGCGGTCGCGGCCGATTTTGCCGATGAAGTGTGTGTCGAGGCCACAGCGTCGTGCCCATACGGCGACATTTGCGGCACTGCCGCCCGGGGTCAGCATCACTTCGCCGAACGAGTCGCCGCCCTTCAGCACGTCGTTGTTGGTGCGAATGAGAACATCCCACGCGAAGTCGCCAACGACGCACAAACTCATGCATTCACGCTACCGATGCAGGCTTAGGTGGCTATCGGTGTCATTACTCTGGTGTCGTGAGTCTGGCTGCAGGCACGGCGTTGCATGACGTACATGAAGTTGGTCGCGACGCGATTGACGACTATCGCACCAAGGGTCACACGGTCTTGCGTGGGCTCGCCTCGCAGTCAGAGATTGACGCGTATCTGCCGGCCATTTCTGACGCAACTTTTCGCATTCGTGGTGACGAGCGGCCGCTTGCCGAACGCGACACGTATGGCAAGGCCTTTATTCAGTCGATGAACTTGTGGACCATCGATGACACCGTGCGACGATTCGTCTTTGCGCGGCGTTTCGCTCGCGTGGCTGCTGAACTCATGGGTGTGTCTGGTGTGCGGCTATACCACGATCAGGCGTTGTTCAAAGAGCCGGGTGGCGGTCTCACACCGTGGCACCAAGACCAGGTCTATTGGCCCCTAGATACTGACAACACCATCACGATGTGGATGCCGCTCGTTGACGTGCCTAGCGATGTGGGCTCAGTGGAATTCGTGTCGGGCAGCCATCGCAGCGGTGACCTGGGCGGGACGGCAATCGGCGACGACTCGCAGCGATTCTTCAATCGACTCATCGCTGAGCAGCGCTACACCACTCAGTCGTATGCACCGATGCGCGCTGGAGATGCCACGTTTCACTCGGGCTGGACACTGCACGGCGCACCAGCCAACGAAACGCAGACGATGCGCTGCGTGATGACGATCATCTATTTCGCCGATGGCACACGAGTCGGTGCGCTCGACAACCCGATGCGCGAAGACGACGCACGCCAGTGGCTGGGGTCACGACGCACCGGCGAGTTGGCAGACGGACCGCTCAACCCGCTGCTCTGGTCGGTGTAGATGCCCTTCAGCGTTTGATGTCGAACGTCAACGCATTGACAATGCGTTGCGGCAGCCCGACGAGCACCGGATACACCTTGGCCCGCTTCGGTAGGCAGACGTTTGCGGTGTTGTGTTCGATTGCGTTGCATACGGCATCAGCGACACGCTCGCGCGGCACCTCAGGAAGCAGTTGCATGCGGCGCAGGCGCGCGAACATTCGCTCGGCGGCGCGCAGACCTTTGACACTCGCCAACATGTCGGTGGGTATCGGGCCGATCTCGACCAAGGTCATGCCGACGTAAGAGCCCTTCAGTTCGTGGCGCAACACACGGTGGAAGCCCGAGAGCCCCGCCTTTGACGAGCAATACAGGGACATGCCAGCGAAACCACCAGCAGCCGCCAGAGACGAGATGTTCACGACGTGACCGCGGTTGCGCGACTGCATTCGAGGTAGTGCCTGACGCATGAGTTCAATGGGCGCAATCTGGTTCAGTGTGATTACTCGCTCGACATCTAGCGACGATGCCTGCGCGAACATTCGCGTGTCGTCAACGCCCGCATTGTTGATGAGCACGTCGATGGGGCCGTGCACAGCCTCGAGTCGCTCGACGAGTGAAGCACGCTCGTTGTCAACCGTCAAGTCGCACGAATAGGCGACGCCGCCAATCGACTGCATCACCGCGTTGAGTGCAGTGGCGCCACGGGCGACCCCGATCACCTTCGCGCCTCGTCGCACCGCCTCACGGGCAATTGCCTCGCCGATTCCACGCGATGCGCCGGTGACCAGCACCCGAGCACCGTTGAGGTCCACGACCTGAGAGTAGTAGCGCCTATCGTTGCGCTCGTGACAGCGAGCGATGCGGCCCACGATCGTGCGCCTGGTTCGCCGCTGCGTGCGGTCATCACTCGTGTAGGTCAAGTGCCGCAGCACGAGTGGTCGAGTGCTACACGAGGCAGTGTGCGCTGGTGGGAACTTATCGGCGGCGACACGATGCCGACGACCGAGTTGGTGGTCGGTGTCGCTGAGATACCGGTCGGAGCTGGTCGACCACCACGCGGTCACACTCACGCACCAGCCGAGGTGTACTTCATTATCTCTGGGCGCGGAGAAGTGATGATCGATGGCGCCACGCACTCGCTCGAGTCAGGTGACGCGGTGTGGATTCCGCCGAATGCCGAACATGTCGCCTACAACGTGGGCGATGAGCCACTGCGTCTCGTGTACGCATTCGCAAGAGACAAGTTCAGCGAGATCACGTATTGCTTTCCAGGTGAACCGGCGATGGGCGGAACCGCGAACGGCTGATCCGGTGAGCGCGCGAACGGCTGATCTGGCGAGCGCGTGATTGTCGACCGGCGTAGTAGGCAAACCGCTGAAGGGCGATGTAAGGCGTGGCTAACTCGGCGTTGGCGAGCCCTGAGGGCTCGCCAAGTATCATCGTGACATGCTCAGAAAAATAACCGCGGTCATTTTCGTCGCCAGCTTTGGAATAGCAAGTATTCACGGCTCAGCTCAAGCCGTATTCCTTGATGCCCAACAGCGGGCGTGCATCACGAAGAAATATGGAGCCAAGGCGGCTGCGGCAATTGTCTCCGCAAAAAAGTTGACCGCAGCGCAGATCAAGCAAGTCAAAGCATGCCCAGTCACGTCGTCGGCGGGCTCGTCGGGTGGCACGGGCTCGACGGGTAGTGCTGGTTCGTCGGGTGGCACGGGCTCGACAGGTGGTGCTGGTTCGTCGTCGCTGACTCCCTTGACATGGGGTCTGATGTGGTCGGCGGGCTCAAATCAGTCGGGTCTCGGCAACGTGAGCGACCCTGCGCTGTTACGGCTCGCAGACGGCACACTGCGCATGTTCTTCAAGAACGGCAATGAGCCTCAGATTCCGATCAGCGGATTCGACAACAAGATTCACTCGTATGTCTCGAGCGACGACGGAGCCTCGTGGACGCTTGAGAGCGGGGTTCGTATCGACGTTGGTTCACCTGTCACTGTTCGAGTGGCGGAGGCCGGTGGTTACGAAGCCTGGGGCTGGGCTCCTGGCAGTGGCGGGGTAGATCGAATGGTGAGATTCACATCAACAACAGGCAGAGACTTCACGTCCGGCAGTGGCTCGCTCGTGCCGACGACTTCCTGCAAGAACGCTGACGGAAAGAGCGCGGGTTTCTTGGGCGACCCGCAAGTCGAGAAGGTTGCAGGCGGGTATCTCGCCTATGCACACGACCTCGCCGCTGGACAGTCGCCCCCGTTCAAACGGCAGGCGTGCAAAATCACCTCGTCGGATGGGACGAACTGGACCATCGATTCCGGTGGAACGTTCGCGTTGAGCCACGACATCCAGACGAACCCAGAGTTGTATCGCAATTCTTCGGGTCAGCTGGAACTGTGGTTTCCATCCGACAAGGGAGGCATCAAGACCACAGAAATTCGAACATCGACCAATGACGGCGTGACATGGAGTGCGGCGACGACCTTGTCGTGGATTGCGCCCGACCCAGATCGCCTTGACTTGCCGAACGGCACGTCGCTACTCGCCTTTGGCGGTTTCGACTCTCGCATCGGTGGACTGCTAGCAGTCTCGAAGAAAATCGCGGGCACCTATTCCGCGAGTCGCGACGAAAAAGTTGATCAAGTCACGTGGGTCGTTTCGGGTGCAACGCGGAGTGAGATCAAGGTGAAAAATCTCTGCCGCGGTCGTGACGAAACAGCGAACGCGACGTTCGGCACCAGTGGTTCGAATGTGACCGTCACCTTCAAAGACTCCACCGTTGGGTGCGCGTTCATCGTGGTGGGTGCTTCGCAGGCACTTAGCTAACCAAGCGCCGCGTGCTCAGGCAGGCGGAGACCTGACCCAAGACCCTGGGCGGTTATGCGCATTCGCACGAGCGGGGTTGGCCACCTCGGTAGCCTGAGGGTGCTCGGGTGCCACCGCATCCGCCGTCTGTTAGGAACCCCCACCCGTGAGCCGCATTCTCGTCGTCGGAGCCGGCGGAGTCGGGGCCAGCATGGCATCCATTGCCGAAACGCGGTCGTTCTTCGACCACTTCGTGCTCGCCGACATCAACGAGCAGCGCTGCATTGACGCCCTGAAGGCCCTCGACAACTCGGCGCGTTTCGCAACCGCCAAAGTTGACGCCAGCAACAAGGCCGACATCGTCGCCCTCGCTCAGGCGCACAAGATCAACATCATCGTCAACGCCTGCGACCCCCGCCTGAATGATCCCATTTTTGAGGCGGCTTTCGAGGCGGGCTGCACCTATGTCGACATGGCGATGAACCTCTCGAAACCGCACCCGACGAACCCGTACAACGAAGTCGGTGAGCCCCTCGGCGCGGCCCAGTTGGCGGCCGACCCGCACTGGCGCGACAAGGGTCTGTTGGCGCTCGTCGGCATGGGCGTCGAGCCGGGCTTGTCGAACGTGTTCGCCCGCTACGCCGCCGACCACCT
This sequence comes from Actinomycetota bacterium, assembly GCA_009927665.1. Lineage (GTDB taxonomy): Bacteria > Actinomycetota > Acidimicrobiia > Acidimicrobiales > Ilumatobacteraceae > F1-60-MAGs027. The sequence continues at coordinate 11,005 of RFMM01000083.1, forward strand.
CTTTGACACGATCGACGAGATCGGTGTGCGCGACGGCTCGAACCTGTCGATCGATGGCTTCGACTTCGCGCCTACCTTCTCGATCTGGACCACCATCGAAGAATGTCTGAACCCGCCAATCGTGTGGGAAAAGTCGCGTGGCCTCTTCACCACCGAGTGTTTCAGCGAGCCTGAGGTGTTTCATTTTCCCGCTGGTATCGGTGCCTATGAGTGCGTGAACGTCGAGCACGAAGAGGTGCTGCTGATCCCGCGTGAGATTGAGTGCAACCGCGTGACGTTCAAATACTCGCTTGGCGCCGAGTTCATCGACTGGTTGAAGACGTTCGCCTACCTCGGCCTCGACTCGACGGAAAAGATTCGCGTTGGTGACACATCAGTCGCACCGCGCGATGTGCTCGCCGCCGTGTTGCCGAACCCGGCGAAGCTCGGTCACCTCATGCATGGCCGCACGTGCGCAGGCACCTGGGTGAAGGGCACGTCGTATGGCGAACCCCGCGAGGTGTATCTGTATCACGTGGCCGACAACGAGACCACGATGCGCGAATACGGCGCGCAGGCAGTCTTGTGGCAAACCGCGATTTGCCCGGTGGTGGCGCTTGAGTTGTTGGCGACGGGCGCGTGGAAGGGTGTGGGTGTGCGTGGCGCTGACGCCTTCGACGCCGTGCCGTTTCTCAACTTGCTTGGTGACTACAACACGCACCACGGCATGGTCGAGATGGGGCCGCGGTTGTGGCCGAGCCCGAAGTCGACTGGTCAGCGCGGTTGGGATCGCCCGATTCGTCGCGCGATCGTGCCGAGCGCATAGCGCAGCTACGCCGCGCCGCGCCGCGCCGAGCGCAGAACTATTTTCCGGCGAGTGCTGCCACCACCGGAGCAAACGACTCGACGTCGTCGCCGCCGACGATCACGTACGACAGCCCGAATTGTTCGCGGCGGCGCTGCAACGTTTCGATGAGTTCGTTCGGCGGGCCGATGAGCGCGAACGGCGAATCATGAATGAGCGCCGCATCAACCCCCATGCCTTTGGCGAGTTTCTCGCGCGCACCGAGGCCATCGTCGGTGACGTTCACCAGAAACGTGCGAATGTTGAGCTCAATGTCACTGAACCGATCGCCGGCTTTCTCTTTGACGACCGCGATCTTTTGGGCGACTGAGGCCGACGACATGTCGGCGATCACTTCGGGGCCGACGAAGCCAGGGGTAAGCGACGGGTTGATGCCCACGATGTCGGCTTCGCGCGCGGCAATGCCCAGCATGCGCTTGCCGCCGGCACCGATGAGCACGGGCGGGCACGGCTTCTGCAGCGGCTTGGGAAGACCGTTGTAGTCGGTGATCTTGTAGTGCGAGCCGGTGAACGAGAACGCCCCGTCGGCCATGCAGCCGCGAATCACTTTCAAGCCCTCGACGAAGCGGTCGATGCGCACACCCGGCGTGTCGTATTGCATTCCGGCTTGGTCGTAGTCACTGCGCATCCACCCCGCGCCGAGGCCGATGTCGACGCGGCCATCAGACAACACGTCCATCGTGGCGAGTTCTTTGGCGAGCACGACGGGGTGCTTGTAGTCGTTGTCGAACACGAGTGCACAGACGCGCAGCGTCGTGGTCACGCTTGCGGCAACCGTCATCGCTGGCACCGGTGCGAGTTGATCGGTGAAATGGTCGGGCATCGTCAGCACCGCATAGCCGAGGTCTTCAGTGCGGCGAGCGAGGTCGGCCCACGCTGAGCCTGAAGGTGCGGTGGATGCTTGCACGCCGAAACGGAATGGTCGAGGTTTGGTCACCCGCGCGAGAGTAGCAATCGGCACCACGTGTTGGCGTGTTGCGGCGCGGTGCATGCAAGTAGCGTCGTAGGCACGTGCGTCTAGCAATGTGGTCGTTGCGACTCGTCGTCGCCGTTTTGTTGTCTGCTTTGCTGGTATCAGCGCTCGTAGTGGGTATGGCTCCGCAGGTGTGGGGAATGCTCAATGCCCACGAAGAGACCCCGATTTCGCTCTATGAGGTAGGTGGCTTCACCGGGCTTGCCGAGCGCAGCGTGGTGTACGACGTGAAGGGTCGTCAGATCGGCGTCTTTCAGGCCGAGAACAGCCAGCAAGCGTTGATTTCTGAGATTCCTGATCACGTGGTTGATGCACTGCTGGCTGTGGAAGATCGCAACTTCTTCCAACATCGCGGGGTTGATCTGCGGGCAGTGGGTCGTCAGGTGCTGGCAAACGTCAACGATGGTGCGTCGGGTGGTGCATCGACCATCACCCAGCAGGTGGTGAAGAACGAACTGCTCGCCACGCTGCCGCGCGACGGTCGTTACAAGTTGTTGCAGATGCGCTATGCCGTGCTGCTCGAGCGCGAACTGAGCAAAGAGCAGATTCTCGAGCGGTGGTTCAACACCAACTTCTACGGCTACAACGCCTACGGCATCAAGGCGGCGGCCGAGGTGTATTTCGGCAAAGACGTGAACGACCTCACCATCGAAGAAGGCACGTTCTTGGTTGGTCTCGTGCGGGCACCTTCGGCGTATGACCCGATCAATAATCGCACGCTCTCGCTGCAGCGGTTCATCGTCGCCCTGCGGCGGGTACGCGACGAGGGGCATCTTTCGCTCACCGATGAGGAAATTGTGCGGCGTGCGGCCGAGGTGCTGCCGAGCGGTGTGCGCAGTCGCCCCGACGAACCCGTGCAGCGCACGCACTTCACCGAGACCGTGAAGGACTACTTGCTCAACCAGACGACGATTCTTGGCGCGACCTATCAAGAGCGGTACGCCAACTTGTTTCGTGGAGGCTTGCGTATCTACACCACACTCGACCGTGACGTGCAGGCCAGCGCCGACGAAGCCGTGAAACTGCTGCCAGACAACAGCGTGAACGCGCAAGCCGCCCTCGTGACGCTCGACAATGCAACGGGCGCGATTCGCGCGATGGTGGGCGGCAAGCCGTTCAAGGCAGGGGAGAACGAGGTGAACCTCGCGCTGCGCCGCCGACAGACGGGCTCAAGCGTGAAGATGTTCATTCTCGCTGCTGCGCTCGAAGCAGGGGTTGAAAGTGACGACCTCATCGACGGCACATTGCCGTGCACGTTGCCCAACCCTGAGAACCCCGACGAGCCGTTCGTCATTGAAGACGGTGTGAGCGAACCGGTCGGCTCACTACGTCGCATGACGTGGTTGTCGATCAACTGTGCGTATGCGAAGTTGTCGCAGATCGTCGGGCTCAACCGCGTGGTTGATCGCATCTATGCGATGTCGGCGAGTGAATGGCTGACACCTGAGAAGCATCCGGTGTATGCGTACGCGTCGCTGGCGACCGGTGCCAACGAACTCAGCGTGGTTGACATGGCGGCAGGCGCCCAGAGCATCGCGAACCTCGGCGTGCACCACGAGCCGTTCTTTCTCGAGAAGATTCTCGAGCGTGACAACTCAACGCTGGTCTGGGAGCGTGCCGTCAGCGTCGAAGGTACCGAGGCCCTCACGCGTGCGACGGCTGCAAAAACCGTCGACATCATGCGCGGAGTTTTGCGAAGCGGCACCGCGCGTCGTACGCCGCTGGCCGATGACCGACCTGCTGCTGGCAAGACGGGCACGCAATTCAAGAACACCAACGCATGGTTCGTTGGGTTCACACCGCAGTATTCAACCGTGGTGTGGGTGGGCGACCCGCGCGGCTACACGCCGATGCGTGGCGTACCCGAGTTTCGCGACCAGATTGTTGGGCAGTGGAAGTTCGCGCGCAACACCGTGACGGGTGCGACGTACCCCGCGCACATCTGGAAGCTGCACATGGACAAGATTCACGAAAGTCTCGACATCGTCGACTGGGGCACGAAGAAAGACGACGAAGAGTGGAAACTGCTCGTTGCACCAGCGCGACCCGTTGCTCGTCTGTATCTGCCGGGTGTTGAGTGTGTGGCGCAGGTGATCTCGGGTACTCCACCCGCCCCATCAACGACGATCGCCCCAGGCAAGACCACGACGACCACGATTGCCGACCCTGCTACCTCGACGACGGTGGCAGGGCCCGTGGTGGTGTCGGTGTTGCCGACGAGCACCACGATTGATCCGACCGAGAAGAACCCATTTGCGCCGGTGCCGTCGATACCTGCTGGTGGCAACATCGTGTACGACTGCGCGACTGGGTTGCCGAAGTGGGCGACGCCGTCGGGCGTGGGAGGCTGACGAGGTGGACTTTCGTGCGCTGCTGCCGATTCAGGCGGTTGACCAGCGCATTGCGCAACTGCAACACAAGCGCGCACAGTTGCCCGAGCACGCCGCCGCAGCATCGGCACAACGCGCGCTCGATGCGGCGCGGGCAGAGGCGAATCGACTTGCCAAGCGCCAGGGTGACATCACCGGCGAGATCGACAGGCTCGAGATGCAAGGCAAAGACCTCGATGCGAAGAAAAAGAAGTACGAGACGCAATTGAAAAACGTCGTAGTGATGCGCGAAGTTGAGGCGCTGCAACATGAGATTGCCACCATCAACGCACAGCACTCGAGCCTTGATGACAGCGAGTTGGCGCTCATCACCGAAGACGAGACACTCGAGGCGTCACTCGCCGCGTTGAACGCATCACTGCCGGGGCTCGAAGCCGCAGCGGCTCAAGCGGCCAGTGCACTTGCTGCAGTGCTCGACGTCGTCGACCGTGACCTCGCGGCTGCCGGCGACGAACGGGCGAAGTTCGTGGCGGCAGCCGACGCAACGGCAGTCGAGTTGTATGAATCAACCCGCAAACGTCTGACTGGCCCGGCGGTCGCTGAGTTGCAGAAAGGTGCATGCGGTGGGTGTCGCACGCCGATCACCGCCAAAGAGCAGGCGGAGATCAAGAAGTCGGCGAACACCACCGACGCGCGCTGCCCATATTGCGGTTGTCTGCTCGCGGTTTGAGCACGACATGAGCGGTCTGAGCGCGATATGAGCAAGGTCTGAGCGCGACATGTTCTTCTGGTTTCTTGCCACCGCGATTCTGACCATCGCCTGGGTGTTCAAAGATCCCCGTTTTGACTACCGACTCCTTGCCGTTGGTGCGGTCCTTCCCGACGTCATTGACTGGCCAACCGGCTGGCGCGTGATGCACTCGGTGGTCACGAGCATCGCGGTGCTGGCCCTCGTGATGCTCGTGTCGCTCGGGCGCAAGCCGTATCGAAAGCTGTTGCTCGGCTTGCCAATCGGCATGTTCTTGCATCTCGTGTTCGACGGTGCGTTTACCTCGGCCGAGATGTTCTGGTGGCCGATTGGTGGCTGGCAGTTTTCTGCCGACGACTTACCGGTGGTCGCGCGCGGATGGTGGAATGTGCCGCTCGAACTTGTCGGTGCGTTCGCACTTTGGCTGTGGTGGCGACGCCGACGCGCCACCGCCTGATTCACCGCCGACGCATGGCGGAATGTGGTGACGGCGAGTCGATCTATAAGCGGGATTCTGTACCGACGACCCTTACGAATCGTCGGCGGTGACCATCCATCTTGGCGATCTACCCGAAGGTTGCCTTGCGGCGAGCGGACCGCTCATGCCTTCTGTTCGATCTTGCTTCGAGTGCCGTGCCACCGACCGACATCGCTGCCGACCGTGGTGCGCTCTTACCGCACCGTTTCACCCTTGCCTGATCGCAACCGAAGTTGCGCCATCGGCGGTGTGTTCTCTGTTGCACGGGATGTCAGGTTTCCCCGACCTGGCTCGCGCCAGCACTCTGTCCTGTGAAGTCCCGACTTTCCTCAACCGCGCGCAAAGCGCGCAACTGCGGTCACCCGACCGACTCGCCGTCAGGTTTAAGGCTACGGGCGTCGACGCAACTTGTGGCCCGCGGAGCTCTTCTCGTGGCTCATAGCCTGCGGGGCGTGCCGCAGACCGTGCTCGTGACCGGCGCGACCGGATACGTCGGTGGTCGACTCGCGCCGCAATTGGTTGACGAAGGTTTCACCGTGCGTGTCTTGGTGCGTAGTGCGGCGAAAGTTGCCAAGACCCCGTGGGCGAACCGCGCTCGGGTGATCGAGGGCGACGCACTCGACCCCAAGGCACTCGACATTGCGCTCGCTGGAGTGCAGACCGCGTTCTACTTGTTGCACTCGATCAGCACGGGGGCGAAGTTTGACGACCTCGAGTCGTCGATGGCCCGCACATTTGCTGAGGCGGCCGCGCGCAACGGCGTGCAGCGCATCGTGTATCTCGGCGGCATCGCCAACGACGAAAACCTGAGCAAGCATCTTGAGTCGAGGCGGTCTGTTGGCAAGGTGCTGGCGAGCACCGGCGTGCAGGTCATCGAGTTGCGTGCGGGCATCATCATCGGGTCGGGCTCGGCATCGTTCGAAATGCTGCGGTACCTCACCGAACACCTGCCGGCGATGGTCACCCCGCGGTGGGTCGACAACCCCACGCAACCCGTCGCAATCGTCAACATGTTGCACTTTTTGGTGGCGGCTGCGCGCGCACCTCGCGACGTGCAAGGGGTGTTCGATGTGGGAGGTGCCGAGACCCTCACGTATCGCGAGATGATGATGCGGTTCGCCAAGGCGTCGGGGCTGCGTCGGAGGTTCATCGTGAAGGTTCCGCTGCTGACGCCGCGCATCTCGAGCATGTGGGTTGGTCTCGTTACACCTGTGCCTGCGTCAATTGCTCGGCCGCTCATCGATTCGCTGATCAACAAAGTGGTGGTCGACCCCGAGAAATCGGTGTTGAAGGTGCTGCCACCGCCACCCGAAGGCCTGCTTACCTTCGATCAGGCCGTAAAGCGGGCGATCGAACGAACCAATGCTCCGACTCGCTGGACTGATGCCTCGCGCCCGTGGGTCGCGTGGGACGTCGCGGTGACCGACCCATCATGGACCGGCGGTTCACTCTTCGTCGATGAACGCGAACGAACAACGACAGCATCGCGCGAGCAGGTGTGGAAGACACTCTCGTCACTTGGCGGCACCACTGGTTGGTATGGCTTCGAGTGGCTGTGGCGGCTGCGTGGCCGCATCGACTCGGTGTTCGGCGGCGTCGGCATGCGCGCGGGTCGCACCGACCCCAACGTGTTGCGGGTCGGTGATCCGCTCGACTTCTGGCGTATCGCCGACGTGAGTGAAGGCCAGATGGTGCTGTTGCGTGCCGAGATGCGCGTGCCCGGTCAAGCCTGGCTCGAGTTTCGGGTGCAGCCCGTCAGCGGCGGCACGCACGTGGTGCAACGCGCCATCTTTCGCCCGCGCGGGCTAGCGGGGCGACTGTATTGGTGGGTGTTGATTCCGTTTCATACGTTCATCTTCCCGGGCATGTTGCGCAATGCGTTGAAGCACGCCGAGCGCAGCTGAACTCGCCGAAGCCGCGGCAGGGTTGCACGACCCCGCCCGCCACGACGTACCGTAGAACGCCATGTTGCACATCAAGCCCGGCACCGCGTGGGCTGACTTCTACGCCCGCGCTATGGCCGCCGCACCCGAGGCGTTTGACACTCAGTCGATTCGCAATCTGATTGGCGGCGAGTGGGTTGCTGGCAGTGCGGTGAAACCACACATCGTGCCCGTGGATGACACGCAGATTCCGGGTGCGCCGATGATTTCCTCAGATGAGGCGAAGAAAGCGATGTCGCTTGCCGTTAAGCACGACCGCGAGTGGTCGCTCGTGCCGCTCGACGAACGCATGCGTCGTGTGTCGAAGGCGGTCGAGTTGCTGCGCGAACATCGCGACACCATCGCCGGCTTATTGATGTGGGAAATCGGCAAGCCGTGGAAGGTTGCCTGCGACGACGTCGACCGCTGCGTCGACGGCGTGGCGTGGTACCTCACGCAGATCGAGCGGCAGATGGCCGACCGCGAACCACTGCACGGCCCGGTGTCGAACATCGCATCGTGGAACTACCCGCTCAGCGTGCTGGTGCACGCAGAGTTGGTGCAGCTCTTGGCGGGCAACGCGGTGGTCGCCAAGACGCCGTCGCAGGGAGGCTTTCATGCCCTCACCTTGTCGCACGCGTTGATGGCCCGCGCCGGGCTGCCGGCGACGCTCGTGTCAGGCAGCGGAGCAGAGCTCAGCGAAGCGCTGATCTCGACCCCCGACCTCGGTGCACTTGTTTTTGTTGGTGGTCGCACCAACGGCCGCAAGATCGCCACGCGTCTCGCCGACTTGCGCCGCCGCCACGTGCTCGAACAAGAAGGTCTCAACGCATGGGGAGTGTGGAACTTCTCGCAGTGGAGTGATCTCGCCGGCCACCTGAAGAAAGGGTTCGCCTACGCCAAGCAACGTTGCACGGCCTACCCGCGCTACGTAGTGCAGCGCCGATTGCTCCCTGAGTTTCTCGAGGCGTACTACCCAGTGGTGTCTTCGCTCAAGTTTGGTCACCCGTGCGCGGTGGAAAACGACGGTGATGCGTTGCCAGATCTCGACTTCGGCCCGGTCATTCAGCGCGCCAAGGCGGCCACGCTCGCCGCGCAGTTTGACGAAGCCATTGAAACCGGTGGCATACCTCTCTTGCATGCGCGATTATCGAACGGCAGATTCATTGACGGGCAAGACACCTCGGCATATTCTGCGCCGGCATGCGTGCTTGAGCCGCCGTCGGCATGGTCGCTGCACCACGCTGAGCCGTTTGGGCCGCTTGACTCGATCGTCGTGGTTGACACAGAAGCCGAATTCTTGTCGGCAATGAATGTCTCCAACGGTTCACTCGTCGCTTCGATTGCCACCGACGACCTTGAGTTCGCCGAGCGTGTCGGCGAAGACGTGTTGTCGTTCAAGTTAGGAATCAACAAGCCGCGTTCACGCGGTGACCGCGAAGAAGTGTTCGGCGGTCGCGGCGGTTCGTGGAAGGGTGCGTTCGTCGGCGGAGACTTGCTTGTCGATGCCGTTACCAACGGCGAGCGGCCGCTGTTCGGAAACTTCCCCGACGGCTCGCGTTACCCAAAAACCTGACGCCGCGCTCAGCTGCAGCTGACGCTGTCGTAGGCCAGCGAGTTGAGGCTCGGCGTCTCAAGAATAAGCGACACGCGCGAACCATCGGCTTGCACTGGCCCGACCGTCACGTTGATCGGCGTGAGCGGCCCGAACGCACTCGGCACGGCAGCCACGTTGGCCTTGCCCGTGTCGGGGTTGACGCTCGGCAAGATTCCACCAAGACCTGGGTTCAGGGCTTGTGCGAGCACGACGGCATGACGGGCTTCGTCTTGACCGATTCCGATCGCAGCTTGACGCAACGACTTGTCACTCAGCATCGTGACCACACCTTGGTAGGTCTGCGCGGCGAGATTTTCCAACGCGTGAGCGAGCACGACGACGTCAAGGGCTGGGTTCTCGTTGTCGGTGGCGGTGATCAATTCGAGTGCCGGTGCGATGTACACCTCAGTGATGCGCGGGTTGCCGCACGTAAAGGGTGTGCCACCCAGTTTGGTGATGAGACCGTTGATTGCCTCAGCGTGACCCTTGTGGTCGTCACGCAACCGCTTGGCGATATCACCAGCGGCAGCGAACGCACCGGTGAACACACCGAGACCCAGCGCTGCGTCATAGGTATCGATGGCGTTGAACTCGAGCGATGCAGCGGTGCGCAACAACACCACGTCGTTGACTTCGACGTTGGGCAACGTCACCTTCGACGGTGCGGGTCCGACCGACACCACGTTCTCACTCTCTGGAACCTTCGCCTGCTTGCCACATGCTGCGAGCACGACGCCAGCAACACCGACACCGCCGAAACGCAGCACCTGACGACGCGAGTAGCGGTTCATCAGTTGGCGCCGGGAGTCAGAGCGGTGGCCGAGTTGACGAGGGCGTCGTTGAGCGCGCGACCCGCGACGAGGGCGAGTACCGCGGCATGACGAGCCTGCGTGGTGATGACCGATGCGATGAGTGCCGACCCGGCAGTGCCGTCAAGCGTGCCGACGAGCGTGGTGTGAGTGGCAACGAGCGTGTTCTCGAGTTCGCGCAGCGCGTCGTAGATTGCGCTCTTGTCAGTGCCCTCGAGCCGTGAACGAAACGCGTTGTACACCGCGTCTTCGCGCACGTTTGGCGCGTCTGAGCCAACGAGACCAGCCAACGCTTGTGCGGCTGCGCGGTGATGATCGTGGAACCCGACAAGCACGGCCTGTTCTTCGTCGCTGAAGGCGCTCAGCCCAGCAGCCACCGCATACAGATCGCGGGCGGCAAGTTCGGCGCCGTTGCCAAAAGCGAGCAGGGCTACATCGGCGGTGCTTGGCGGGGTGGTGGCGGAAGGATTCATCATCAGATCAATGGCGCGAGTGCCCCGCTCAGAATAGTCGGCACGAGGGAACCGCCAACGCCTAAACGTGCCGACGCTTAAAAGTCAAGGGCCGAGAGTTCGGGAATCCAGCCGCGCGCCCGGCGCACTGCTTCGTGCCATTGTGCCCGCGAGATCCGTGCGTGCGGCGCCGATGATCGTGGCTCTGCCGTGCGCAACGGGGCAACGAGTGAGGTCGCTTCGTCGAGGGTGTTCCAGACACCCGTCGCAACCCCCGCCAAGAATGCGGATCCGAGTGTCGTGGCCTCGGTCTCGCGACAGATGTCGATTGGTCGGCCTGTTGCATCGGCCAGCGCCTGGGTGAACACGCGGTTGCGACTCATGCCGCCGTCAACCTTTAAGCGCTCGACACGCAAACCCGTGTCGCGTTCGGTGGCGTCGAGCAAGTCGGCACCACGGTGGGCGATGCCTTCGAGCACGGCACGCACGATGTGGGCGCGCGTCGTGCCACGCGTGATGCCCAGCAGTGTGCCACGCGCGCCGTAATCCCAATGAGGTGTCGCGAGACCGATGAGGGCGGGCACGTACACCACGCCGTCGCTTGATTCGACTGATGATGCAACAACATCGCTCGTTGCTGCATCGGTAAGCACGCCGAGATCGCTCACGAGCCACTCGACGTTCGAGCCGGCAGTGAGCATGATTGCCTCAGAACCCCAGTGCAACGTGTCGCCTTGTGAGTACACCACGATTGGGAAGGTGCCGTTCTTCGTGCGTGCCAGATGTTGCGGCGTTGCCGTGCCGGCATACACGTCGAGCATGCCGCCCGTGCCAAAGGTGGCCTTCGCCGCACCAGCGACGATGCCGCCCTGACCGATGAGCGACGATTGTTGGTCGCCGACGAGTGCGGCAATCGGCGGAGCACCCGGCAGCGCGTGCGCCTCACCCACCACACCGATGGTCGGCACGATGCGCGGCAACATCGCAGGGTCGATGTCGAGCGCTTGCACGATGTCGTTCGACCATTCATGACGGGCGAGTGCGGCGTGGTCAGCAAGCCCGGTAACGGCAGCGTTAGATGTGTCGGTCGCGTGCACAGTGAAATTGCTCAGCACCGCGGCCACCCAGGTGTCGACGGTGCCGGCGCGCGCATGGGGCGATCGAGCTGCTTCGATGTTCTTGCACAGCCACTCGAGTTTGGTGGCGGTTTGATTCGGTGCGAAAATGAGGTTGCGATCTTGTTTCCAGCGAATGCATTCGCCAACCGTGCGCAGGTCTTGCCAACCGAGCCCATGCGCGACGGGTGTGCCGTCGCGAGAATCCCACACGATGGTTGACGCACGTTGTGCCGTGATGCCGACCGCGCGCACCGGCCCGCCCACAGCGAGTGCTGTATGAGCAACACGCAACACCGCGTCGCGCATCGCGACACCGTCAAACTCGACGAGGCCAGCAAATGGGCTCGTTGGTGGCAGTGGTTCGTAGGTAAAACCCACGATGGTGGTGTCAGGGCGCACCACCGCGGCGCGCAGACCCGTGGTGCCGACGTCGACAACGAGCACGCTCATGGTCTCACTCTGTCATGCGGCTCGGTGGGGCGACGTCAGTCGAGGCCGTGCTCGGCGGCAGTGTCGCCGGTGCCCCACGGCATCGTGCCGCGACGCGTCGGCAAGCCCAACTTGCCAGGGTTGAAGATGTCAAGCGGGTCGAGCGATTGTTTCATTGCGACGAGCACAGCGAAGGCATCGCCCATCGCTTCGCGCATGAAGCGGCCGCGGTTGAGCCCCACACCGTGATGGTGGGCAAGGTTCGCGCCGGCAGAGAGTGCGGCACGTTGCGCGGCATTCCACATCGCGAGATAGAGCCGCTCGTGTTCAGCCGTGGTCGCATCAGTGATGTCGCGCGACGAGAGTTGCCCCACGAAGGTGAAGTAGATGCAGGCACCGTCGAGATAACTGTGCGAGACGTGCGCGCTCACGCTGCGCGCCCCGCTGACCGCCGAGGTCGCGGCAGCAACACTGGCATACGCATCGGTGAGTTTCGACCACGGTGCAGCGACTTCCATCGTGTCGATGACGAAGCCTTTTTTGGTGAGTGCTTGCAGACCGCTCGTGTCGTTGCGATGGGCGAGCCAGTGGTCGACACGTTCGTCAGGCGCACGCACTGCGCCGTGGGCAAGCGCAAAACGATCGACAACGGCCAACGTCGCGGCGACGATTTCAGGCTCGCCATCATCGAGCACTATCAGGGTGCTGTTGCTGCCGTCGCCACCATGACTGCGTTGCGCTTCGACTGCGTCGTAGAGCCGCAAGACGGCGGGTGTTGCGTGCGCGCGAATTGCTTCACGCATTGCGGCAATTCCATCGGCGAACGATGCGAAGAAGTACGCGGCCTTTCGTCGCACCGGTGCCACGTCGTGAGCACGCAGCCACACTCGGGTGATGACGCCGAGAGTTCCCTCGCTGCCGATGAATATCGACGTCACGTCGGGGCCGTGGGCGGCGGCCGGTGCTCCGCCTGTGCGAATCACGCTGCCGTCGGCGAGCACCACCTCGAGGCCGACCACCATGTCGTGAATTTTTCCGTAACGAGTAGAGAACTGACCCGCGCCATGGCAGGCGACCCATCCGCCAACGGTGGAGATGTCGAACGACTGTGGAAAGTGCCCGACCGTCAGCCCGTGTTCGTTTACCGCACGCTCGAGATCGGGGCCGAAGGTGCCGGGCAAACTTCGACGACGCCGGAAGTGCGGTCGACTGACACCACGCCCTGCAAGTGAGTCGTGTCGAGCACGACGCCGCCGAAGAGCGGCACCGATGCACCACTCACACCGCTGCGACCCGCCGTAACGGTGAGTGGTGTGTCGTGTCGCGCACAGGCGAGCACGATTCGTCGCACTTCGTCGGTGATGGAAGGTGTTGCGACAACTGATGGCAGTTGCGGCACCTGCGCCTGCAGCGCCCAACGCATGGCAAGCGGCCACCAGTCGCGGGCATGTTCGGCGAGGTCGGCCGCCGCGGTGCTGATCGGGCAGATAGAGCGCAGTTCGTCGACGAGTGCCGACGTGGGGCCAGCCTGCTTGGGCCCAGCCCAGCGCGAGCCAATCCGCCCTGCGCCGAAGTCGATCGGCGGTGTCGGCTGCGTCACGCCACTTACTCTGTCACGCGCGGCCAGCGAGATCAGCGGGCGGCGGCAACCTCGCGCTGGCAAATCTCTGAAAAATGCTGCACCTCGCGCGCGACGCGCTCGGCATTCCACCCAAGCTCGGGGGCGATGAGTTCGGCTACCTCAGCCGCAGCCCGCAAGGTGGCGTCACGGTCGTACAGCAACCCGCGGGTGCGACGTGAGAGCACATCGTCGAGGGTGACCACCATCTCGTGGCGTGCCGAGTAGACCGCTTCAGCGCGCACGTAGGGAAGCCCAGCTACCAGCGGCGCGCCCAGCGACGGGTCGGCCGCGATAAGCGCACGAACTGCCTCCGCCTCGGTGCCGAATCGCGACACAAGATGCTCGTCACGGTTGCGCGAGGTGGCGCCAAACAACTGCAGGCGCTTGGTCGAGCACCGACCGCGATGACTGAGCGCCTTCTGCACTTCATCGACCGTGTGTTCAGCCATCTTGCGATAGGTGGTGAGTTTTCCGCCGGTGATGGTGATCATGCCTGAATCGCTGACCATCACCTTGTGACGGCGCGACAAGTCGGCGGTGCGCCCTTTCGCCGCTGCTCCATCAGCCGAGACAACGAGCGGGCGCAGACCCGCCCACGTGCCGACCACGTCGTCGCGCGTGATTGTGCGACCGCCGCCCGCGATTGCCTTGTTGAGCGCGCGCAGGCAGTAGTCGATGTCTTCGGTGGTGCACTGTGGGTCGTCAATGCCGCCTTGGTAATCGGTGTCGGTGGTGCCAACGTAGGTGTAGCGGAACGTGCCGTCACCATTCGGCATGTGTGGCACCACGAAGAGCGAACGCTTGTCACCCGGCACAGGGATGACGGCCGCAATGTCATTGCGCACGAGTTGCCACGGCACCGTGATGTGAATGCCCTTGGCGGGGCGAATCGTCACCGAGTCGCCACCAACATCCATGCGACGTAGCGCATCGCCCCACACGCCGGTGGCGTTCACCACGACGCGTGCCGAGATGTCGAAAGCTTCACCGTCGCGCGTCGCAACACTCGCGCCGACAATGTGGCCAGCGTCGTCTTTGCGCATCGCGGTGACGCCGCAATAGTTGGCGACGATTGCACCTCGTTCGATGGCCGAGCGAATGATGGCGAGGGTGAGGCGAGCGTCGTCGGCCTCGGCGTCGAAATAGAGGTATGCCGACGAGAGCTTGGTGGCATCCATCGTGGGCATATGTGCGAGGGCGGCCTTGGCGCGCAACCGGCGATGCAACTTGCCGACGCGCCAACCGCCCGTGAGGTCATACATCCACAACGCAGAGCCGAGCGCGCGGGCGATCTTGCGCGACACCACACCATCGCGGGTCATGACGGGGATCATGAACGGCAACGTCTTCACGAGATGTGGCGCGTTGCGCAAGAGTCGCTGGCGTTCGTAGAGAGCTTCATACACGAGCGCGATGTCGCCCTGCTGCAGGTAGCGCAGCCCACCGTGAATGAGCTTGCTGCTCTTCGATGACGTGCCAGATGCGAAGTCGGATTGGTCGACGAGCGCAACGCGCAAACCGCGGGCGGCGGCATCGAGCGCGACACCAGCCCCGGTGATACCACCGCCAACGACGAGCAGGTCGAAGGGCTCGCTGCGCAGTCGGCTGAGCATGGCGGCGCGCTTCACCGCGCAGAGCCTAGAAGTGCGGGCCTGACGGTGCGGTGTGACGGCTGACCGCCTCGACCTTGTCTGCATGACTTGCAAATAAGCAAAACCAGCGAATAGCGTGCCCGGTGTGCAAGCCCCCGAACTCGTCGCCGCCAAGTATCGCGCGCAAGGTCGTCGCCTCACGCCGCAGCGACAACTGATTTTTTCGCTGTTGCACGACAACGCCACCCACCCGACCGCTGATGCACTGTTTGCGGTGGCGAGCAAACGAATGCCCGGCATCTCGCTGCGCACGGTGTATCAAACGCTCGATGAACTCTCGGAGATGGGCGAAATTCAGCTCATGCGCTGCGACGGTGGCGCACTACGGTTCGACCCGAACGTCGATGATCACCATCATGCGCTTGATGCCGCGACGGGGGAGGTGTTCGACGTGTACGTCGACAATCTCGATGCATTGCGTGCGCAACTGCCCGAGGGTTTCGAGGTCGAAAACGTGAGCATCGTCTTTCACGGTCGAGTCGCTAAGGGCAACTCGGCGCGCAGCACAAGTTCAACCAAGTCTCCCGCTCGGCAGCAAACCGGGCGGGCGAAGTCCACGAAGCGCGCGCCACGGCGCACGAGTCGCGGATCATCCCAATAACCCACCAACCAAGGAGAAACACTCATGGCCAAGTTGCACGGCACCAAGACACATGAGAACCTCAAGGAAGCGTTTGCTGGCGAGAGCCAGGCCAACCGCCGCTACTTGTGGTTCGCCCAGAAGGCCGACGTCGAGGGCTACCCCGACGCCGCTGCATTGTTCCGTTCAGTCGCCGAAGGCGAAACCGGACACGCACACGGCCACCTCGATTACCTGGCCGAAGTTGGCGACCCCGCCAGCGGCGAGCCGATCGGTGACACCGAGCAGAACCTGAAGGCGTCGATCGCCGGCGAGACCTACGAGTACACCCAGATGTACCCGGGCTTTGCCAAGACCGCACGCGACGAAGGCTTCGCCGAAATCGCCGACTGGTTCGAGACGCTCGCACGCGCCGAAAAGAGCCACGCCGGACGCTTCACCGAGGGTCTCAAGACCGTCGGCTGATTCGCCCAGCGAATCTCACCGCAATAACCTCCGCGGGTAGCGGCCCGGGCGATTGTTGACCGAGATGGTTGACGACATCGACCCGGGTCGCGCCCCGGAAACCTGCATGAACACGGAAACGAAATGACCACTACCTACGATCCACATCACCCGCTGTATCTCGACGAAGCCGACACACGCGCCGAGCTAGAGCGCGTCTACGACTTGTGCCACGGGTGTCGCCTGTGCTTCAAATTTTGTCCGTCGTTTCCGACCCTTTTTGACTACATCGACCAGCACGACGATCAAGACGCGGGCAAGATGACGCCCGCACAGCAAGACCACGTGATTGACGAATGCTTCCAGTGCAAGTTGTGTTACATCAACTGCCCGTACATTCCGGGTCAGCACGAATGGGCGCTCGATTTTCCGCGACTGATGCTGCGCGCCGACGCGATGCGTCGCGCCAACGGTCAAGTGACGTTGCGAGACAAGGTGACCACGACGGTGATGGGCAACACTGACGCAATCGGCAAGGTGTCGGTGGCGACGGTGAAACTCACCAACAAGGTGATGGGCGCCAAGCCTGGCTCGCTCATTCGCAAAGTGGTGGAAAAGACCGCCGGCATCTCGAGTGTGCGACTCTTGCCGAAGTTTGCGCGTACGCGATTCTCGTCGTGGTTCAAGCAACGGCCCAAGGTGCGCGTCGGCAAGAAGCAGGGCAGTGTCACCGTGTTCCCGACCTGCCTCGTCGAATACCAAGAGCCGGCCATTGGCAAAGCGCTGGTCAAGGTCTATGAACACAACGGCATCGAGTGCTCGCTGACCGACGCCGGTTGCTGTGGTGCTCCGTTCTTGCACAGTGGCGACATGGCGGCATTCACCAAGGTGGCGGTCGACAACGTGGCGATGCTTGCCGCCGAAGTGCGCAAAGGCAACGACATCGTGGTGCCCCAGCCCACGTGCAGCTACGTGCTGAAAAAGGACTATCTCGACTACGTCGGTGGCCCAGATGCGCAACTCGTGTCAGAGCACACCTTCGACGCAGCCGAATACCTCATGAAGGTGCACAAGACCGAGGGTTCGTCACTCGACACGCAGTTCCCCGGTGAAGTGCCCGAGACGATCACGTATCACACGCCGTGCCACTTGCGCGCGCAGAACATCGGCTTGAAGAGCCGCGACCTCATGAAGTTGACCGGTGCAAAGATCAAGCTCGTGCAGCAATGCTCGGGCATCGACGGAATGTGGGGCTTGCGCGCCGAAAACGCCGAGCTCAGTATTCCGATCGGCAAGAAACTCGGTGAGATGGTGCAGGCCGCCGACGGCGACGTCGTGGCGGGCGACTGCCACCTGGCAAACACCGCAATCACCGAGCAAACCGGCGATTCACCACTGCACCCGCTGCAGGTGGTCGCCAAGGCCTACGGGCTCGATACCGAGTAATCACCCCAGCAAGTACAACCCCCAACAACACCCCAACAACAAGGAGACACCCCCGATGTCGACCATGACCAGCAAACGCAAGCTCACCCTCAACGACATTCTCGACCACCGCGCATATGAGCGTGTGCGCGAAGAGCGTCGCAACGAGATCATCGAAGTGAAGCGTCGCCGTCGCCTGCACCTCGGCACCGTCGTGACGGTTGCCTTCGAGAATCGCGCGACGATGCACAACCAGATTCAAGAGATGCTGCGCGTCGAGCGCACCGTCACCGACGAAGGCGTGATGGAAGAACTGCGCGCCTACAACCCGATGATTCCCGAGCCCGGTCAGTTGTGCGCGACGCTCTTCATCGAGTTGACCAGTGAAGATCAGATGCGCGAGTGGCTGCCCAAATTGGTCGGCATCGAGAAGTCGCTCGTCATCGTGCTCGCCGACGGAAGCAGCGTTCGTTGCACCGTCGACGAACAGCACGCCGAAGGCCTCACTCGCGAGACGGTGACGGCAGCGGTGCATTACGTGCGATTCGACTTCACTGCTGCCCAGATCGAAACGTTCGCGAAGGGCGGCGTGCAGTTGCGCTGCGACTTGTCGAATTATCTCGAGGCGATCGAATTGCCAGACTTCACTGTGACCGAGCTGCTCACCGACCTGCGCGACGACGCGTAGTTCGCCGAGTTGTCGAGCATCAACGAAGACACCGACAATCCGTCGGCCATCGAAGTGATCACGCGTCTGGTCGATGGTCAAGACGCGGTAGTTCGTACCGCGCGTTCGCTCTCTGCCAGAGTTGGCGACGTCTCGGTGGTGTTCGTGACGCCTGTCGCACCACTTGCGAGCCTGTTCGGCTTTGAGCTGATTTCGTGTCAAATGCGGTCGTTCGACCGCAACTACCCCTCAACAAAATGGATACAGCATGAAAAAGAAACTGATTGCAATCGCTGCAGCGTCAGCACTCGTGCTCGCCGCCTGCGGTGGTGACGACGAAGCGACCGAAGACACCGCTGCTGAGGTCACTGAAGACACGATGGCCGAAGAGGCCATGCCAGCCGAAGCCGGTGACATCGTCGCCGTTGCAAGCGGCAACCCCGACTTCTCGACCTTGGTAGCGGCGATTCAGGCCGCCGGTCTCGTCGAGACACTGCAAGGTGCGGGCCCATTCACCGTTTTCGCCCCGACCAACGCGGCTTTCGAAGCTCTGCCTGCGGGCTTGCTCGAGAAGCTGCTGTTGCCTGAGAACGTGGCAGCGCTGACGGCAATCTTGACCTATCACGTCGTATCTGGCCAAGTGATGTCAACCGACGTCACGGCCGGTGATGTCGCGACGGTAGAAGGTTCGACGATCGCTATCACCACCGACGGTGGAGTCAAGGTCAACGGAGCGAACGTGGTTGCAGTTGACGTGGCCGCCAGCAACGGCGTGATTCACGTGATCGACCAGGTCATCGTGCCGCCGACTGTCGACGTCGCCAGCCTCTAATTCGAAGTCACACGGATCACCGGCGGGCCCGCGCAAGCGAGCCCGCCGGTGTTTCCTTTATGGGCATGTACCTTTTGCGACGTGGCAGTGAACCTGCCGCGATGCTGTGAGCACCTGCCGACTAGCGGCAAGCTTTCCGCCAGACTGAACGAGTGACTACTGCACATTCGGCGCTGACGCACCACGAGGCTGCGACAGTGATGGGCAGCCTCTTGCGTGGCGAGCAGTCGCCCGAACAGATCAAGCAGTTCTTGCTCGGCTACAACGCCCGCGAGGCAACACCCGATGAGCTTGGCGGTTTTCTCTCGGCGGTGCGAGAAGCGGCGACTCGAGTCGAGTTGCCCGACGCAATTGCTTCACAATCAATTGACATCGTTGGCACGGGTGGTGACCACAGTGGCTCGGTGAACGTATCGACCATGACCTCTCTGGTGGTTGCAGGTGCCGGAGTGCCCGTATGCAAGCACGGCAATCGTTCGGCGAGCAGCAAGTGTGGCACCGCCGATGTGCTCGAGGCGCTCGGTGCGCGCATCGAACTGACTCCAGAGCAGGTGTCTCGTTGCGTGAGCGCCGCGGGTTTCGGTTTCATCTTCGCGCCGAAGTTTCACCCCGCGTTTCGTCATGTGGGGCCGGTGCGTCGCGAGTTGGGTGTGCCAACCATCTTCAACTTGCTCGGGCCGATGGCCAACCCGGCACCCGTTGCTTACATGCTGGTGGGGGTCGCCAACTCGGCGCGCATGGGCACGATGGCAACGGTGCTCGCGAAACGCACTACGGCGTCGCTCGTGGTGCACGGCCACGGTGGGCTCGATGAACTGTCGCTTGCGGGCGCCAATCGGGTTATCGCTACTCGCGACGGTGCCGTGCAAGGTGAAAGTGTGATTGTCGCGAGCGATCTTGGGCTTGCCGCGGCGCCCAACGACCAACTTCGAGGCGGCGATGCAACGCACAACGCACGAATCGTGCGTGAGGTGCTTGCGAATCGACTCGCAGGCCCGATTCGCGATGTGGTGGTGTTGAATGCGGCAGTCGCGCTGCACCTGGTTGGGGCAGCAGTGTCACTCTCGCAAGGGGTATCGCTGGCCGACCAATCAATCAGCAGCGGGGGCGGCGCTGCAGCGCTCGATGCGTTCGTCGCCGAGTCGCAGCGCGACTAGCAACTCGCAACTACCGTTACAGCATCGGCGAACACGGTTTCTCACGCGAACTCGGCTTGCGCGAGACGCTGCGGCTCGTGCGAAAACTCGAACGGAAGCCGGTGAGTCGCTTTTGGTTCGGTTCGCCATGTCGGTTCGTGCGCCAGCTCGACATCATCGTGCATATCGTGCTGCCCGAGCTGATCGAAGACCGCCACCCACGCTTGGCTGCCTACTTGCGGCGCACCTCACCACGCTGGGGTCGCAGTTGGCGGTCGTGGTAGTCGGCGCCAGCGCTAGCGAAACTACGCTGAAATGGTGATTCGCGTCTCGGTGCCGGCGAGCACTGCCAATCTCGGCGCTGGGTTTGACTCGCTTGGCCTCGCATTGTCGCTGCACCTCGAAGCGGGGCTCATCGGCGACGGCCAGCCGAGCACGGCGCGGGTCTGCGACGCTCATCATCCGACACATGTTGCGTTTCGCACGGCCGGCGGGGCGGGCGAGGTCTGGTCGAACGGAGGAATCCCGATGGGTCGCGGGCTTGGTTTTAGCGGGGCGGCACGGGTGGCGGGTGCCCTGTTGGCGATAGCGCAGCGCGACGGTGTGGTGGCTGCCAACTCGCATGATGCGCGAATGTCGGCATTTCGCACCGCGGCAGAACTTGAAGGTCACCCCGACAACGTGGCGGCATCGGCACTCGGTGGCTTCACCGTTGCAGCGGCAGGTCGTGCCATTCGTGTACCTGTGGCGGTGCATGGAGAAGTGGTCGTGTGGGTGCCCGAGAACACGACGAGCACCAAAGAATCGCGCACCAAGTTGTTGCCGACGGTGTCGCTCACCGATGCAGTGTGGAACATCTCGCGATCATCGCTGCTCGTGGCAGCACTAGCAACCGGCGATGTTGCTGCGTTGCACGATGCGACGCAAGATCGTCTGCATCAAGACGTGCGCCTGGCGATGGTTCCAGAGACGAAGCGAGCAATGCGTGCAGCACTCGATGCAGGCGCATGGGCAGCGTGGCTGTCAGGTTCTGGGCCGACGATGGCATGCCTCTGTGATTCGAGCCAGGTCGACAACGTCGCAAAAGCGTTGCCGCGCAGCGGTCAAGTGCACCGCCTGCGCATCGACGCGAACGGCCCGGTCGTCAGCTAACTGCGCAGCGCCGCCTTCGGCACCCCGCAGTTTCGCACGCCGCGTGGGTCAGTTCGCGCGGTCGAGAATGCGTCGCAGCGTGCCGGGTTGAAGTTCGAACAACGACTCGAGGTGCGTCACGATCAACCGATTCGGAATGAACGGTCGCGGGTCGCGCAGAGCAATGCGGTTGCCACCTGAACGCCACGCGAAGTGCGTTTCGACCGGGTGGTTGTTTTTCAGAAGATCGAACGCCTCTTGCGGGTCGAACCCGTTGGCAATTGCGATGCCCCACGCCGTCGACGTCGATCGCGACATACCCGCATGACAGTGCACGAGCAGGTCGATGCGACCTTCGCCCCAGCGCACCATTTCTTCGACCTGGTCGAAGGTGGGTGGGGTGTAGCCCGAGTATGCCGAGGTGACGTCATCGAACTCGACCACCTTGTGCTCGGGGTGCGCAAAGTCGCACACCTCGTCGAGCGAGGGGCCCGCGGTCAGCACGCTTGCGAAGTCGTGGCATCGCTCGCGCGCCTCGTCGAGGTTGACGATGGTCGGAAGAAGGTTGGAACTGATGGATGTGGGAGGTGTCAGTGTGGTCATGCAAGTACTACGCACGCGCACGAGGCACGTGTGACCGTGTCAGGCTCGTGCGGCGGTGTCAGAGCAGATTGTCGGGCCGATCGCCGGGGTGCTCGCCGGTGTAGTCCATATTCCAATATTCGGCGCCACACTCGGGGCAGATCACGAAGTCATCGTCGAAGAACTGAATGAGTGTGCCGCAATAGTCGCACGGCATGTTGTCTTCGATGATGTCGATGCTCACGACACAAGTTTTGCACGGGGGTGTGTCGTCGTTTCTTCGTCACACCCCATCGCCACGGTTGATGCATGCGTATTCACCCCGAAGTTCCCGACAACACGCTGCTCATCACCTGTGACTCGTGCGTTATGCGTAACACCGACGCATGCAGCGACTGTCTCGTCACCGCACTTTGCGGCGAGCCAGAGCCTGAGGCCGTGATCTTTGACTACGAAGAACTGCGCACCCTGGCCGTGATGGCCAAGGCGGGCTTGGTGCCGAGGTTGCGCCACCAACGCAGCGCCTAACGGCCAAGGCCCATCGCAGCGCGATGCGTAGCGTTGAGCGAGATGTTGGGCGACAACTACACCGCCGAGTTGATGCGCCTCGTGCGCGAGGCGGGCGCTGACCGTGTTGGCGTCACCACTGCTGAGCCGTTGCACAGGGCCCGCACGGCAATTGAATCGCGCATCGCAAGGGGACTGGTTGACACGATGCAGTTCACCTTTCGCAACCCAGAGCGCTCGACAACGCCGACGATGTCGGTGCCCGGCGCGCGCAGCATCATCGTGGCGGCGCGGTCGTATTACTCGGCTGACGCGGGC
>RFMM01000248.1 GCA_009927665.1 Actinomycetota bacterium
ATCATTTGATCTGTTGAATCTGCCGCGACCCAAGTCGCGCGAGCCATGGGCCTACGTGAAGATTGCTGAAGGTTGCGATCGCAACTGCGGGTTCTGTGCGATTCCATCGTTTCGCGGGCCGCAGCGCAGTCGCGATGTTGACAGCATCTTGCGTGAAGTAGACGAACTACAAGCCAAAGAAATTGTGCTCGTCGCCCAAGATCTCGCAAGTTACGGCAAAGACCGCCCAGGCGAACTGGGCGCCGGTTCAATCGTGCCGCTCGTGCGGGCGGTGAGTGCCAAGGTGCCGCGCACGAGATTGTTGTATCTGTACCCGAGTGACCTGACCGATGAACTCATCGACGCGATTCTGGCGAGCGGTGTGCCGTATTTCGACCTCTCCCTCCAACACGTGTCGACACCGCACCTGCGCCGCATGCGCCGCTGGGGTGATGGCGAGCGATTCTCGAAGCGCATTGCCGACATTCGCTCGCGTGACTCGCAGGCGGCATTCCGCAGCAACTTCATCGTCGGATACCCCGGGAGACCGAAGACGACCATGACCAGTTGCTCGCGTTCGTGCGCGAGGCATCGCTCGACTGGTGCGGGTTCTTTGAATACAGCCCCGAAGAGGGCACCTACGCCGTCGACCTGCCCGACCAAGTGCCAGCCGCGTTGATGCACGAACGCATCGCCGAGTTACGTGAGCTGCAAGATGCGATCACCGCCGCAAAGCGCGACGACCTCATCGACGAAGTGGTCGAAGTGCTGGTTGATGAGCCTGGTGTCGGTCGCAGCCACCGCGAAGCCCCGCAAATCGACGGCATCGTGCGGGTGCCCGAATCACTCGCAACGGGTAGTTTCGCCAAGGTGCGCATCGTTGATGCCGAGGGCCCCGACCTCGTTGCCGAGGGGGCGACCAGTGCGATGGGCAACCGCGAGGAGTCTTCCCGTGCCCGTTGACCCGAGCGCGCTCATCACCTGGGCCAATGCCGTCACGGTCTCACGCATTCTCGTGTCGCCGCTGTTGTTTGCGATCATTCCTGTCGAGCCTGGCGGCTCGTGGGTTGCGCTCGGCATGTGGTTTGTGTTGTGCGTGAGCGATGGCTTCGACGGCTATCTCGCGCGGCGACACGGCATCACCCGCAGTGGAGCCTTTCTCGACCCGCTCGCCGACAAAGTGCTTGTGCTTGGTGCGATGTTCACGCTGGTGTCGCGCGGCGTCTTCTGGTTGTTGCCCGTCGTCATCATCGCGGTGCGCGAGGTGAGCGTCAGCATCTACCGAGTGCTCGCCGGTGCTAAGGGAGTGTCGATGCCAGCGAGTCGCACCGCAAAGGTAAAGACACTCAGCCAACAGCTGGCGGTGGCCGGCGCGTTGATGCCGCTCACCTTCGACGAAGAATGGCTGTGGTCGTCGCTCTTGTGGTTGGCGGTCGGGCTCACGCTGCTGTCTGGTGCGCAATATGCGTGGAAGGCACTCTCACCAAAGCGAGGTGCCGCCGGTGCGCTGTGATGTTGTAGCAGTCGGCACCGAATTGCTGCTCGGTCAAATCGTCGACACCAACTCGTCGTGGTTGGGTGAGCAGCTCGCTGCGGCGGGCATCGATTCGTGCCTGCAGGTCAAGGTGGGCGACAACCAAGCGCGCATCGTTGCCGCGCTGCAGTCGGTTCTGCGCGATGCTGATGCCGTCATCGTGTGCGGCGGGCTCGGCCCCACCCATGACGACATCACCCGTGAGTCGATCGCCGAAGTGATGGGCACCACGCTCGAGATGCACGACGTGATAGCCGACCGAATCGCCCATATGTTCGCCTCGCGCAACCGCAAGATGGCCGAGAACAACCTCCGCCAGGCCATGGTGCCGCGTGGGGCGAGCGTGATTGAGCAGAAGCGCGGCACCGCCCCTGGCCTCATCTGCCCAGTGGGCGACAAGGTGATTTATGCGGTGCCTGGCGTGCCCTACGAACTGCACGAAATGTTCGAGCGCGCGATTCTGCCCGACTTGTTGGCGCGCTCGGGTGAGCCGCGCAAGATTGCCTCGCGTGTGTTGCGCACGTGGGGCGAGAGCGAGAGTGGGCTCAATGAGCGCCTGCAGCCGCTCATCGACGAACTAGACCGCGTGGGCAATCCGACGCTCGCGTTCTTGGCGAGCGGATGGGAGGGCATCAAGGTGCGCCTCACCGCCCGCGGTGCCGACGACGCATCGGTGAAGTCGCTGCTTGATTCGTGGGCCGAGCGCGTTCGCGCCATAGTGCCTGAGGTGGTGTTCGGCTACGACACCGACACGATGGAATCCGTCGTGCTCGACCTGTTGCGAGCCCAAGGCCTCACTATTGGAGTCGCCGAAAGTGTGACGGGCGGTTTGGTCGCTGGTCGTTTGACCGCCACCCCCGGTTCGAGTGATGTGATGCGCGGCGGCGTGGTCGCCTACGCAAGCGACGTGAAGTTCGATGTGCTTGGCGTGCCGCGCGGCCCGGTGATCAGCGAAGACACCGCGCGTGCGATGGCAGTGGGGGTGTGCAAGACCGTTGGTTCATCGGTAGGTCTCGCACTCACCGGCGTGGCTGGCCCCGCCGAACAAGACGGCGCCAAAGTCGGCACCTTGTGCATCGCCGTGGCGATGCCTGCGGGCGGCCCTGGCACTAGCTCCGGCTCATCTGGTCAACTCGTCGCCAGTTCGACCACCGTGATGTTGCCCGGCGACCGCAAGACCATGCGCGAACTCGCCGTGATCAGCGCCCTCAACTACCTGCGCCAACTGCTCCAGCGCCCCTAAGCCCGGCCCAGGGCCCGAAGCCCTTTCATCGCAACCCGCACGCCCGTCGCCCACTGTTTGACAAATGGTATCAAAATGATACCATAAAGGCATGGCCATGACACTCCGACTTACCAAAGCAGAACAATCGAGCCTCAAGAAAGCAGCGAAGGCACAAGGCATCTCGATGCAAGACGCGGCTCGCACAGCTGTGCGTGAATGGGTGATTCGCGTCGATCACCACAGTCGAATTGATGATGCCGCTGAGCTCATCATGAAGGTGCACGGTGACGCATTGCGGCGACTTGGCGAATGACCCGCCCGCTTCGATTTCTCGAGATTGATGACGTCCTGAACCTAGGACGTCGGTTGCTCGGCGATCCGGTGCCAGTGCGCGACATGGGATTGCTGAATTCGGCAGTGTTGCGACCACAAACCACGTTTGGCGGCGAGTATGCCTACCGCAACATCTACGAAATGGCCGGAGCGCTCCTGCAGTCGATTGTTGGAAACCACGCGCTTATCGACGGGAACAAGCGACTTGGTTGGTTGTCAACTGCAGTGTTTCTCGAAATCAACGGAGTGTCAGTATCACATCTCACGAACGACCAGGTGTACGACTTCGTGCTTTGGGTTGCGGCGACTTCTCCGTCTCACGGAGCCATCACAGAGCGATTGACGTCGCTGCTCACGCCTACATGAGAAAGGCCCCGGTCTTTCGACCGGGGCCTTTCCATCCACCCCGAAGGGCGGCGAATTGCGTGAGCCTTAGGCGGCTCGGTAACCCTCTGCGTTCGAGCGAGCAATCGCGATGCCCAAGATGATCAAGCCGTAACCAGGCTTGGCCAACACGTCGGCAATGGTGTAGCCGAACTGGATCGCGGTCGACGCTTCGCTGCCACTGAGACCGAGGGTCTCCGACAACCAGCTCGACGAGTCGCCGAGGATGTAGGCGATCGGGTACACGCCCCAGGTTAAGAGCAGCAGGTAGCGCACGTTGTTGAGCTTCGAGCCCACTTCGCCGCTCTGCGACTTGAGGGCTTTGCCCACTTCGCCTGCGAACAATTCATAGAGCACGTAGAGCATGAAGATGCTCGAGATGATGCCCCAGACGGTGCGGGTGCTGCTGCCGCCTGCGGCAGTCTCGCCCGGGTAGCCGGTGGCGATCATCAAGAGGGCGGCCACCACGAGGCGTGGGGTCGTCTTCTTCGCTGCTTCCTTGCTCAGGCCTGACACAACGACGAGTTCAGCCACGAGCAGCGGAACGGTGAGGAGCCAGTCCGCATAGCGGTAGCCCTCGTTCCACGTGCCTCCGTCAGCGAACTGGCCGAAGATGCGCCAGTAGTGGTAGGCCGCGATACCGCAGATCATCGCCGACATCGTGACGGCGCTGCGGTACTGGGGTGCTACTCGGTTGCGGGACACGAGGAAGTACACGAATCCGATGCCCATCGCGGCGACCGCGAAGGAGAATGCGTTGTAAATCAGCTCGTGCTGACTGTCGGATAGCGCTGCTATCCAATCAACTTTGTCCATTTGGTGTTGTTTCCTTTGTT
>RFMM01000112.1 GCA_009927665.1 Actinomycetota bacterium
GATTGCCACACCGAAGCCGGCAATCTGGTCGGCTTCGGGCAGGTTGGCGCGTAGTTCGTCGCCGTAACGCTCGGCCATGCAGCCGGTCACCACGAGTCGTGCTCCCTTCTTGCGGCGGTCGCTCAAGGCGAGAATCGTGTCGATGCTCTCCTTTCGAGCATCTTCGATGAAGGCGCACGTGTTGACCACAACGACGTCGGCTTCGCTCTCGTCTTCGGTGGCGGTCAGACCTTGCGCCAGCAGCGTGCCGACAAGTTTTTCTGAGTCAACTTCGTTTTTCGGGCACCCAAGCGTCTCGATATAGAAGCGCGATACCACGCGTCAAGGCTACGAGAGCCACGCTTGCGGCAGCAGTGCTACGCAAGCGGCGCAGAGCAACTGGTGTGGCGAGCTAGCGGTGCAACGCCAGCCCAGGGCTCGCCCACTGCGTAGCCACCACATCGCCAACGCCCGAGCGAGTGATGTAGGCAGTTCGCAGGTCGGGGCCGCCGAAGCAGATGTTGGTCGTCATCACGTCGCCCGACGCTACGAAGCGCACCACCTTGCCCTCAGGGCTGATCACCGTCACACCACCACCCGCAGGTGCAATGGTCGCCACGCACACGTTGCCATCACCGTCGACTGCAAGCGAGTCAAGGTAGACGAGCGTTGGTGACGCCCACAGCAAATGGTGCGTATCGAACGGCGTCACTGGCGTCACTTCGCCTGGTTGCACGATGTCGCGCACCCACACTCGCGCGGCGTGCGTCTCGGCGTAATACAACTTGGTGCCATCGGGCGACAACCCGATACCATTCGGCGCTTCGACTGGGAACACCACTTCTTTGATCATCGAGCCGTCAAGTTTTGCGTAGTAGATCGATGTGCGATCGCCACTACGTTCGTGACGAATGCCGTGATCAGTGAAGTAGAACCCGCCCTTGCCGTCAAGCACGAGGTCGTTGGGTCCGCGTAGCGGATGCCCGTCACACGAGTCATACAAGCGAGCGATCTGGCCAGTCTTCGGGTTAACTCGCTCGATGCGACCGCCGGTGTGTCGCGCCGGGTCGAATGGCCCAGGGAGAATCAACCCGCCGAGATCGATTGCCGTGAACGACCCACCGTTGTTGCACACGATGAGCGAACCATCGGCGCACTCGGCGAGACCGTTCGGGCCGCCGGGCACTTCAGCCACTACCGACGTCGAGCCGTCAGGGTTGATGCGCGTGATGCGCTCGCCGAACATCTCGACGACGAGCACCGAGCCGTCGTCGCAGGCGACAGGACCTTCAGGAAACGTGAGACCCTTGCCGAAGATGTCGACGCCTGCGATGCCAGTGCCCGTTGTGCTCATGGGCGAAGAGTAGTGCCTCAGCCGCCCTGGATCTTTTCCCATTCTTCGAGCGTCATCAGCACTTCGCGGGGCTTCGAGCCTTCGCTTGGGCCCACAATGCCTCGCTGCTCCAAGAGGTCCATCAGGCGCCCGGCACGGGCAAACCCCACCTTCAACTTGCGTTGCAACATCGAGGTCGAGCCGAGTTGCGTGCGCACGATGAGGTCGATGGCGTGCTTCAACAGTTCGTCGTCGTCTTCGTCGCCGGTGGTGCCGCCGGGCAACTCACCGGCACCTTCTGCACTGCCCCCACCTTCGATTCCCGAGACGTAGGCAACCTCGGGCGACTGGCGCTTCCAGTGGGCCACGATATTGCGAACCTCGTTCTCGCCCACCCAGGCCGACTGCACACGCTGGGCCACGCTCGTGTTGCCGGGCAGCATGAGCAAGTCGCCTTTACCGACGAGCTTCTCGGCACCGGGCTGATCCAAGATCACGCGGCTGTCGGTCAGGCTTGACACGGCGAACGCCATACGGGCGGGAATGTTGGCCTTGATCACGCCAGTGATCACGTTGACGCTCGGTCGCTGCGTGGCGACGATGAGGTGAATACCGACTGCGCGCGCCTTCTGCGCGATGCGTGTGATGCACTCTTCCACGTCGCGCGCCGCGACCATCATCAGGTCGTTCAACTCATCAACCACCACGACGATGTATGGCATGCGCTCGAACTTCTTCGTCTCGGCGACTGCGGTGTCATCGGCCTGGTTCAGTTCACCGCGATCGTACGCAGCGTTGTATCCGGTGATGTCGCGGAAGCCGGCTTCAACGAGCACGTCGTAGCGACGCTCCATTTCTTTCACTGCCCATCCGAGCGCGTTGGCGGCCTTCTTCGGCACGGTGACTGGCTGTGTCAGCAGGTGCGGCAGTCCGGCGTATTGCCCCATCTCAACTTGTTTCGGGTCAATCAGAATCAACTTCACCTGTTCGGGTGTCGTGCGCATGAGCAGCGTGGTAATGATGCAGTTGAGCACGCTCGACTTGCCCGCGCCGGTTGCGCCAGCAATGAGCAGGTGTGGCGTGGTGGAAATGTTGAGAAACACCGGTCGACCCGCGATGTCTTTGCCGACGCCAACCTCTAGCGGATGCTGCGCTGACTTCGACTCGGGTGCGGTGAGCAAGTCGCCGAGCGACACGAGGTCGCGCGAGTCGTTGGGCACCTCAATGCCAATCGCCGAACGACCAGGGATCGGCGCCAAGATGCGCACATCGACTGCCGCCATCGCATACGCAATGTCTTTCGACAACGAGGTGAGTCGCGCCACCTTGATGCCCTCGCCGAGCTCGAGTTCGTAGCGAGTCACCGTCGGACCACGCGTGAAGCCGACCAACTTCGTATCAACGCCGTGCGACGACAATGCCGCGACCAACGCATCACCACGTTCGGCGACGGCGTCTTCGTTGGCGCGCTTGTTGCTGGTGAGGGCGAGCAGATCGAGCGGCGGAAGATTCCACGACGACGGCTGCGCGCCTGGGCCAAGCGGCATCTGCTGTTGCTCACCCTTAACCGGCTTGCTCGATGCGGGCTTCGGGGCTGGCTCGGGCTTGGGTTTCACGACGCGCAGGCGGGGCTTGCGGGGTTTTCGTTCACTTTCGTTGACGTCACCGTCGCCTTCATCATCGCCGTCGTCATCGACACCATCGCGCGCATGGTCGTAGATCTCGCCACGCGACGCGGCTTCTTCGTGTTCGCGCCGAGCGGCATCAAGCTCGTCGATGCCGGCCACAACATTGCCATCGGTCTCGACGTCGAATGGTCGATCGCCACCTTCGCGGTAACGGCGAGCAGCTGAATCAAGATTCTTAAACATCGCGCCAATCGAACGCCAGAGGTCGGGCAGTGACTTCGCCGATGCAAGCATGAGACCGAGCACAATCGTTGGCGCGAGAATCACCACGGCACCCACCGGCGAGAGCGATGCTTCCAACGGCTCGCCGATCAACCAACCGAGCCAACCGCCGGCACCCTCGAGGGCACCGAGCGAAATGGTCAATTCATTTGCCGCCAAGAAGATGTGCATCACGCCGAGCAGCGCAATCGATACCACCAGCCACCCGAAGGTCAGCCGCACGCGGTGCTCGATGCTCACCCGCTTGAGCAGCGCCACACCGAGGCCGAAGCAGACGACCGGTAAGACGTATCGCCCGAGGCCGACCGTCCAGCGCAGCGAGGTGTCGAGGCCCCGGCCGACCGGCCCCACCACGCTCACGTAGACCGACAGCGACAACAACACGCCAAGCACCAAGAGGAACATGCCCATCAGCTCGCCCGCCCGCTCGGCGAGCATCGGCCGCAAGACGGGGTCGCCCTGCACCACGCGGAACTTGGTCGACGGGTCTACCTCGTCGTGGGTGCGGCTGTGCTGGCCCGAGGCATGGTCGCGCATGGTGCGCCCGCGCTGCGAACCGGTCTGCGGGCGCGCGCCAGCAGAGCGTTTTGTGGCTTTTTTGGCGCTAGATGGCACGGATACAAAGTACCCGTGGGGCGCGTGATGTTGGTGGAGGGCGACGAGATCTCACTGCGCCCGAACCACGGCCTAGCCGCGGGCGGCGACCAGGTTCTTCATCACGTGCGCGGCACGCTCAGACAGCCCTGCAGGCGGCGGGCCCATCGGCAAGCGTGCCTCGCCCACGTCGAGACCGAGATGGTTCATCATCGCTTTCGTTGGCAGCGGGTTGGGGTTGTCATCTCCTGTTTCGAAGGCGAAACTTTCGACGAGTCGCGCATTCACGGCGCGCGCACCTGCGGTGTCGCCGGCGTTCCACTTCGTGAACATCTCTTGGTGGTCAACACCGCTCCAGTGCGTGGCCACACCGATCACTGCGGTGCAACCCACGGCCATGAGCGGCAGCGTGAGCCCGTCGTCGCCCGAGATCAACTCGAACGACTTCGGCACCATCGTCATCAGTCGTGCACTCTCGGCAGGGTTGCCGGCTGCATCTTTTACCCCTGCAACGTTCTTCACTTCGTTGGCGAGTTTCGCCAACGTGGGCGTATTGATCTTGCGGCCAGTACGCACCGGAATGTCGTAGATCACGACCGGCAAGTCTGTTGCCCCACACACCGCGCGCATGTGTGCTTCGATTCCCGCTTGTGACGGTCGGTTGTAATACGGCGTCACCGCGAGAATGCCCGCCACACCCAACTTGCTCGCCTCTTTCGTCATGTGAATCGAGTGGGCGGTGTCGTTGGTGCCCGTGCCGGCAATCACCGGAATGGTGACGGATTCGACCACCGCCTTGAACAATGACAGCCGTTCGTCGTCGGTCAGCACCGGTGCTTCGCCGGTGGTGCCAGCCAGCACCAGCCCGTCATTGCCGTTGTCTTGCAGCCAGCGCGCCAGGCGCTTGGCACCGTCGAGGTTGAGCGAGCCGTCTTTGTGGAACGGCGTCACCATCGCGGTGACGACTTGTCCGAAGCGCGGCACGCGCAAAGACTAGTGCGCTGGTGCGGCGACCTCTTTGCCGAGTTCGAACTGCAGGTACTCCTCGCCGGTGTTCTCCATGTCTTCGAACTGAATGACGCCCATCTCTTCGAAGCGACGGCGCAGCCACTTCTCGTTACGGTCGAGCAGGCCCAGTTTCTTGCAGTTCGGCACGATCTTCGAGAACAGCAACGATTGGAACACCTTGCGGCCCGGGTCATTGACCATCAGCGGCACGACCACCTTCGGGTCGACGCCCATGTGGCGCCACACCTCTTGCTGGAGGAATCGGTCGCGCATGCGGATGCTCGCTTCGTAGGCGAACTCTTGGCGTTCTTTGATCTCTTTGTCGCTCATGCCGTCGTACACCTCTTTGAGGCTGAGCACGCCGAAGGCCACGTGACGGGCTTCGTCGCTCATCACATAGCGCAGCAACTGCTTGAGCAGCGGCTCGTTGGTCAACTGGTGCAGGTAGCCGAAGGCCGCGAGCGCCAAGCCCTCGACCATGATCTGCATGCCGAGGTAGGTGAAGTCCCATCGTGAGTCGTTGATGATGTCGTCGAGCAACATCTCGAGGTGTGCGTTGATCGGGTATCCGCCGCCCAACTTCTCGTCGAGGTAGCGGGCGAACACTTCAACGTGGCGAGCTTCGTCGACCACCTGGGTGCTGGCGTACAGCTTGGCGTCGTACCACGGCACCGTCTCGGTGATTTTCGCGGTGCAGATGAGCGCACCCTGCTCGCCGTGGAGGAACTGCGAGAGCGACCACTTGCGGCTCTGAATGCCGAACTCGAGCCACTCTTTGTCGCCCCACTTGGCGAGCGGAGTGTCTGCATACCAGTTGGGGTCGATGCCGTTGCCGATGAGCGCCTGATCTTCGGCGACGGTCTTTTCGACGTCGACGTCGGTCGCCCACGGCAGGTCGGTGGTGCCGTTCCACTGGCCGGTCTTGGCCTTTTCATAGAGCTTGCGCAACTGCGGGCGGGCCAGCGAGTAGTCCCACGTGAAGATCGAGTCGGCGTTGTTCTTCACCACATGTTCGACCTCGTTCGGGTCGACCAACGGGGTCGAGAGAATCGCCTCGATGTCATTGATCGACGCGCGGCCGATGATGGCTTCGTTTTCTGCGTTGGTGATGGTCATTGCATTGCTCCTTTGTTTATCGGCACGTGCGCTCGAATGAACGCGCGTGCATGTTGTTCTTTGGTGAAGTCGTATTGCGAACTCGGCGCGAGGAAGTAGCTGATCACGAGGCGCGCCAACACTTCGACCAGCTCGGCGGCTTCTTTGCGCGAGAGATACGGCTCGAGCAGCGGCGTGAGGTACGCAGTCGCCACTCGCACGATGCGTGGCACACCTGCGACGGTCAATTGCGCGAGCACGTCACCCGGCTCGGCGGCGAGCATCAGCGCGAGATGTTGGTCGTTGCGCAGCTCGGTGGTGGCAACCACCATGCAACGCACGATGGTGTCTTCGAGGGTGGTTTCCCCTTCGGCGTGTGCACGCAACGTGGTGAAGAAGAGTTCGAGCTCGCGCACACGCAACGCTTCGAGCAGCACTTCTTTGCCGCCAGGAAATGCGCGATAGAGGGTGGCGCGAGAGATCTTCGCGACGTCGCACACATCGTTGATGGTGAGCCGCTCGACACCCCAGCGCTCGATCGCCGTCTTGGTGGCGTCGAGAATGGCGTCGTTGAGGCTCTGGTCTGTGACCGTCATCACCTGAGACACTAAGACGCTTTTCGTCTCATTGCAAGTGCGAGCCAATTTCGCCCCCGCTCTTGCCTGCCCGGCGTTGCCCTGAACCGTCCGCCGCCGCCGTTGACCATCCAGCCCTTACTCACCAGCCAACGCCGCGACCAGCTCGGGGACATCACCTTCTGCAATCACCCAAACCAACGCAGGGTCAACCCGGTGATACCGATGCGCCAGCAGCACGCGGAGTCGACCGATGTCGCGCCAATTCACGTCTGGGTGCCGCAGTTTCACTTCTCGCGACAGCTGATTCGCCGCTTCGCCAATGATCTCGAGCAACCGCTCGACACCGCGTTGATGGATAGTCGTCGCAAGAAAACTATCGCGACCAAGAGCCACGACCTTCGCGACATCGGCCGCCGCGTCGCGGATGTCGGCGATGCGCTGAAGGTCGTCGCGCGTCAAATGAGAATGGCTTCGCGACGAATGTGCTCGTCGCGTGGCAGCAAACCGCCCGCAGAGACGACATCGACCGGCACCCCGAGCAATTGCTCGACTTCATCCTCAATATGCATGAGATCGAAGAGGCTGCCGTTTTCGTCAAACTCGACCAGGAGGTCAACGTCGCTCGAATCGGTGTCGTCGCCCCGAGCGAGCGAACCGAAGAGATAGACGTGTTTGCCTCGATTGGCGAGCACGATGCGACGAATGTCTTCGCGTTTTGCGTCGATCAGCTGGCGTTTCGCACTCACAAGGCAAGGGTACCGAGGGGGTGTGGCGGAAGGAGTGGTCTACGCGGTGCGGGTTCAGCGCTCGACGCGCTGCGCGAGTGCGAGCCGGAGGCACACTGCCACCATCAACACCGCGAACGAAACGGCGGCCACCCGCTCGGGCAGGGCCTCGGCGATGACCCCGCCGACCACCGCCGTGGCGGCACCTGCAACGCCGATGGTGGCGCCGGCGCGCATTTCGACGTTTTCTGTCTTGCGGTTGCGCCACGTGCCCATCACGCTGGTGGGCACGATCGCGGCAAGTGATGTTCCCTTGGCCAGCACAGCGCTAATGCCACCCAGCAACATGAGGGCGGGCACCATCACGATTCCCCCGCCGATGCCGAGCAACCCGGCGAGCACCCCAGAGACGAAACCGACCGCCACCAATGCAACGGTGAGCCCGAGTGAGTGGTCGGCCGTCTGCGACGTATCAATCCCGAAGAACAGCCGCACCGCTGACGCCAGCGCAACGGCGATGAACAGCCACGTGAGCATTTTCTTGTTGACCGTCGCCAACCACTTGGTGCCGAGCAGCGCACCCGGCAATGCGCCAGCAACGAGGCATGCCGCCGCCCACCAGTCGACATTGTCGTAGGTGAGATAGGTGACGAGCCCGGTAATCGCGATCGGCAGCACGGCCGCGAGAGACGTGCCGTGGGCGCGGCGTTGTTCCATCTTTGCCACCAGCATGAGCCCCGGCACGATCAACACGCCCCCACCCACACCGAAGATGCCTGACAGCAAGCCCGCGGCAAGCCCGACGATCACCACGTTGCGGTTGTGCATCTCGCCCAACCTACGACGCGCAGGGTGCCACTGATACGACGCGCTGGGTGCCACTGATACGACGCGGAACTCTACGAATTGTTGACCAAAACAGTCGCATTTTGAATGCTGTGCGATTATGGTGAAGGGGTC
The DNA here is from genome assembly GCA_009927665.1 of Actinomycetota bacterium. GTDB lineage: Bacteria > Actinomycetota > Acidimicrobiia > Acidimicrobiales > Ilumatobacteraceae > F1-60-MAGs027. Next base: position 8,183 of record RFMM01000112.1, read on the forward strand.
GCATTCACCACCGAATGCGCAACCAACAACCAGGGGGAAATGCACATGAAGCAACGCTCAAATCGCGTTCGTCTCCTCGCGCTCGGTGCAGTCGCCGTATTGGGTCTCGCGGCCTGCGGCGGTGGCGACGATGCGGCTGACGAATCAGCAACCGACGAGGCAACCGAAGAGACCGTGGCGGAAGAAGTCGCGGGCGGCACCGGCAACGATTGCACCGCAGGCAAGACACTTGCCGAGGGCAAGTTGACCATCGCCACCGGCAACCCGGCGTACGAACCGTGGGTCGTCGGTGATGCACCCGAGAGCAAAGAAGGTTTTGAGGCCGCCGTGGCATACGGCGTAGCCGCCGAGATGGGCTTCAGCGACGAAAACGTCGTCTGGGTGCGCACAGGTTTTGACGAAGCCATTCAGCCAGGTGCAAAGAACTTCGACTTCAACTTGCAGCAGTTCTCGATCACCGAAGAGCGCAAGGCGAACGTGACGTTCAGCGACCCGTACTACTCGACCAATCAGGCGCTCGTCGGTTTCGCCGACTCGCCCGTGGCGACTGCGACGAAGGTCAGTGAACTGAAGGATCTCAAGTTTGGCGCCCAGGCCGGCACGACCAGCCTCGACTTCATCACCAAGGTGATTCAGCCGACGACTGAGCCGTTCGTCTACGACGACAACGCAGCCGCAAAGGCAGCGATGGAAGCCAAGCAGATTGACGCCATCGTGCTCGACCTGCCGACTGCTCTCTACGTGAGCGCTGTTGAAATCGAAGGTTCGAAGGTGATTGGTCAGTTCCCGCTGTCAGACCAAGTTGGTGCCGACGACTTCGGCATGGTGCTCGACTTGAACAACCCGCTTGTTGAGTGCGTCAATGAAGCGCTCTCACGCATGCGTGATCTCACCTACGAATTGGTCAGCATCGAGGAGACGTGGCTCTCGGGTTACACCGGCGCGCCGGTCATCAGCCTCGACTGAACAGTCGAAAAGAGCACGAACGCCGGCAACGGCGCCGTAGTTCACTGATCGCGGCGGTCAGCACCCTCGTGGTGCTGGCCGCCGTGGTTGTTCTCGTGCCCCGCATGCCGCGGTGGGACCGCGTGAAGCAGTCGTTCTTCGACGTCGAGCAGATGCGCGACTCGTTCCCCCGGTTGATCGACGCGTTCTGGCTTGACGTCAAGATCTTTGCCTGGACGACGCCTGCAATCTTCATACTCGCCCTGTTGATTGCACTCGCCCGCAACTCGCGCTCGCCAGCCCTCTTCCCCGTGCGGGCACTTGCCGCGGTGTACACCGACGTCATGCGCGGTGTGCCGGTGATCTTGTGGATTTATCTGGTGGGCTTCGGCGTGCCCGGTCTTGGGCTCGAGCGGCCGTACAACTCACCGCTTTTGTGGGGTTCGGTCGCTCTCGCCATGACGTATTCGGGTTATGTCGCCGAAGTGTTTCGTGCCGGCATTGCCAGCGTGCACGAAAGTCAACGGGCGGCCGCCAGATCACTTGGGTTATCGAGCAGTCAGACAATGAGATTTGTGGTCTTGCCACAAGCGATACGACGCGTAGTTCCGCCCCTATTGAACGATCTCGTGTCGTTGCAGAAAGACGTGGCGCTGGTGTCGCTCATTGGGCCAATCGAAATCTTGCGACAAGCAAACATCGACAAGTCGAAGTTTGCGAACTTCACGCCGTTCATCGTCGCGGCGCTGATCTTCTTGGCGGTCACGATTCCCCTCACGCGGCTGACCGATTATCTCTGGCACCGCCAGCAGCGACGCACCATGGGAACTCGGGTGGCGGCATGACCGTCAACGTCGGTTCGGGCGTGGTGGCGAGCACCTCATCGACCCCGAAGATCAGCCTGCGTGGCGTCACCAAGGCGTTCGGTGACAACGTCGTTCTGCGCGACTTTTCTCTCGATGTTTCTGCAGGTGAGGTCGTGTCGCTCATCGGTGCGAGCGGCAGCGGCAAAACCACCGTGCTGCGCTGCATCAATCTGCTCGAGCAGATCGACGATGGTGCGTGTTGCTCGACGGCGACGAGGTGTCGGCGGTCGGTCGCGACCCCAACCCGGTGCGACGGCGTATCGGCATCGTGTTTCAAAGCTTCAATTTGTTCCCGCATATGTCGGTGGCTCGCAACATCACCCTTTCGCTCACCGAGGTGCTCGGTCAGTCGGGCGATGCGGCTCGCCAACGTGCGTCAGAGTTGCTGGCGCGTTTTGGCCTCGCCGAGAAGGCCGACGTCTACCCCGACCAGTTGTCGGGTGGTCAACAGCAGCGAGTTGCGATCATTCGTGCGCTGGCCATGCAGCCCGAAGTGCTATTGCTTGACGAAATCACCTCGGCACTCGACCCAGAGTTGGTCGGCGAAGTGCTCGATGTGGTGCGTGAACTTAAAGGCAGCGGCATCACGATGCTGATCGCCACGCACGAGATGGCGTTCGCCCGCGAGATCTCCGATCGCGTGTGTTTCTTGCACGGCGGCTCGGTGGCCGAAATCGGATCTCCTACGCAGATGTTCGGCGATCCACGCGATGAGCGAACACAACAGTTCTTGCGCCGCGTGCGCTCGAACTAGCCCGACGAATCGGGCCAAGCGATCGCGTTTCTGAAACGCTCAGCCCGTCCAGTTGGCCGGCAACTCTGCATTTGGTTCGGCCGGCTCCATGAAGGCGCTCCGGTATCCGTCGGCCCAACTCTTGCCGTGACGCCAATAGTCGTCATTGCCCGGGTCGAGTCGGACGGTGCCCTGACTTCCGCCCATCAAGTCTGAGGTGTCGTTCTTGATGTGTCCATTCCCGTCACCGTTTGGAGGGCCCGAGAATGACACCACTCCGAGAGCATGGAAGATTTCATGAATCATCGCAATTCCGACGGTGTTCTGGGTGTTCGGAGTTTTCGCGAAGTCGTTCATGTCGCTACATCCAACGGTGCCGTTCATTAGGTTCATATCCGATACCAAGTACATGGCGACATGGCCAGCCTTCCCCCAACCGCCCCACGCGCACCATGGCACGTCTTTATGCGATGAAAAACTTCGCTGCCCGCCGTAGAACACGGCCGTGATCTTGCTACGGTTCGAAAAACCTTGCGCTTGCATCGCGAGCACGATCGTCTCAAGCGAAGGGCATTGTTTGAATCGACACTTCTTTGTTGGGTTTTCGGGGTCCAACCAAAGTTCGGCCTCGGTTTGTTTGAGGCGCACGAACTGAACGTCAATCTCACCCTTAAAGGTGTCCCACCGCAGACGTTTTCCACCGTTGGCGAACAGCCATTCGTTGGCAGAAGTTATCTGTTTTGATATCTGACCTCCGACGTCGTACCGATCGTCGACCGAATCTGCAGCCAACACGTAGTACGCCTTAACCTGCGGGGCTGTTGAGTCGTCGGGACGATCGGTGGTTTGGCGACCAGCAACGCTGTCGTTCTGCCCGACAGTCGACCCCATACGCATGAGAAACGACGAATAGGCAACGTCCCAACAGGGGTTCCCAGCACGAGGCCCATTGGTGATTCGCAAGTAGAACGAGCGGCCTTCGTCCATCACCCACGGCGGTGCCTTTCCGCCATATTGCGGGTAGTACACCGGGTCGTTCTTTCTTACCAGGGCCTCATCGTTCTCGTCAGGAGTCTTCATGTAGTGGTCACGGAAAATGTCGTTGCAGCCAGGCTGACTACGCAAACCTGAACCACCGTAGATTCGGCGAAAATTCGAGAAGTCATACTCTGTGTCTTTCGATCCGTTGTATCTCAAAGTCTTGTACAGGTGAGTACAGGCTTTATTTTGGGTGTCTCGTGAATAGAAGATGGTTCCCCCGCCAATCAGATACTCCGAGTAACAGCCCGACGTCGAGTGACCCGAGAGGAATCCTTCGCGTCCGCCTGTTGATGTCTCGATGATGCCAACGAAGATTCGATTCGTGTTTTCATAGCTGAGCTCTCGGGTACCGTCCGGGCTGACGTTGATATTGAGGCCCGCCTGCAGCAGATACTTCGGCAAAGGCCCGTACGACGTGTTCCAGTCGGCCATGAACTGCTCACGAGTAACCGGAAGTTCCACGTGCTGAATGTCTGGAAGTCCCTCGTACGTGTCGAGACGAATTTCAAAGCCTGGATGCTGTTCCGCAAAGACATCGAGCATGTTCGTAACCATCGTCGCAACGAGCCCCTCGGTGTCGTGTCGATCGTCGATTCCATCCTTGAACGTGATGTACAGAGGCTTGACATCGAGTACGTTTCCTCCGGGCCGATCAACCGTGGAGCGTGGCAGCAGCTTCTTCACGTTGATACGGACGTCCTTCGAACTCCCTCCAATTGCAACACGAAGATCACAGTTGCCTTCGGCAACAAACTGAACTATTTCACCGCTCACTTTGCAGACGGCCGCAGACAACTTGGTTGCAGTCAGCGACGGAACCGCCGTAGACGCTCCGTTCAACCGTGCGCGAATTCCCAGAAACTTTGCCGACTTGCTGTTTCCAACATTCGACACGAGGACGGTTGGATTCGTGTTGGTTGCTACAGCCCCCTTGGGTGAGGTCTGTCGCCACCGCAACTGTTTGCCTGCACGCTCACACCCAAATCGAATCCCGCCGACCGTCCTGACAAGTCCTGCGCGAGTGCATCTCTGACCGTCAATCGACTCCACTCGCACGATGCTCGACGATTCGCTCGAGGGGCGCTCGGGCACGACCGCAGCCGGCAAGAGTCCGGTAATTGCTGCGGCACCAGCCAGAGCGGTTTGGCAGATGATGCACATGGATCAACTCTCTTTCTTTACGTCTCGGTCGATCATCAATCGACACACTTCCAACGGTCAGTGACTTCAAAACGGGACATGCGCTCGGACTAGATTCGCCAATCACGGCATTGAGGTTGTCAAGGTCGCTGTTTCCAGGCTTTGGGACACGGTGTCTGAAACTCAGTGTGTGGAAGGCCGGCGAACCGACAACGAAAAGGTCAACCGCACCAATTCACCGCAGTGTTGCCGTACGCCGACGGCTGAGAGGGGTCCGACACCAACACGATGGTGACCGGTTCAGCCTGTTTCGGAGCGGTCGGAAAGCGCTGCGCTGCAGGGACTTCGGCGGTCATCCGGGTTGCAGAATCCACTCGTGCGGCAACCGGGATGAGCTGCGCCCGTGGAATCGGTGCAGAGAGGTCGTCCCATACCGACATGTAGACACCCGGCAAGCCCGTCTCTGGCCGGAAACCGTTCCCTTCGATCTGGAAGCGCATTCCCCCGGTGAGGCACTGTGCTCCGTTGGGGAGATTCAATCGCTCGAATATCCATTCGGGACCGGGCGTATCCCATTGCATCTCGGAGGGCAGTGTGAGATCGTCGCCTGAGGCGCCGAGTTGCAGCACTGCGCCAACCACCACGACCAAGAGCGTGAACAACGTTGCCGCCCACGCAATCCATCGGTGACGCTGGGGGCCCTTCACCACATCGGCGGTCAGCGCAGAACCGCTGTATGGCATGCCGTATCGCAACGTTGCCTTGGCCGTTCGACCGCGGATGTGCATCGGTCCCGTCAACAGGATGTCGCGCTTCCCGCGCCGTCGTACCGCCACCCACGGCTTGGTGAATCGCGCCCACCACGGCACCGTCATGCTGACGGTGACAATGCCCGCCGAACTGTCGTCGGTAATCACCACGTCGCTGGACGCACGCTGAAGCCGTGCATCCTGCCGCATGACGTCGACACCGTCATCCACTGCCTCGGTCAGGGTTGACGAGGTGGAGATGAGCAGCTCTACATCATCGCCTGGCTCGCTACTCACTCGGCGCGACACCTCGTCGCCGAACTCCTTGCGAATCACACCCAGCGACTCCGCAAATGAAGGATCACTGACGTCGGCATCGAAGGTGAATCCAACAACCCGACCAGTGGAACTGCGCGCAATTCGCAGCAAAGAAGTTGGATTCTCGGTAGTCACCCACGTCGTGAGGTCGCCAGTGGAGTACTCCCAGCGGGAAGCCGTGCGGTCGAACCGAAGCACTGCGTCAGCCACGTCGATACCCCATTCGTCGCAGCGCACTTCCGAGCAGCTCCATCACACAGTGTTTGCACCGCACACGACGCTTCCGTCGCGCCGCAGCCAATTGACTCAAACCCGAGCTGGTGCGGTCGATCACGGACTCAATCGCATCATCGAACCAGGCGTTGTCTCGAATCGCATCATCGCCGGAGGCACCCTCGACGAGCACCAACTGCAGCACCTCAGTGGCGGCGGCAAACACCACTTCCTTTTGACATCCAGCACACGTCGCACCGTGACGAATGAGCTCATTCACCCTGGCCGTGAGTTGTTCGATGAACACCGCAGCTTCAGCATGGTCTTCTGTGGACGCACGCTGTGGCAACAGATTGGCGAGCTCAACGTACTGATGCTGATCGCGCACCATCTTCCGTGCATTGTCGATGGCGACGTTTCCCATGCATCGAGCCGCGAAACGAATTGCCGCTTTTTGCACATCATCTCCAACGAGCGGCGTAGTGCGGCGGGACATTCGCTCCACCAGCGTGATTCGTGTTTGCGAGAGAAGGTCCTCGGGTTCGAGTTGCAGCGAATACCGGCGAACCAGCCGACGTGCCGAAGCCAACGCGTCATCCGTCGACAGCCAAGCCAGCATGGTGTCACGATCAGACACCTACGGCCTCCAATTACGGTCTTCAGGTAACGCGTCTCCCCCATCCACCACGAACAGTTGTCCGGTGATGTACGACGAGTCGGGGCTGCAGAGAAACTCGATCATCGCAGCCACCTCATCAGGTGTACCAGACCTGCCGAGAGGAGACGCATTGCCTGCTCGTGCCTCAGCCGGCGTCTGTGCGCCAGTGGCGATCCAGCCTGGGGCAACGGCATTCACGAGAATGCGGCGCGAAGACGCTTCAAGTGCCACGGCACGAGTAAAGCCGATCATGCCGGCCTTGGCGGCGTTGTAACCAACATCACCGATGCCAGCCTGCAACGCACCAGTGGTGCTCGCAACGTTGACGATGCGGCCGTCGTTGCGCATTGCGGTGAGTGCCGCCTTGGTCATGAGAAAACACGTCGTGAGATTGCGGGCCAGTGAGTGATTCCAGTCGTCGAGCGTGGTCGCGGCGAGTGGTGCGTTATACAACTGCTCGCCCACCGTCACCATGCCGGCGTTGTTGACCAACACGTCGAGCCCGCCAAACTCACTCGTCGCGGCAGCCACGACCCGCGCGACATCAGCGTCGACAGTGAGGTCGGCAACCACGCCGTGCACGCGACCCGGTGCGGTGCCGCTGGCACGAGCAGCCGCGCCGCCCTCGCCCGGCGCGTTGCCAACATGCCGCAATTCATTCACTCGGTCGTGAATGCGGTCAGACGTGCTCGTCACCACCACGTCGAGCCCGCGCGCCACCAAGCGTCGCGCCGTCGCGAAACCGATGCCCGTCGGCGAGCCGCAGCCAGTGACGACGGCGACGCG
>RFMM01000195.1 GCA_009927665.1 Actinomycetota bacterium
CGAGCCCGATACCGCCATCGAGCCGGCTCCACGCTTCACTCAGCGCTGGCAGTGTCCTGACTGCGACAACGGCATCACCTGCACGTTCGCGTGGTTCACGCTCCGATCTGCAACAACAAGGCCCGGCACAGTCGCCGTCACATCGACATGAAGAAACAGAAGAAAGGAAACCCACAATGACCGACCAACCCACACCAGCCCGCACGCTGTACACCGCCCAGGAGATCGCCGACCTTGCCCTCAAGTGGGGCGCGGCGGCTACCGTCACGCAAGACGACCACGATGTAATCATCGACCTCGAGCGCGGCAATGAGTCGATGCAGCTCACGTTTGGAAGCCCGCAAGAGTTCTATTCCGACCTCATCTGCCGATCGTGGGTATTCATCGAGAGTGCTCCGCACCGGGCCTGCGACCGATGGAACGAGTTTCCGTACTTTGCGACGTTCTCGGTCGTGTATGACGCCCACGATGTTCCGATGACGAACGAGTACGGCTTCGTGGTGCGCGGCGTGCGGCTGATCGAGTTTGACCGCGCCATAAGCGAAGACGACATCATGATGCAGATCTTGTTGTTCTGGTTTGCGATGTCGCTCATTCAAGACCACGTGACATCAGGCAGCACCGACCTATCGGAAATCGACCGCTTCAAGATTCCGGGTGAAGTGATGCGCTGGTGGCTGGGTGACGACGTCGACGACGACAACACGAGCGACGATGCGTCAGGTGACTCCAATGACGGCGCTTAACCGCCAAAGATCACCGGGTCAGTCGGGGCGACTCGGCCCCCGGCGCAACTGGCCCTGCAAGAGCGAGAGCGCAAACAACCCGATCACAATCCACCATTGGTAGGCGTCGATGAAGTTGAGAAACGCGCGAATTTGCTCTTCGAAGATGCGCCCGAACACACGCAAGACCCACAACTTGATGACGATGCCGATGCTGACAAACAGCAAGAACTTGCGAGTTGGCATACCGCGATGCCCGACGAGTAAGCACACCACGTTGCTGCCCGGAAAGATGATGACGGCCCACACTCCCAACTTGTCAACAGCGCGTTCGAGCCACACATAGATTCGTGGTGGTTCACCGGCTTGGCCTTCGAGCCAGCGCACGGCTTTTTCTCCAAAAAACCGTCCGCAGAAATACAGCGCGACGGCGGCAGCGAGCACGCGAAAGAAACCGATGACGACATAGGGCGCGAGATCGATGTAGGGCACCGAGCCAAACAGGTTGCGGTTGCGCGACGACAGCAACAGCACCAGCTCGGGTCGTTCGTCGACCAGGGCCGGCCCGATGTTCGACCCGATGGTGCCGAGCACGAAGAGCCCGCTGGTCGCTGCCAACACTGAACGGCGGGCGAGTGGGGTGGCCACACGAGAACGGTAGTACCCTTCGCTCTAGCCAGCCGGCGATGGCTGCGACCAACGGGGGAGGATTCCGATGAAGGGTTTGATGCAACCGACGCAACTCACGCTGGTGCACTTGTTCGAGCGTGCCGAGCGGTACAGCCGCGACAAGCACATCATCACTGCCACGGCGACGGGCAAGTCGAAGACCACCTACGGCGAGTGGGCAGGTCGCACCCGACAACTTGGTGGTGTGCTCGATTCACTGAAGATCGCCAAGCATGGTCGCGTTGCGACACTGGCGTGGAATTCCGCCCGGCACCTCGAGCTGTACTTCGCCGCTCCGTGCTCGAGTCGCGTGCTGCACACGTTGAATTTTCGACTCTTCCCCGAACAACTCACCTACATCGTCAACCACGCTGAAGACCAGGTGATCTTCTGCGACACGTCGCTGTGGTCGATTCTCGAACCGCTGATGCCGACGTTCACCACGCTGAAGCATCTCGTGTTCATGAACGACGGCAAGGGTGAAGTGCCGGCAAGTGTGCCGGGTGTGCAGGTGCATGAATACGAGTCGCTGCTCGCTAGCGCCAAACCCGTCGACTGGCACGTTGATGACGAGAACCAGGCGGCGAGCATGTGTTACACGAGCGGCACGACAGGCAACCCGAAAGGTGTCGTGTATTCGCACCGCTCGAGTTTCTTGCACACGATGGCCGAGATGATGGCCGACTCGATTGGCGTTCGCGAGAGCGATGTCGTGTTGCCGGTGGTGCCGATGTTTCACGTGAATGCATGGGGGCTTACACATGCCGCTGCGACGAGCGGCGCCACACTCGTGATGCCCGGCCCCGATTTGTCGGGTAAGGCAATCGCTGATCACATCGTGAATGAGAAGGTCACCGTCGGCGCAGGCGTGCCAACGATTTGGATGGCGGTGCTGCCTGAATTGAAGGGTCGCGACACGTCGTCGCTGCGCGCGATTGTGTGTGGTGGGGCGGCGGTTCCCAAGGCATTGAGTGAGTCGTATCGCAAAGAGATTGGTCTGCCGATCTTGCAGGCGTGGGGCATGACGGAAACTTCACCAATCGCTGCGGTGTGCACACTGAACTCAACCGAGCAGCAGCTGCCGGTCGAAGAGCAGGCTGATTTGCGCACGACGGTTGGGCGCATCGTGTTGGGCGTCGACTTCCGCGTAGTTGAACCCGACACCACCACGATGGTGCCGTGGGACGGTGAGACGAGCGGCGAGTTGCAGTGCGCCGGCCCGTGGATTGCCAGTTCGTATTACAACGACCCGCGCTCGGCGGAGAGTTTCACCAAAGACGGTTGGTTGCGCACCGGCGATGTGGCGGTCGTCGACTCGGCCGGCCGCATTCGGTTGGTCGATCGCACCAAAGACCTCATCAAGTCAGGCGGTGAGTGGATCTCATCAGTGGAGATCGAAAACGAACTCATGTCGCACCCCAAGGTGAAAGAAGCGGCCGTCGTCGGTGTGCCGCACCCGAAGTGGTCAGAGCGACCACTCGCGTGCGTGGTGCCCAAAGACGGCGAGACCGTGACCAAAGAAGAGATTCTCGCGTTCTTGGCGCCCAAGCTCGCCAAGTGGCAGTTGCCCGACGACGTGGTGTTCATTGATCAAGTGCCGAAGACGTCGGTTGGCAAGTTTTCAAAAAAGACGTTGCGCGACCGTTTTGCGGACTATCAGCTGCCCGGAGTCTGACGTCGTCAGTCGCGCTGCGCTGCGCGGCTGCAATCACCCTGTCGCGCCGTGCGTCTCGCCCGGCGTCTCGTGCGGCGTCTCGCTACAGCATCTCAAACCACAGCGGTGATACCGCCGCGCAGAATATCGCGACGATGGCGATGCCGGTGGTGATCACGTAACGCTTCATCGACGCAAGCTCATCGAACCGCTCGTCGATCTTGTTAAACCTTGCATCATTTTTTGCTTCCATCTGCTCGAACCTCGCATCGATCTTGTCGAATCTGACTTCGAGACTTGCCTCCAATTGCTCGAACCGCTGATCGACCTTCTCGAATCTTGCATCAATCTTGTTGAATCTGACTTCGAGCTTTGCCTCCAGTTGCTCGAATCTTGCATCGACCTTGTCAAACTTCTCCTTGGTGTCGGCGCGGAAGAGGTCGATTTCTGTACGGACGTTGTCGAATTGCTGTTTGGTGTCGGCGCGGAAGAGGTCGATTTCTGAACGTAAGGCATCGAACCGTTCATTGGTACTGGTGCGGAGCGCATCGATGTCGGAGGCTCGCGCGACGTCGCTCCAGCCGGCCGGCAGCAGGTGCGACATCAGCGTGTCGGCGACAGCCTCGGGCATGAGGGTGCGCAAGGTTTGGTGCAGCGTGAAGCGCTCGGCTTCAGAGGATGACACGACGATTCCGTTTCGGTTGCTGTTCACGCCAGGTGGTGTGCACGTGGGTCGGAAAACGGCAGGGGAGAACGAGCGCGGTGGGCACGGCGGGCACTGTAGGCCGGCGGGGCAGATTGTCAAGTCAAGGGGGAAAGGAGCTTCCTGGGGCGCTGCTGTCACACCCTGGCGGGGGTCGTGCGTACCTTTCCTACCCCGGTCGGGGGACCAACCGACCGGGGCACCACCCACCAACCCAACACCAACCACGAAAGGCACTACCATGACCACCGCACTACTCACCGACATCACCAGCCTCAAGCCCGGCGCGCCCATCACGCACGAGGGCATCACGCTGATTCCGATCTTCGCTCCCGAAGGCCGCGGCTCGAACATCAAGATTGCAGGCGACGAACTCGTCGTCACCGAACTTGCGACTCCGACCGTGCCGCAACTGCAGGTGCACAACCCGACCGCTGACGACCTGCTGATTCCGGCCGGAAAGATCCTCAGCGGCGGGCGCCAGACGCGCGTCGTGAACGTGTCGATCGTGGTGCCGGCTGGCGCGACGCTCGTCATCCCCGTGTCGTGCGTTGAGGCCGGCCGCTGGTCGGGTCGCAACGTCTTTGCCGACCCGCGTCGCGTCGCTTCGCGTCGTGTGCGCGAAACCAAAGCACGAAGCGTGAAGCGCAACCTCGACGCATTCAAGTCGAAGGCCTCGGCACAAGGCGAAGTGTGGAGAAGTATCTCGCACGAGCTCAACATGCGCGGGGTGCACTCCGCTGGTGAGCTCATCCTTGGTATGGATGAAAACCTCGATGACCGCTCTGACCGTGTGCAAGTGGTTGACAAGTTCATCCGCGTCGGCGTGCAAGCCGGCCAAGTTGGTGTGGCGGTCGCCCACGGCGAGAAGATTCTCGGCGTCGAAGTGTTCCCCAACACCGAGGCCCTGCAAGCCGCGTGGGAAGGCATCGTGCGCGCAGCCGTGCTCGACGCCGACGAGTTCAGCAGCAAGCCCGAGTCGCTCGACGCGTCGCGTGGTATTGCAGCGCTCGAGAAGTTCCTCGCTGAAGTTGCTGCGACTGAAGGCACGCTGTCAGAAGGTGTGGGCCGCGGCACCGAGGTGCATGTCGAGACCCCGAGCTATGTGGCCCACGGGCTGCGTGTCGACGGCCAGCTCATCTACGCCAACGCCTTC
>RFMM01000052.1 GCA_009927665.1 Actinomycetota bacterium
CGGTCACGACCGCCTCGACCACCGCGGTCACGATCGCGTCCACCACGACCACCACGGTCGTCACGACGGTCACGGCCACCACGGTCATCGCGTCCACCGCGATCACCACGATCACGGCGCTCTCCGCCGCCTCCGCCACTGCCCGCCATCGGTTGGCCGTCGGGGCCGATGAGCGAAAGGCTCACCTTGCCGCGGTCGTCGATGTCGTCGACACGCACGGTGACTTCGTCACCGAGGTTCAACACGTCTTCGACTCGCGCGACGCGCTCGCCGTTGCCCAGTTTTGAGATGTGCACGAGACCGTCGCGACCCGGGAGGATGTTGACGAACGCACCGAACTGTGCGATGTTCACCACGCGACCGGTGTAAGTGGCGCCAAGTTCCGCCGTCGGCGGGTCGACGATGTTGAGGATGCGTGTCTTTGCATCTTCGACCTTCGACGAATCTGGCGAACCGATGGTCACGATGCCGACAGCACCGTCGTCGTCGACTGCGATGTCTGCACCAGTCTCTTGCTGAATCGTGTTGATGACCTTGCCCTTCGGGCCGATGACCTCACCGACCTTGTCGAGCGGAATGGTGAACGACACGATCTTCGGTGCGCTCTCGGCGACCGTCGAGCGCGGTGCGCCAATCGCTGCCGTCATCACGTCGAGAATCTTGAGACGTGCTTCCTTCGCCTGTTGCAAGGCGGCGGCGAGCACATCGCTCGGGATTCCATCAATCTTCGTGTCGAGCTGCAGAGCAGTGACCGCATCAGACGTGCCGGCGACCTTGAAGTCCATGTCGCCGAATGCGTCTTCAGCACCGAGGATGTCGGTGAGTGCGGTGTACTTGCCGTCTTCGAAGATGAGGCCCATCGCGATGCCCGCAACGGGTGCCACGATCGGCACACCGGCGTCCATCAGCGCGAGGCTTGACGCACAGACCGAGGCCATCGACGTCGAACCGTTCGACGACATCACTTCGGATACCAGTCGCAACGTGTAGGCGAACTGCTCTTGGTTCGGCACCACAGGGAACACTGCACGCTCGGCGAGTGCTCCGTGGCCGATCTCACGACGCTTC
>RFMM01000157.1 GCA_009927665.1 Actinomycetota bacterium
TCTAGCACAACTTGGGCAGCACGTAGCGGGCGACGAGGTCGCATTCAGCGAGATGTGGGTAGCCAGAGAGGATGAACGTGTCGACGCCGGCGTCACGAATCTCACGCAGTTTGCCCGCCACTTGGTCGGGGTCGCCAACGATCGCGATTCCGGCACCGCTGCGTGCTCGACCGACACCAGTCCAAAGATGACGCTCGAGATAGCCATCGGCATCGGCGGACTCGCGCAACTCGCTTTGACGAGCGACACCTGCAGACGCTGAGTCGAGCGACTTGGAGCGAATAGCCGAGCCCGTCTGCGCGTCAAGGCGCGACAACAAGGCTTCGGCAGCGGCGCGCGCTTCGCTCTCGGTTTCTCGCACGATCACATGGCTGCGCCAGCCGTAGCGCAACGTGCGACCGTAACCGGCGGCACGTTGATTCATCTCGCGCATTACATCGGTCATCTGTGCGGTGGTGTCGGGCCACATGAGATACACGTCGCTTGATTGGGCGGCGCAATCACGGGCCGCCTCAGAGAGACCGCCGAAGTAGACGACTGGGTCATGCGGCTGTTCGACCGCGATGCGTGGCGGGTCGAGATGCGCCGTCACGAACTTGCCGTCGAAGTCGGCGCGCTCGCCGCGCAACAGCGAGCGCAAGACGGTGATGGCTTCGGTCGTGCGCTGATAGCGATCTTCACTCGACATCATTTCGCCGGGCACGTCAGATGAAATTGCGTTGATCACGAGGCGCCCACCAGCAATCTGCTGCAGCGTGGCGATCTGGCGGGCAAGTTGCGGTACGACGAGTTCGCCGAGTCGAACCGCGAGCAACAGTTTGATTCGCGTGGTCTCAACGGCGATAGCTGAGGCGAAGGCGGTGGCATCGATGCCGAGTGAGTAGCCCGACGGCAGAAGCACATTGTCAAAGCCGTTTTGCTCGGCGCGCAAGACGATGTCACGACAGTGAGCCCACGACGAACGAAGCTCGGGGTCAGGCACCCCGAGAAACTCGTAGTCGTCGTCGCAGAGCGCGCCGAACCAGGCGTATTCGGTCACGAGAGGCGTCGTGCGCGACGGGCTGTGATCACGGCAGCGGGCGACCCTCTGATGCAGCCACGATGCGATACAACTCGCTGCGCTGAAGGCTCTGCACGGGCGACGAGACCGCTGCGACGAGACGCTCGGGTTTCTGCGTGCCAAGCAACACCACAGGCTTGGCAGGGTGAGACAACACGAACGCGTAGGCCACCTGTTCGCGGGTAGTGCCGTGAGCTGCAGCGATCTCGTCGAGCACGGCGAGCAAGTCAGGGCGCACGTTCTGCCCTGTCACCAAGCGACCGCCTGCGAGCGGGCTCCACGCCAGGGGAATCACCCCGTCGCGCATGCACAGGTCGAACGTGCCGTCACGCAGCGGGCCGAGTGCGGCGGCTGAATACTCGGGCTGAGTGGTCTCAATCGGCACCTCGAGATGGGCGGCGAGTGCCTCGTGCTGGGCTGGCGTGAAGTTCGAGACACCGATGCGGTCGATTTTTCCTTCACGACGCAAGGCCATGAGCGTCTCGGCGGTCTCGCGCGGGTGAGCAAACACGTCAGGCCGATGAATTTGGTACAAGTCGATGCGTTCGATGCGCAGACGGCGAAGCGAGTCTTCGCACTCACGTCGCAACGTAACCGGGCTTTGGTCGTAAGGAATCCCCGGCGTGATGCCACCCTTGGTCGCTACACACACGCGATCGCGCAACGCTGGTGACTGCGCAAGAACGGCACCAAGCAGTTCTTCGGCCGCACCGAAACCTCGACCGCCCCAGTTGCCGCCGTAGACCGCCGCGTTGTCGAGCAGGGTGATGCCGTGGTCGACCGCAGTCGAGACAAGACGCGCGGCGTCGGAAAGCGACTCAGTGGTGAAGCGCCACAAGCCGAGGCCGTAGCGCCCGAACGACATGGTCACCATGTTTACACGCGCGGGTCAAGCCGCGCGATGTTGTCAGGCGCGGGTCAAGCCGCGCGCGTTGTCAGGAACAGCCGCTCGTTGAGCCGCAGTCGCCGCACACGTAGCACGCTCCGGCGCGACGCATGTTCGATGAACCGCACGATGAGCAGATTGCTCCGGTGCCAGCCGCCTTGCCATCGCTGTGGTTGAACACGCCCGCGGCCATGCTCGCCGTGAGTTGTTCGACCGACGGAATGGTCTTCGGGTCGGCGAACACGTCGGTGCCCTGCGAGGTTTCGACGGCAGTCTCTTCGACACCGGGCAACGTGGGTTGCATGCGCTCGGCGCGAGTAAAGATGCCCAGTTCGGCGCGCTCGGCCGGCGTCATGTACTCGACGGCGAGACGGCGGAACAGATAATCGATGATCGACGACGCCATGCGAATGTCTGGGTCGTCGGTCATGCCGGCAGGTTCGAAGCGCGTATTGATGAACGCCTCGACGAACGCGTGCAACGGCACACCGTATTGCAGGCCGTACGACACGCTCTTGGCGAACGAGTCCATGATGCCTGCGAGCGTCGAACCCTGCTTCGAGACCGTGAGGAAGATTTCGCCGGGGCGACCGTCTTCGTATTCGCCGACGTTGGCAAAGCCTTTGCAATCAGCGACGCGGAACTCGAACGTGCGACCACGACGTGAACGCGGCAGCTTCTGGCGCACCGGCTGACTGACTATGCGCTCGACGGTGCGCTCGACCACGCGCTCGGCGGCAGTCGTGACGGCATCGGCATCTTTCTTGTCGTCGTCTTTCTTCATCGTCGAGAGCGGCTGACCGACCTTGCAGTTGTCGCGATAGATCGCCACGGCCTTCAAGCCGAGCTCCCACGACAACATGTGGATCTTCTCAATCTCTTCGATCGTCGCCTGTTCAGGCATGTTGACGGTCTTTGAAATCGCACCCGACAAGAACGGCTGGACCGCGCCCATCATGCGCACGTGGCCCTCGTAATGAATGACGTTGTCACCCATCGAGCAGGCGAACGCCGCGAGGTGCTCGTCACGCAAGTCGGGAGAACCGACGATCGTCTTGTTGACATCGATGTACTGCACGATGCGATCGGCAACCGGCTTCTCGTAGCCGAGTTTTGCCAATGCGCGCGGCACCGTCTGGTTGACGATGGTCATGTTGCCACCGCCGACCAGCTTCTTGAACTTCACCAGACCGAGGTCAGGCTCGATGCCGGTGGTGTCGCAGTCCATCATCAAACCGATGGTGCCGGTTGGCGCGAGCACCGAGGCCTGGCTGTTGCGCACGCCGTATTCCTCACCGTCACGCACGGCAGCAGCCCACGATGCAGTTGCGGCGTCGACCAAGTCGTGCTGCACCACGTCGGTGTTGTCGATTTCTTTGTCGGCGTCGCGGTGCATGCGCAAGACGTTGAGCATGTAGCGCTCGTTGGCGGTGAAGCCAGCGAAGGGTCCCATGCGGCTCGCGATGCGGGCGCTCGTTGCGTAGGCGTGACCGGTCATCATCGAGGTGAGCACTGCGGCCCACGCACGACCACCTTCAGAGTCATATGGCATGCCGAGTGCCATCAACAACGCGCCGATGTTGGCATAGCCGAGACCAAGCTGACGGAAGAGGCGGCTGTTTTCCGCAATCTTCTCGGTCGGGTAGTCGGCGTTACCAACAAGGATTTCTTGCGCGGTGAACACGACCTCGATCGTGTGGCGGTAGGCCTCGACGTCGAACGTGTCGTCATCGTTCAGGTACTTGAGCAGGTTGATGGATGCGAGGTTGCACGCCGAGTTGTCGATGTGCATGTATTCGCTGCAGGGGTTCGAGCCGTTGATTCGGCCCGCGGCGTGTGCGGTGTGCCACTTGTTGATGGTGGTGTCGAACTGCAGACCCGGATCAGCACATTCCCACGACGCGGTGGCGATCTGGCGCCAGAGGTCGCGGGCCTTCATGGTGCGAATCGTGCGACCGTCTTTGACGGCCTTCAGGTCCCAATCGCGGTCTTCTTTGACGGCTTGCATGAACTCGTCGGTGACGCGCACCGAGTTGTTGGCGTTCTGGTACTGCACCGAGAACGAGTCGGCGCCGTCGAGGTCCATGTCGAAGCCAGCAGCCGCGAGCGCACGCGCCTTCTTTTCTTCGCGCGACTTGCACCAGATGAACTCTTCGATGTCGGGGTGATCGACGTTGAGAATCACCATCTTTGCGGCGCGGCGAGTCTTGCCACCCGACTTGATGGTGCCCGCCGAGGCATCGGCGCCACGCATGAATGACACTGGGCCCGAGGCCGTGCCGCCACCCTTCAGCGTCTCGGCGCTGCTGCGAATCGCCGACAGGTTGATGCCCGAACCCGAACCGCCCTTGAAGATGATTCCTTCTTCGCGATACCAGTTGAGAATGCCGTCCATCGTGTCTTCGACCGACAAGATGAAGCACGCACTCGCCTGCTGCGGCACGCCCTTCACGCCGATGTTGAACCACACCGGGCTGTTGAAGGCCGCGCGCTGGGTGACGAGGATGAACTTCAACTCATTGCGAAACGCCTCGGCTTCTTCGTCGTCGACGAAGTATCCGCCCTGTATGCCCCAGTTGGTGATGGTGTCGGCGACACGGTCAATGACCTGACGCAATGATGTTTCGCGCTCTGATGTACCGAGAGTGCCGCGGAAATACTTCTGCGCAACAATGTTGGTCGCATTCAGCGACCACGACTCGGGGAACTCAACGCCAAGCTGTTCGAAGGCGACGCTGCCGGTCTTCCAGTTGGCGATGCGTGCGTCACGCTTTTCCCACGTGATGGTGTCGTACGGGTGAACATCGGGTTGCGTGAAGTGACGTTGGATACCGATCGAGAGACGCTCGGGTGCGATGGACATTGCATTGCCTTTCGTTGTTGGTGGGGACTTGTTCTAGTTGACGGGGACGCGTTGACGGTGGACTCTTGCTTGGGGGACTGCCAACCTTAGTGGTTCAGCCCGAAACCACTAGGGATGGTAGGAATCAGCCCGAATTGTTGGTTCCGCCCACAACCGGTAGCGACAGCCTACAGGGGTGTGAGTCGCTTTGTGGCGACACTTTCGAGCTCGGCGACGAAAAAGTTACGCGACCGCAACAGCGACCGGAATGCCGTTCAGCACTGCATTGCCCGACAGCGGATCAATCGCCTCATGATCGGTGAGCACGTTCGAGTTGACTCCCCCGACCTCGTGTGCGACCGACAATCGCGTGCCGCGCACACCGTGACCAAAGCCATGCGGCAAACTCACGACACGTTCGCGAATGTCTTCGGTGATTTCGACTGGCGCGACGACACTGCCGACTCGACTGGTCACGCGCACGGGAGCACCATCAGCCACGCCGAGTCGGGCGGCATCGAGCGGATGCATCTGCAGCGTGCAGCGCGGCTTGCCCTTGACCAAGACACGAATGTTGTGCATCCACGAATTGTTCGATCGCAGGTGCCGACGACCGACGAGCAACAGGGCGTCAGGGTCGGCGGTCAGCGAGGCACGCAAACGCGGCAGGTCGGCGAGCAATTCCGCCGGGGCGAGTTCGATCTTGCCGCTCGGGGTGCGCAAGACCTCGGGAACGCGCGGCCGCAACGCCCCGTAGTCAATGCCGTGCGGGTGTTGCTTGAGTAGAGCGACGCTCACCCCACCGGAGTTAACCCCGAAGCCGTCGCCGAATGGTCCGATGCGCAGCAGCAAATCAAGAATGCGGTCGGGCCCCCGCAACGACCCGTTCGCCGAGCCCGAGAGCGCCTCATAAATCTCGTCGGCGCTGCGACCGTGAATGACACACGACTCGTCGCGCACCGCCGAGTCGATAAGTGAGCGAATCGTGACGTCGTCGACGGTCGCCGGGTCGGCATCAGGCCCGAGACCCTGTGCAATCGCGGCGAGCCGCGCGAGAATCTCCCATTCGTCAGGCACACCCGGCGGCAACTCGAACACGGGCTCGCTGTAATTGGCGACGCTGCGCAACCCAAAGTTGAGCAATGCCAGGTCGTAGTGACTGCGATACAGATGCGACGGCGGCGGAAGAATCACGTCGGCGTGCCGCGAGGTTTCGTTGAGATAAATGTCGACACTGACCATGAAGTCGAGCGAGTC
>RFMM01000051.1 GCA_009927665.1 Actinomycetota bacterium
GCGCACGGTGATTCGAGGCCGCAGCCCGCCTCACACAGCGGGCAGGTGCGAATCGCGATGCGGTCAGATGCCGTGTTCGTCATCGCGCTACTTCTTCTTGCGCGGTTTGGCCGCGGTGCGCTTGTCGAGCAGCGTCAGCTCGCGCTTGAAGTCTTGGGCGTCATCAAATTCTTTGTACACGCTTGCAAACCGCAAATACGCCACCTCGTCGAGTTTGCGCAGTCGGTTGAGCACGGCTTGACCCACCTGTGCGCTGGTCACGTCGCCACCCGTGAGCCGCATCGCGTCTTCGACCTCGGTGGCCAGCGCTACCAGCGCCTCGAGGGTGACGGGGCGACCCTTCGCCGCGGCCTCGAGACCAGCCACGATCTTGGTTCGATCGAACGGTTCTTTGTCGCCGCTGCGTTTGATGACGTACACCGGCAGTTCATCGATGCGCTCATAGGTCGTGAAGCGGGTTTCGCACTTGAGGCACTGGCGTCGACGGCGCACGGCGGCTCCGTCTTCGGTCGCCCGCGAGTCGAGCACCCGCGAGTCGTCATGGCCACAGCTGGGGCATCGCACGCGTCCCCAAGAGTAGTTGGGCGACGCCTGCGACAGCCTGGGCGGTTACGGAATGCGCACCAGCTGACCGGCGCTGATCGCCGTGCCGTTGAGTCGCACGAGTTCGTCGACCACGTCAGTGATCGCGGCGTTCGGGGCGATGCGCTGGCCGATCGACCACAGGGTGTCGCCGGGCTGGGCGACGACATACTTCGGGGCGGTCACGCCGTTTGCCGGGCTGCCGTTGGCGGCGGCGCTGGCACCGAAGATGGTGAACACGCCGACCAAGCTGGCGAGCGCCAATGCGATCGACGCCACGATCACACCGAGCTGGCGACGACGGTAGGTGCGTCGCAGCTCGCGGGTGCGGGCCTCACGATGAATGCGGGCGGTCTGCTCACGGCGACGCGACACCGGCGTGCTTGAGACCGTGCGTGGCTGGGCGAAACGTCCGCTCAGGGTGCGGCGCACGCTGGGTGCGACGAACGCCGGAACAAGAGAACCGTGGTGGAGGGTGGTTGCCATGGTGGTGGGTCCTTTCGGGTGGGGGCGAACAGGTGTTCTCCCCTCGGCTACCACCATAACGAACGGGTGTTCGTTTGACAACCTCCCCGCAAACCCAAGCCCAGCAACGGTTTTCGCCAACTCTCAGAAATCTACGAACATGTGTTTGACCTAGGGGGCGAACACCCGTACGCTGGCAGACATGCCTACTGACAACACCTCACCGCTTGCCCGACTCTCCGATCGTCAACGCAAGATTCTCGTCTACATCGAAGACTGCATGCGCAAGCGCGGATATCCCCCGTCGGTGCGCGAGATTGGCGAGGCCGTCGGGTTGTCGTCGTCGGCCACGGTGCACAACCACCTCGCCACGCTGCAAGAACTCGGCTACCTGAAGCGCGACCCCGACAAGCCGCGTGCCATCGAAGTGCGATTCGACGCCGCGTCGGGTATCACGAGCGAGCGGCGCCCCACAAAATACATTCCGCTTGTCGGAGAAGTTGCCGCCGGCGTCAACGTGCTCGCGCAAGAGAACGTGGAAGATCTCGTGCCGCTGCCGATGGACTTCACCGGCGACGGCGAGCTCTTCATGCTGAAGGTGCGCGGCGAGTCGATGATCGACGCGGGCATTCTCGACGGCGACTTCGTCGTGTGCCGACAACAGAACGTGGCGCGCAACGGCGATGTGGTCGTCGTGGGCATTCCTGGCGATGAGGCCACCGTCAAGACGTTCAAGCGTGACGGCGAGAACGTGGTGCTCGTGCCGTCGAACTCAACGATGAAGCCAATGACCTTTCACCCGTCTGAAGTCAGCATCTTCGGAAAAGTGGTGACCGTTCTGCGAAGGCTGTAAGCCGAAGCAGAACCGACAACACAGTTGCG
>RFMM01000170.1 GCA_009927665.1 Actinomycetota bacterium
CGTTGCGGAGGCTCTAGATGCCGAGGCGGCGCGCCAGCAACTCGATGCGTTCGTCGGGCTGCACGACCGCGACGCGTACGTTGTTGGCACCACCAGCACCATAAAAGTCACCGGGGCTGACGAGGGCTCCCCCGTCGTGCGCGAGTCGTTCGGCAAACGCCCAGCCGTCACCCGAGTCGAACCACAAGTAGAAACCTCCTGCCGGAAGCGACACGGTCACACCCGACCACTTCGCCAAGATCTCGGCGGTGCGCGCCAGTCGCCGGCGATACACCTCGCGCTGCACAGCAACGTGAGCGTCGTCAGTGAGCGCGACGACACCCGCTGCCTGTGCCGGCCCGGGCACCATCATGCCGACATGCTTGCGAACTTCTTTCAGATAGTTGACAATGTCGGCATCGCCCGCATAGAACGCCACGCGCACACCGGCAAGATTTGATCGCTTCGACAACGAATGCAGCGCCACAACACCATCGAGCCCGTGCTGCACGATGCTCTCGCCTGCGCGCTGCCAGGTGAATTCCACATAACACTCGTCGCTGAACACCGGCACACCGTGAGCACGACCCCATGCAGCGGCGGCACCAAGATCATCGAGGGCTCCGGTCGGGTTGCTCGGCGAGTTCACCCACAACATCAACGCGCGGCGGGCGTCGTCGGCACTGATGGCACCCAGATCGAGACCGCCCTGCGCATTCATCGGCACGGCGACCGGTCGACATCCGGCGAGCGTCGCACCCATTTCATAGGTCGGATACGCCACCGCAGGAAACAGCACCGTGTCACGGTCAGGGCTGCGCAACTTCATGTACTGCGGGGTCGTGGCGACGAACTCTTTCGAGCCAACACAGGCCGCCACTTGGGCGAGGGGCACATCGACCGAGAATCGTCGTTGCATCCACTCTCGAGCGGCGCGGCGCAAAGGTTCGCTGCCGATACTCGCTGGATACCCGCGTTCGGCGTTCGACGACGACAGTGCAGCGACAACGGCAGCCGCCGGCGCATCGCACGGTGTGCCGATCGAGAGGTCAATGACGCCGCCCTCGTGTTGCGCGGCAACTTTGGCGAGCGCGTCTAACCGGTCATAGGGATATGGGGGCGGAACAAACGGCTGCGCAGTCATCGGCTGATCTGTCGTCTCGTGATGGTCATGATGGCGTGACGACGAATTCTGTCAGGCGACCACGCGACGCATCGGCAAGACGTGCACGCACGCGAATGCCGCCGTCTTCGTGGGCGGTGGAGACCACTTCTCCCTCACGGTGAATCGAGGCCATCACGTCGCCGCGTTCATAGGGCACGAGCAGTTCGACTACGGCGGTCAGTGACCGAACCCGATCGGCGACGGTGCGCAGCAGGTCGTCGATGCCCGCGCCGGTGGCCGCCGAAACGGCAACTGAGCCCTCATGTTCATAGACCATTCGCTTGGCGGTGTCGGGGTCGGCGTCCATCTTGTTGAACACCAGCAACTCGGGCACCTTGTCGGCGCCGATCTCGCCGAGCACCTCGCGCACGGCGACGATCTGGCTCTCGGGGTCGACGGCACTCGAGTCGACGACGTGCAGCAACAAGTCGCTCTCGGTGGCAACTTCGAGCGTGCTCTTGAACGCCTCGATCAGCGTGTGCGGCAGTCGCTTGATGAACCCCACCGTGTCGGTGAGCAAGACCGGCTCACCACCGGGCAGCGCGAGGCGTCGAGTCGTCGGGTCAAGCGTGGCAAAGAGTCGGTTTTCGACGAGCACACCTGCATTGGTCAGATGATTCAGCAGCGTCGACTTGCCGGCGTTGGTGTAGCCGACGATGGTGACACTCGCAAGCCCGCTGCGTGAGCGACCCTTGCGCTGTTCGTCGCGGGTGCGCTGCAACTCGCGCAGTTCGCGATCAAGTTTGGCGATGCGGTCGTTGATGCGGCGTCGATCAGTTTCGAGCTTGGTTTCACCAGGGCCGCGCGTACCGATGCCACCGCCCTGCTGGGTGAGACCTGCCGATGCGCCACGACGAATGCGCGGCAGGCGATAGCGCATCAGTGCCAGCTCGACTTGCGCCTTGCCCTCGAGGGTGTGGCTGTTCTGGGCGAAGATGTCGAGAATCACCGCCGTGCGATCAATTGCGGTGCGACCGAGCGTCTTTTCCAAATTGAACTGCTGAGCCGGTGAGAGTTCGTTGTCGAACACGACCGTGTCGGCATCGACCGCCAAGCACGTGGCTTTCAACTCATCGACCTTGCCCTTGCCGATGTACGTCGCCGGGTCGGGTGCTTGACGCCGCTGGGTGAGTCGCGCCACCACGTCGGCACCCGCGGTGTCGACCAATCTCTCAAGTTCGTCGAGGCTCTCTTCGGTCTGTTCGTCGTGGTGCTTGTCGAGCGTCACGCCGACGATCACGATCTTCTCGCGAATCGTGCGCTCGATCAGCGTGCGCCCGAGCGCCTCTTGATATGGCGTGCTCATCGTGCGACCACCTCAAAGGGTGAACTGAGTGACGCTTCGAATGATGCGACGAAGCGTGACGAGCCGGTCAAGGTGGTGCGCCCGACCGACGGTGCATTCACCATCACGATCGCATCACCGCCGGGCATGTGCACGACTACTTCGACGCGTTCACTCACCCGTGGCACGAGCCCCCACCAGACCGCAGCCCAGGCGCTTGCGCATGCACCGGTGCCGCACGCTTGCGTGAGACCAGCACCACGTTCGTGCACCCGCATGGTGATGCCGTTGCGCTCGGGTCCCGGTTCCACCACTTCGAGATTCACTTGTGGCACCTTGCGACCAAGCGTGAGAAGATCGATGCTGTTCACGTCTTCGACGCCGACGACCGTGTGCGGATTTCCAACCGACACATGCATCACCGGTCGATTGGGATTCGTACCGATGGCGCTCCACCCTGCAGGTGGGTCGAGAGGCTGCACCTCACCCATGTCGACGCTCGCGAGAGCGGTGTCGAAGATCTCAGCACTCGCACCACCGTCGAGCAGTTGCGGGCTCGCCTGGGCCGCGACCGTGACCTGACGAAGACCCGCGTCAGTGTGCAGTCGGTATGACCGTTCGCCCCGAGCCGCGTCGGCGCGATAGAGCGCGTGCGCAAAGCAGCGAGCACCGTTGCCGCTCATCTC
>RFMM01000241.1 GCA_009927665.1 Actinomycetota bacterium
CCCCGGTGGATTGGCTGCCCACCTGCGCCGTATCAAGCACGAGAAAGTCATTGCCGAGGGCGTCGAATTTGTCGATGCGAACCGTCATGTTGCTGCCCTCATGCCTATCGCAGCACCGATGGGTCGACGCTCACGTTGACTCAAGCGCGGCGCGCACCTTCGGGGCGACCTCTGCAACGGGGTCGTCGTTCACCGCCACCCACTCGATACGCGGGTCGCGGCGGAACCAACGCTCTTGGCGCACCGCGAACTGGCGGGTGTGCAACACGATCTGGGCCACGGCTTCATCCAGCGAGAGGCGGCCGTCGAGGTGCTGCAGCAATTCGCTGTAGCCGAGGGCCTGGCGGGCCTCGCGTGACATGGTCGTGGTTGCGGCGAGGTGCTTCACTTCGTCGAGCAGGCCGTCAGCCATCATGCGGTGCACGCGGGCTTCAACTCGTGCGCTGAGGGTGGCCCGCGCCCACGCGATACCAACCTGGCGCACCGATGACGATGGGTAGGCGGCGGTACCGGGCCCGAATGACGAAAAGGGTTTTCCGCTGCCGATACACACCTCGAGTGCTCGTTCGATGCGTCGGCGATTCGAGCGCTCGATTCGAGTTGCGGCGAGTGGGTCAAGTGACTCGAGGCGAGCAAACAGTGCGTCGGTGTCGGGCTCGCGCTGCAACTCGTCGCGCACCGCGGGCCACTCACCAGGCAGCGACAAGTCGTCGATCAGGGCGGTGAGATACAGACCGGTGCCGGCAACGAGCAGAGCACTCTTGCCTGCAGCCGCACACTCGGCGCGTGCCGCCGCTGCGTGGCGCTGAAACTCGGCGACGCTGAATCGCTCGCTCGGGTCGGCGATGTCGATGCAGTGATGCGACACCTCGGCTCGGTCGGTGGTCGTTGGCTTGGCGGTGCCGATATCCATGCCGCGGTACACCTGCATCGCATCAACTGCGATGATGTGGGCGCCGGTCTCGCGCGCCACTGCCATCGCCACATCGCTCTTGCCACTCGCGGTCGGGGCGACGATCGCAACTTCGCGTGTCACGCCGTTGCCACTCGCGCCCGTCACGCTGATGCGACGGCGAGGCGCGTCTTGTGGGTCGGCTCAGCGACAACGTCGACTAAACGACCAGCAAGGTGGAATCTTGCGGCGTCGGTGATCTCCACTCGTGCGTAGGTGCCGAGACGCAACTGCTCGGGGCTCGAAAAATGCACCAGCTTGTTTTGTCTCGTGCGACCGGTGGTGAGTTCGGGGTGCTTCTTGCTCATGCCTTCAACCACGACTTCTTCGATGCGACCGATGCGGGCGCGATGCTTCATTACCGCAGTGCGATCGAGCACCACTTTCAAACGTTCGTACCGCTCGCCGACCACCTTCGGGTCGCAGAATTTGTCGGTCATTTCGGCAGCGGCAGTGCCCTCGCGCGGCGAGAAGATAAAGGCGTAGGCCGAGTCGAACTCAGCGGCAACAGCGACCTCCATCGTCGCGGCGAAATCGGCTTCGGTCTCGCCAGGGAAACCGACAATGACATCGGTGGTTACAGCGAGATCGTTGATGGTGGCTCGGGCCTGCGCGAGCCGTTCGAGATATCGCTGTGCCGTATAGCCCCGGTGCATGGCCGCCAACACCGAATCACTGCCCGACTGCAGTGGATAATGCAGATGCTCGCACACCGCAGCCGTCTCGGCCATTGCAAGCAACGTGTCTTCGCGCATGTCTTTGGGGTGCGGGCTCATGTAGCGAACACGTCGAACGCCTGGCACTTCACCAACCGCTCGCAAGAGGGCGGCGAACTGCGGCGCCACACGAACCTCGGCGTCACCCGCTCGTCGACTAGCCAGTGACAGGTCGCGCCCGTACGAGTTGACGTTCTGACCCAAGAGAAAGATCTCGCTGACGCCCGTTGACGCCAGTGACCGCACCTCATCGACGATCTGGTCGAAGGGTCGGCTGATCTCTTTGCCGCGCACGGCGGGCACGATGCAGTAGGCGCACGTGTTGTCGCACCCGATTTGAATCGTCACCCAACTGCGATAAGTCGTCTCGCGTTTCACCGGCAGAGCCGACGGAAACAGCGCGTAGTCATCGACCACGGCCTCGTCGAGAATCTCGGTGATCGGGCCGCTCGTGCGTGCTTCTTCGATTAACTGAGCTGCACGGTGCACGTTGTGGGTGCCGAGCACGACATCGACCCATGGGGCGCGCTCGCGCACGATGTCGCGGTCTTTCTGGGCCAGACAACCAGCCACCACGATCTGGCGAGTTGGTTGTTGGTCTTTCCATGCCTTCAACGTGCCGAGTGAGCCATACAGCTTGTTGTCGGCATTTTCACGAATGCAACACGTGTTGAACACGACGATGTCGGCTTCGGCTTCGTTCTCGGCGGGCTCGAGCCCATCGTGCTCAAGCAACCCGGCGATGCGCTCAGAATCGTGCTCGTTCATTTGGCAGCCGAACGTGCGCACCACGTAACGACGAGTCACAGTGAACTGCAGGCTACTTACGCAGGTGTGGGCTGGCGCCGAAGGTGACGCCCGGGGCTCGCCGTTCGCAAGGTCGGTTCGCCGCATTGCGATGCGCGACCCGCTGGTCTAGATCACCTTGCCACGCAAGAGGAACGATTCGACCACGCGGCCCACCGACACGATGAACGACGCCTCGCGCAAGCTGCACGAGTAGCGCCGCGAGGTCTCGTAGACGTTGTTGAACGCCGTCGCCATGCGGGCATCGAGCTCGTCGCGGAACCGATCGAGTGACCAGCGGAATTCTTGAATGTTCTGGGTCCATTCGAAATAGCTGCCGAGCACGCCGCCGGCGTTGGCGAGAATGTCGGGCACCACGGTGACGCCTCGCGCATGCAACGCAGCGTCGGCGCCCCCGACGATGGGTTGATTCGCCGCTTCGATCACATAGGGCGCCGAGATGCGCGCCACATTGTCGTCGTTGATGACGCCGCCCAGCGCAGCAGGAATCAACACGTCGCAGTCGATCTCGAGCACCGTCGCAGGGTCGATTTGCCCGTAACGCCCGAACAACTCACTCACGCTCGACGCCAGCAAGTCTTCTTGTGTGAGACCATTCGGCGCCGACACTGCTCCGGTCACGTCACTGACCGCAATCACCTTCATCCCCCGTTCGAGCGCCGAGGTGATGGCAAAGCGACCGACGTTGCCGAAACCCTGCACCACGACGCGCGCGCCCTGCACTTCGCGCTGGTCGGCGCGCAATGCAGCGACGGCGATCTGCACCACACCGCGACCCGTCGCCTCTTCGCGACCTGGTGCACCGAAGAGTGCCACCGGCTTGCCGGTGACGCACGCGGGTTGAAAACCTTCGAGACGATGGAATTCGTCCATGAGCCAACCCATCGTGCGAGCGGTGGTGCCCATGTCAGGAGCCGGAATGTCGCGATGCGGCCCGAGCACGTGCACCATCGTGCGAGTCCAACGACGAATCAGCTCTTCGTGTTCGCGCTCTGACAATTGGCGCGGGTCGACTGCAACTCCACCCTTGGCACCACCGAAGGGCACGTCGATGAGTGCGGTCTTCCACGTCATCAGACTGGCGAGTGCACGCACGTCATCTAAATCGACCGTCTCGTGAAACCGAATGCCGCCCTTGCGGGGCCTCGCGCCTGCGAATGCTGCACGCGATAACCGGTGAGCACATCAATGCGCCCGTCGTCGCGGCGCAACGGCAACGACACGACGACCTCGCGTTCACAAGCAACGATGGCCGCAACGACGTCGTCAGAAATCTCGAGGGTCTTCGCGGCACGGCGCACGAAGCGGTTGACGTCTTCGAATGCTGAATGGCCACCGTGAGCAGGCGCTTGATGCTGAGTGGTGGCAGGTGCCGTGTCGGTCGTCGTCATGGTCGCGAACCTAACCACCGCCGCGGGCGTCGTACAGGGGTTCACCGCAAGGTTTAGCGTCAGTTCACTCGGCGGTGGCGCGCAGTACACCTGGCACGAGCGGCCAAGCTGCGTTTGAGGCAGCTGGTCTCGTCAGCCCGCGGCCACTGGTCTCGTCAGCCCGCCGCCACTGGTGCGTCGCTGGTACTCTGCCCACGTGCTCGTTGAAGACGCCGTGTACCAAGCCGGGCATCGCATATCGGGCACCCTTGACCTGCGCCCGAATCACAACGGTGCCAGTGCCCACCTCAACAGCAACAACGATCTACGTAGCGCGAGCGATGATCGCCCGTTGCACACCGACATGTTCGAGTGGGTCGGGTTCGTCGACCCGACCGAAGACGAACTGCTGCCGCACGCCAAACGCTTGGGCATCAACCCACTCGCCATCGAAGATGCGCTCTCACGCACACAACGCGCCAAACTCGATCGCTACGACGACCACACGAGCCTGCTCGTAAAGACCATCGCCTACGACACGCAACGTCGTCGCATCGACGTTGGTGACGTAACCCTCATCTTTGCCCGCCACTACGTCTTCACGGTGCGTCACGGTGCGGTGTTGCCGTTGCGCGACGTACGTAGTCATCTCGAATCATCGCCCGAACGCATCGCGCTTGGCCCAGCGGTGGTGCTGCACGAATTTCTCGACCGATTGGTCGACGAATATCTACACACCGTCGAAGCGTTGCAGCGCGACCTCATCGAAATTGAAGACGAGGCGTTCGGCGACGACCGCCATCTGCCGACCGGTCGTGCCTACATGATGAAGCGAGAAGTGCTCGAGTGTCGACGCGCCGCGGTGCCGCTCATCGACGCGCTGCTCACTTTGATGGAAGGCGAGCTGCCCGGCGTGCCGAAATCATTCGCCCCGAAACTGAAAGACGTCTACGACCACCTGCGGCGCGCCGTCGACGACATTGAGCGCATGAACGAACTCATCGATGCCGCACTCTCGGCCTGCCTCAACATCGCCCAGGTGCAACAGAACGCCGACATGCGTCGAATCTCTGCGTGGGTCGGTCTGGCCGCCGTGCCGACGATGGTGGCGGGCATCTACGGCATGAACTTCTCGTACATGCCCGAGTTGCAAGTGCGCTGGGCCTATTTTCTTGTGATGAGTTGCACGGCGTCGTTCAGCGTCGGTCTCTTCATCTACTTCCGCCGTCG
>RFMM01000262.1 GCA_009927665.1 Actinomycetota bacterium
GGGCGAGCAACTCGAAGAGTGGTCACGTCGTAGCGGAGCCGCCATCGTGCGCGGTGCCGAAGGAGCCGACCCGTCATCGGTGGTCTTCGACGGTGTGCAGAGTGCCGCGGCGCGTGGCGCCGACCTCGTGCTCGCCGATACCGCGGGTCGATTGCAGACCAATACCAACTTGATGGATGAGTTGCGCAAAGTGCGTCGCGTTGCCGAAAAAGCCGCAGGCTCGGTCACTGAAGTGCTGCTCGTGATCGACGCAACAACCGGACAAAACGGCTTGGTGCAGGCCCGCCAGTTTGCTGAAGCAACGCAGGTGACTGGCGTGGTGCTCACGAAACTCGACGGTTCAGCCAAGGGCGGCATCGTGTTTGCAATCGAGACCGAGCTGGGCATTCCCGTCAAACTCGTCGGTCTCGGCGAGACGGTCGGAGACCTTGCGCCATTCGAGCCGCGCGAGTTTGTCGACGCCCTCTTCGACGACTAGCCGACGAGCGACGCCCTCTTCGACGTCGAGCACCGCTAGATTTCGCGGTCTCATGTTCGAGTCATTGAGTGACCGCCTTGGTGCGGTCGTCGGCAAACTTCGCAATCGCGGCCGACTGACCGAGGCCGATGTCGACGAGGTGCTCGGCGAGATTCGCACCGCACTACTTGAAGCCGACGTCAACGTCACGGTGGTTCGCAACGTGCTGGCGCGCATTCGCGAGCAGGCCGTTGGCGCTGCATTGTCAAAGGCGCTCGACCCAGCCCAGCAAGTGGTCAAGGTCGTGCACGCCGAACTCATCGCTCTGCTCGGCGGCGAGACACTCTCGATTAGCTATGCGAGCACGCCACCCACCGTGGTGTTGATGGCAGGTCTGCAGGGTTCGGGCAAAACCACGAGTGCAGCCAAACTCGCGGCCTGGTTCAAGAAGCAGGGTCGACAGCCAATGCTCGTCGGCGCCGACCTGCAACGACCCGCCGCGGTTGAGCAACTGCGAGTGCTCGGTGCGCAAATCGATGTTCCGGTGTTCAGCGTGCCGGGCGACCCCGTCGACACTGCACGCGCAGGGTTGGAAGAAGCACGGCGCCTCGGTCGCAACGTGCTGATCGTCGACACCGCTGGTCGACTCGCAATTGACGAAGAGATGATGCAACAGGTGCGACGCATCAGCGAGGCGGTGTCACCGAACTACACCTTCCTCGTGGTCGATGCAATGACTGGTCAAGACGCCGTGACCGTGGCCGAGGCATTCAATGCGACACTCGCGATCGACGGAGTAATTCTCTCGAAACTCGACGGCGATGCCCGAGGCGGTGCCGCGCTTTCAGTGAAGGAAGTCATCGGCAAACCAATCGCCTTTGCCGCGACGGGGGAGAAGCTCGACGCGTTCGAGCAGTTCCACCCCGATCGCATGGCCGGGCGCATTCTCGGCATGGGCGACATGCTCACGCTCATCGAGCAAGCCGAGCAGGTGTTCGAAAAAGAACAGGCCGAAAAAGCAGCAAAGAAACTGATGGGCGGCAAGTTCACGCTCGATGACTTTCTCGACCAACTGCAGCAGCTGAAAAAGATGGGACCACTGCAGAACGTGCTCGGCATGATCCCCGGCATGGGTGCGCAGTTGCAAGGCCAGGAAATCAGCGACGATCAGGTGCGCCGCACCGAGGCGATCATTCGCTCGATGACGCCCGCCGAACGCGAGAACCCAACCATCATCAACGGCAGCAGGCGCAGTCGTATCGCCAAGGGAAGCGGCACCCAAGTGCAGGATGTAAACCGCCTCGTCAAGCAGTTCGGCGAGATGCAGAAGATGATGAAGCGGTTTGGGGGTCGCATTCCTGGCAGATAGCCACCTGACAAATCATCGCTAGCCCTGCTACACCCCTGCGTATGATATAGACAATGCGCTATATCAAGAAACAGAGCCCCAAGCGCCGATCGCAAACTGCACGCGGCGCGGCCGCACGTCTGTTGCGTGATGCGCGTCACGACGCTGGTCTCACGCAGGTGCAACTCGCTCGTCGGGCCGGAGTCTCACAGCCGGTCATCGCCGCGTACGAAGCCGGATCACGCGAACCCTCGGTGCCAATGCTCAGCCGACTCGTTGAAGCCACTGGTCGCAGACTGGTCATGCGATATGAACCCGACCGCGCGATCTATCGGCTGTGTGACACCGCACGCGATATCGCCAAGACGCGCGACGACGCGACGAAACTGCGGTTGGTGTTTGAGTTCCTGCGCAGCGCACGAGACGATGGCGCATCGGTTGCCGAACTCGTCACGCCACCACCACCACCAACGGGTGATGCACGATTTGACGCGATGTTGGCGGCCGTAGCCGAGCATCTCTGTCGATCCACGAAGCGGCGTCCACCACGGTGGGTGTTTTCGCCAGACCGCTATCTCGACACGCCGTGGTGGGTGAGCACACTTGGTTCAGCACAGCGTCGGGCGCACGCCAACGCCCCCATGCCGTTTCGCCGTCGTGGCGTCATGATTGACCGCCACGACCTTGTGTCGGTGTGATCTTCTCAACCCGTGACTGAGCCTCTGCTCGACGGTGTTGCGCTGCACCGAGCCTTCTCACTCGTAGCAGAGCGATTGCAGCGAAAGGGAGTCGTCGGTGAGATTCATATCTTCGGTGGTGCGGCGATGGTGCTGGTCTTTCGCTCGCGCCTCGCAACACGAGACGTCGACGCCGTCTTCACCCCTGATGGTGCGGTGCGCGACGCCGCCGATCACGCGGCTCGACTGCTTGGGCTGCCTCGCTCGTGGCTGAATAATCAGGCTTCGGGTTACGTCTCGCGCACGCCGGGGCGAGGTGTGCTCATAGTTGATCATCCGCACTTGCGGGTGGTGGCAACCAACCCAGAGCACCTTCTCGCGATGAAGGTGCGAGCGGCCCGAGCAGTGCGCGACGCCGACGACATTCGGGTGCTCATCGTGCACCTCAACATGCTGAGCCTGTCGGAGATTCGGGCCGTCGTGCGCCGCTATTTTCCCGATGAACCCCTCTCCGCCCGCTCTGTCGAACTGGTGAGCGACATTCTTCGTGAGGTGCGGGGTGTGGTCGATGGCAGATAGCCTGCACGAGACACTCGGGCGGTCGCTCGGCGTGCCGCAATCACCGTAAGGAGCATCATGTCCGTAAAACTTCGTCTCGCCCGGGTGGGCAAGACCAAGCAGCCGCACTATCGCGTCGTCGCGGCTGACACCAAGAAGGCCCGCAACGGGGAATTCCTCGAGATCGTCGGCACCTATCGCCCACTCGAGAACCCATCTGACTTCGTCATCGACAACAGCAAGGTGTTGCGTTGGCTGAACAGTGGCGCCTTGCCCACCGAGCGAGTGCGCAAACTGCTCGAAGTCAACGGTCTCTGGGGCGAGTTCATCGCCACGAAGACGCCGAAGAAGAAGAAGTAGTCGCCGTGGCTGAGGCAGCCGTCGCCACCAAGGTGCTCGACCACATCGTTCGTTCGATCGTTGACAACCCCGACCAGGTGCGCATCGAAGCAGTTGACGACGAGGGAGTCATCATTCTCGAAGTGCGCGTCGGCGACGGAGACCTCGGTCGCGTCATCGGCCGTCGTGGCCGCACCGCCCAGAACATTCGCGCGCTGGTGCGCGCCGCCGCCGAGAAAGACGGCGTTGACGTCGACGTCGACTTTCTCGACGACTGACCCCGACCGTCGGTGCCCGTGATGCGCATCGACGTGTTCACTCTCTTTCCGTCGCTCGTCGACGGCTTCTGCAGCGAGAGCTTGCTCGGTCGCGCGCGAACGGGTGCGATTCTCGACCTGCGCTTGCACGACATTCGCACACACACCACTGACGCCCACCGCACCGTCGACGATTCGCCGTTCGGCGGCGGTGCTGGCATGGTGATGCGACCCGAACCCATCGCCGCCAGCATTCGTGCAGCGCAACCGCCCCGACCGCTGCTGGTGCTGTCACCAGGTGGCAGACGTTTCGATCAGGCGATGGCGAAGTCGCTTGCAGTATCGCAAGGGTTTTCCCTGTTGTGTGGCCGTTACGAAGGCGTCGACCACCGCGTCGTTCAACACCTCTGCGACGGCGAGGTGTCGATCGGTGACTTCGTGCTCGGCGGGGGAGAAGTGGCGGCATGCGCCATCATCGAAGCGGTGGTGCGGCTCGTGCCGGGCGTGATGGGCAACCACGAATCGGCGACGAATGAGTCGTTTGAAGACCTGCTACTCGAGGCTCCGCAGTTCACGCGCCCTGCAGAGTTCGAAGGTGCCGAGGTTCCCGAGGTGTTGCGCGGTGGTGATCACGCACGAATCGCCCGCTGGCGCCTGGCTCAGGCATTGCATCGCACTGTGCGTGCGCGACCCGATTTGATTGAGCGTCGAGGTGGCCTCAGCGCTGAGGAAAAGCGTCTGTTGGAAGAGGTGCCGGCCGTGCCGTATCCTGAAAGTTCCCTATGAAGCCCACTGACATCGTCGACAAACAGCACCTTCGCAGCGACGTTCCCGACCTGCGCCCCGGCGACGAAGTCAAAGTTCACGTGTTGATCAAAGAAGGCGACAAAGAGCGCGTGCAGGTGTTTCAAGGTGACATCGTTGCCATCGAGGGTTCGGGCATTTCTGAGAGCTACACCGTTCGCAAGAACAGCTACGGCGTCGGCGTCGAGCGCACGTTTCCGCTGCACACGCCTTCGGTGGAAAAAATCGAGATCGTCAAGCGTGGTCAGGTGCGCCGCGCCAAGCTCGGCTACCTGCGCAATCGCGCCGGTAAGGCCGCGAAGATTCGCGAAAAGCGCGAAGAATAATTCTGCGACCGCAGTGCCGTTGAGCCGCACACCACTGGGCGGAGCCGAGCAGTGAACACTGACGACCTCGAACAATACGAGGCAGAGCGCGAACTGCAGCTTGCCAACGAATACCAAGACGTCGTCGCGATGTTCAAGTACGCCGTCGAAACCGATCGCCGCTTCTACCTGGCCAATCACGTTGACGTAAAGGTCGTAGCCGATGGTCCGCGACCGCTCTTGGAGGTGACGCTGACCGACGCATGGGTATGGGACATGTACCGCAAGACGCGTCTGGTGCCCAAGGTGAGGGTGCTCAGTTTCAAAGACCTCAACATCGAAGAGTTGCCGGCCAACAACATCTAGGCGGCGCGGCCCGACAGAACGGCTCGGGGCGTAGCGTGGCGCGACCATCGAGCGGCGCGGCCCGACAGCGGGTGCGCATGGCGCGCGCCAAGTGGGCCGAAGATCTCGTCGCTGCGTGGTATCTGCGCGAGGGTTACGCCATCGTCGCACGCAACTGGCAGTGCGCCCGTGGCGAACTCGATGTGGTCGCGTTGCGCGACGGCGTGCTCGTCGTATGCGAGGTGAAGGCGCGCAGCAACGTCAACCTCGGCGACCCGTTCGAGTCGATCACCCCGCAGAAGATTGCGCGACTGCGCCGTGCGACCGCCAAGTTCGTGGCAGAGCTGCGCGCTGGCCGATTGGCTGCTCAGTTAGGCGGCGGCGACGGGCGAGGGGATTTCAGTCGCGTTCGCTTCGACGCGGCCGCGGTGCTCGGCGGCGATGTTGAGGTGCGTGAATCGGTGTTCTGAACGCCCCGCATGCTGGGGCAGCCCGCGACGCTTGCGCACGGCTCGCACCACATCTTTCGACGTCTCGAGCACGAGAAGATAGCCGACGCCAGGGAAGAGATCTTTGCAGCGCTTCAAGAACCACGGAAGCCCCATGCGCAGCATCCACTGCACGTTTTCTTTGCGCGACCGTGGCCGCACGAGCGGCGCAGTCACGTCGCGAACATCGTGGCCCTGGCCGTGCAGCAGTTTGGCGAAGTGAGTGGCCAACATGTGGTAGCCCGTGCGGTTTGGGTGCATGCGGTCGATGTGCCAGATGCGCTGGTCATAGGTCAGGTCGATTTTTCGAACGTCAAGGCACTTCGCGCCCAGCAATTGAGAAACATCGTCAATGATGTGGTTCAACGTCTCTACTCGCTGATGTAGCAGACGGCAAGACGCTTCGGTAGACGAATCTTGCGGTTCGGGTCGTGCAGCTTCATCGTCAGCACCTCGACACCGCGCTGACGCAACGTGGTGATGGTGCCATACATCGACCAGTAGATGTCGGTGGGGTCGAAGTTCTGTCGCAACACGTCGTTGCCACCAGCAATCAAGACCACGACATCGGGGTCATTTTCGAGCGCCTTGGGCAACTGCACGTCGAACACTTCGCGCATTCGCGCCCCGGGTCGTGAGTGGTTCGCATATCGCGTGAAGTTCGGAAGCGAACGATGGAGGAACGCACCTACGCCCTTGTTCGGGTGGGTGTTGTCTTCGTCGCCGACGCCAAAGCCCACCGAGTCGCCGAGTACTACGAGAGAATGCATGACTACGCCGCCCTTCGTTCGTGTGTTGATTGGTGTAACTCGAGCATGCGGTCGATTGTGGTCGACCACGGGAACTGTTCGGCGCGACGTCGGGCGGCTTCGCGTCGCACAGCGGCGGGC
Source organism: Actinomycetota bacterium (assembly GCA_009927665.1). GTDB lineage: Bacteria > Actinomycetota > Acidimicrobiia > Acidimicrobiales > Ilumatobacteraceae > F1-60-MAGs027. Next base: position 6,469 of record RFMM01000262.1, read on the forward strand.
ACTGCGAGCACGCTCTGCACAGCGTCGGCAAAGAGCCGCGGTGAGTCGGCGGCGACGGCTCCGGTTGCGAGGTGAGCATCGTCGACGCCCAGCACTTCGCGCACCGCACTAGAGGCACTTGCCACCACTGGTGTGCCTGAGGCGAGCGCCTCGAGTGCGGCCAAGCAGAACGTCTCCAAGGGTCCGGGTGCGAGCACCACGTCGGCACTTGCCAGCAGGCGGGCAAGAGCAGTGCGATCATGCACGAAACCGAGAAACGCGATCGGGTAGCCCACTGCTGCCCGTTCGAGACTTGCGCGCGTCGGCCCGTCACCGGCCACCAGTAGGCGTGCCTTCACCCCGCGCTTGCGCAGCGCAATCAGCGTGTCGATGCTGCGGTCAACCTTCTTTTCTGGTGACAAGCGACCGCAGTGCACGAGCAACACGTCGTCGTCACTCGCGAGTTGTGCGGCTCGCCACACTTCGTCGCGACGCGTCGGGTGAAACACGTCAAGGTCGACGCCGAGCGGCACCCGCACGAGGTTGGTGACACCGAGCCGTTGAAACTCACGCGCTGCAAATGCGGTCGTCGCGACGACGTGGTCGAAGCGACGGGCGAGGCGGTGATTCCACCAATTCACCGGGGCGTTCGTGAGCCGCGGTGCACGCAGGAAGGTTTCACTGAGACCAGTGAGGGTCTCGTGACTGAATACTGCGCTCGGAATGCCTCGGTCGCGAGCCCAGTCGCCCAGCGACGAGAGCGTGAAGCGGTCTGACACCTCGAGGGCGTCGGGGGCGAATTCTTCGAGCAGTCGGCGAACACGAGCCACGTTCACGATGACCCGATACCCGCCAGAGCCCGCCAACACGCGACCGGGAATCGTGAGACGTTGACCCGACTCAGACCAGTCGCGTTCGAACTCGGCGCCTGGCACGATGTGCAGCACGTCATGACCACGCTGCTGATAGCCATGGCCGAGCCGGTGCATCGTGGTGCGCAAACCGCCGCTGCGTGGCCCGTAAAAGTTGGCGACGTGGGCGATGCGCATCGTCGTGCCTAAGCGACTGCAGTCAACCGTGTGATTCCGCAGGCGTTCTCGAAGTGTGTGAGCAACTGCTCGTTGACCGAGAGCCAGGTGCGATGTTCGACCGAGCCGCGGGCGCGTTGCGCGAGGCGGGTGCGTGTTTCGGTTTCGAGCAGCCGTGCAACGCTCGTGCGCAGATGCTCGGTGTCGCCCGGCGTGAACAGAAATCCGTTCATTTGGTCGGTGACGATGTCGAGCGGGCCACCTTGCGCTGGCGCCACGCACGGCACACCCGAGGCAAGTGCTTCTTGCAGCGTCTGGCAGAACGTTTCATTCACTCCGGTGTGCACGAAGACGTCGAAACTGGCGAAGTGTTGCGCAAGCTGCTCGCCCGAAAGAAAACCGGGGAACACCGCATTCGGCATGAGTCGTGCGAGCCGTTCGCGTTGGGGTCCGTCACCGACGATCACCAGACGAATTCGCGGGTCGTCGGCGAGTACCGCCAAGTCTTCGACGCGTTTTTCGTGCGCGAGACGCCCAACGTATCCCACGACCACGCGACGCTCGGTGTTCCAGCGGGCGCGAAGTTCGTCGCTGCGCTTGTGTGGCGCGAACAACTGACCATCGACGCCGCGGCGCCACATCGTCACGTTGTCGATGCCATGCGACTGAAGATCTTCGATTGCAGCCGACGAAGGAGCCAGCGTCATGTCGGCTTGATTGTGGATGTGACCCACCCATCGCCACACGAGTTTGCCGGTGGGGGCAAGACCGTAGTGGGCGAGAAACCCAGGCACATCGGTTTGGTACACGGCAACCGTTGGCACGCCCATTTGGCGGCAGACTCGACCAGCGAAGGCGCCAAGGCCGAACGGTGCGGCGAGGTGCACCACATCTGGCCGAAAGGCCTCGAGCGTTTCGCGCAGACGGGGGCTGGGAATTCCGAGTTCGAAGTTGCGATAACGGGGAACCGAGATGCTGCGGGCCCGAATGACGGGAAACCGACCGAAGTTGGCGGGGCCGTCGCCTGGCGCAACGACGATGGCATCATGCTCGGTGTGCTCAAGGTGTTCGAGAAGTCGCACGACCGAATTGGTCACGCCGTTCACGCTCGGGAGAAAGCTCTCGGTGACGATGCCAATTCGCATGAGCTCAACTGTGGGGTGGCGACTTTGAGCGAGCCTGAACACTTAGCAACCTGAAGGTGAACTTCCCCACGGTGTGAATGTTCAGGGAGAGTTTACCGAAATGCCCCGCCGCCGCCGTGTCGTTTCGCCACGCTGAGAAGGTGCGCATCGACCAGGTGAACTTTCACTTGCTGCGCGACGAGGCCAAGCAGCACGTTCGTCGCCGCGACGTGCTGCGTCTGCGCAACTTCCGTGTGGCGATGGGTGCACAAACCAGCTCGCAGGTGGCCGACGCCATGACTTCGCTCGGCTTGGCACAGGTGTTGTTGTTTGATTTGAACCCCGGCGACACGACACAGGCGTTCTTGCGCGGGTTGCTCGTCGCGGCATTTCCGCTGCTCTTGGTCGGCCCACTTGCTGGCTTCCTCGCAGATCGCTATTCACGACAAGGCCTGCTCGTTGTCGGCCAGCATTTGCGAGCGGCGTTTACCATCGGCGCGATCGTGGCCGCGTTCTTCGAGCAGGCCCTCGTCGGTTATGCGACGTTCGCCTTGCTGTTGTTGACCACTCGCGTGTTGTACACGGCGCGCGCCACGGTGATTCCGCGACTTGTCGAGCCGCATCAATTGGTGGCTGCAGATTCGATCTCGCTTCTCTTCAGCATGATTGCTGGGTTCGTCGGCGTGGCGATTGCCGGGTCACTTGAACTGCTCGATGTTCGTTTGGCGTTCGTCGTGGCGATCGCACTTCACCTCGTTTCGTCACATTGGTATCAGAAGGTTGCTGTGCCGCTCGGTGGTGGCCGATCGGGTGGTCGTGAGCGAGATTGGCGCAGCGCGATGCAACAGTTGCGAATTCCGAAGGTGCGCTTCAGCATCGTGTCGAGCGGTGCCAGCAAGTTGTTGCTCGGAGTCTGCTACGCGTGCGTCGCTCTCGTCATCGACGCGCGCTTCGCGATAGAGGCAACGGGTTACGCCGCGGTCTTTGGCGTTGCAGGTGCAGGAACATTCTTGGGCACCCTTACCGCTGAGAGGGTCATCGAACGAATGCCCCGCAAGTCGGTGGCAGTGCTCGCCTGTGTCGTATCGGCAGTGGCCACAGTTTCGGTGGCGCTCGTGCCGAACTTTTTTACGGCACTCGGCGCGGTCGTCGTTGCGTCATTCGTGTTTCAGATTGTGCGGGTTTGCAACGACGCCGCTGTGCAGTCAACGGTCGAATCTGCCAGTCTCGGGCGTGTCTTTGCGGCTTACGACGTGGTGTACAACCTGTCGTTCGTCGGTGGGGCAGCCGTCGCGCTGGTGACCGGTGCAAACAACGGCTTTGCAGCGGTGCTGTTGGTGTGCGCAGCGGGTTACGCCGCGCTGGCAGCTCTGCTCGTGGTGATTGGATCAGGAGACCCGCGACCCACACTCAGCACGACGAACCCGGCAGATGTCCACGTTGCAATGCTCAGCACGTTCCGCGTGTCGAATACGACCCGCTCAGACATTGCAGCTGCGACCTTCGCTGCATCTACTTCGGCGAACTCTGGCCATTCGGTCAATACGAGCAGCGCATCAGCACCGAAGCAGGCGCCGATCGACGTATCGGCGTAGTTCACGCCGAGTGATTCGGCTGCAGCCGCCGACACTGCCGGGTCGTAAGCACACAGGTCGGCTCCCGCCGCCATCAGTCGACGGCATATCGCCACAGCGGGTGAGTCACGCAGGTCGTTGGTGCCGGCCTTGAAGGCAAGCCCCCACACTGCGATGCGACGACCGATGAGTGAGTCGTCGAACTCTCGGGCGAGTCGTCGCACGACACGGTCAAACTGCTGTTCGTTGCTCTCAACAGTGCTCTCGAGTTGCGTGAACGGTTCGCCGAGTTGACGCGCGAGATAGGCGAGCGCGCGGGTGTCTTTGGGTAAGCATGAGCCGCCCCAACCCGGCCCAGCCGACAAAAAGCGCGAGCCAATTCGCGGGTCGAGACCAACCACACGCATCATCTCGTGCACGTCAGCCCCCGCCGCCTCGCAGATATTTGCCATGGAATTCACGAAACTCAAGCGCGTGGCGAGAAAGGCATTCGCGGCGTGTTTGGTGAGCTCAGCGGTGATGATGTCAGTGACGATGACCGGCGCCCCGAAGACTGCATACAACTCGGCCAGTCGTCGACGCACAGCTGATTCGGTGGCTCCGATGAGAATTCGATCGGGGTTGAAGAAGTCGCGCACGGCACTGCCCTCACGCAGAAACTCGGGGTTCGATGCAACGTGCACGTCTTGTCGAGAGATGATGTCGGCCAGTCGTGCGGCGGTGCCGGCCGGAACCGTTGAGCGAGTCACGACGATGGTGCCGGGCTTCAGCACTGGTGCTGCGGTGAGCACCACCGACTCGACGAACGACAGGTCAGCTGCGCCATCGTCACCCTGCGGCGTCGGAACGCACACGAACACGATCGATGCCGACTGCACAGCCGAGACGACATCACTAGCGAACGAAAGGCGGCGGGTGCGCAGACCGGTGCGCACGAGATCTTGCAGGTTTGGTTCGTGTAGGTCGACGTGACCGCTTGTCAGACGCGCAACCTTTTCGGTGTTCGTGTCAACACACACCACGTCGTAACCGACATCGGCGAAGCCCGCTGCGGTCGGAAGACCGATGTAACCAGCACCGACCACCACGATTCGCTCAGGTCGACGCAAACGATCATCGACCAAGTGCGGCGTCACCTTCTTATCCTGAGGCACGTGCTGGGTGTTTTTGCGAACATCGATGCAACAAGCGGTTACCTCAAGGTGAATTCATCGGCACTTCCAGCAATTTCCAAATGTTCACGCAGCAGTCAGTTGCCCTATTCCTACCTGTGCTGTTGCGTTCAGACGGGCGGTCTAACTTTCCTGACCATGACAACACAACACATCACCACATCCACCCAGCGCCGCCGTAGCAAGTGGCGCACGTTTGCAGCCCTTGCTCTCGTTTCTTCGTTCGCTCTCGCAGCCTGCGGCAGCGACGAGGAGGCCGCAGAAGACACGGTTGCCGAGGAAGTAACCGAAGAGACTGTCGCCGAAGAAGTTGCCGACACCTGCCCAAGCCAGGAAATCGTCGATGCAGCCAACGCCGAAGCTCAGGTCAACTTGATCGCTCTGCCCGACAACTGGGCGAACTACAAGGGCATCCTCGCGTCATTCCGCGAGAAGTACCCGAACATTGCCAACCCGGTGGCGAACCCCGACGCTTCTTCAGCCGACGAACTTGTCGCCTATGAGACGCTGAAGGGCCAGCCCGATCAGCCCGACGCATTCGACGTATCGCCAGCAATCGCGCAGGAGACTGCATCGAAGGGCTACTGGGAGCCGTACAAGCCCTGCACGTGGGACGAAATCCCCGAGGTGCTCAAAGATCCGGATGGCAACTGGGTTGCTGCCTACTACGGCATCATGGCCATCGGCACCAACACCACAGTCGTTGCGAACGCTCCAGCCAGCTTCGCTGATCTCGCCAAGCCCGAGTACAAGGGTTTGGTGTCGCTGAACGGTGACCCGCGTGAGGCCGGTGCGGCGTTTGCCGCGGTCGTCGCAGCGTCGCTCGCCAATGGCGGCTCATTCGACGACATCATGCCTGGTATTCAATACTTCGCTGACTTGAAGGCTTCGGGCAACCTCGCGGGCACCGACGTGACCGAGGCTTCGGTCATCGCCGGCGAAACCCCCGTGTGGCTCGACTGGACCTACAACTACCCAGGCCTCGCGCCGAAGTTGGTGGAGAACGGCATCACCTGGGCCATTCGCGTGCCGACCGACGGTGTCTACGGCGGTTACTACGCCCAAGGCATTCTGAAGGACACGCCGCACCAGAACGCTGGCAAGTTGTGGATCGACCACATCGTGTCAGATGAAGGCGCACTCGGCTATCTCGAAGGCGGCGCGATTCCAGCCCGCTTCGAAGCACTTGTCGCCGCTGGCAAGGTAACCGAAGAGGCGAAGAAGAACCTCCCGGCGCCCGAACTGATCGCGCAGATCAAGTTCCCCACGCAAGATCAGATTGCCAAGATGAAAGAAGACCTGGCGGCCAACTGGGGCCCGATGGTCGCTGACAAGTAGTCGCTACGCGTAACAACGCTCTGTTGCTGCCTGCCCCCATGGTGGCGGGTCCGTCGAAGAGACGGGCCCGCCACTTGGTGTTTCTCCCGTACTTCGTCTTCTTGGCACTCTTTCTCATCTGGCCCGCGACGTTCGTCTTCGTGCGGGCGTTCCAACAAGGGGACGCCTCACGAAATCCGATGATTGAGGCGATGACAGGGCAATTTCGCGGTGCCTTTGTCTACAGTCTGCAAATCTCGTTGTCGAGTGCTGCCATTGGGCTCGTAGTTGGCTCACTCGTCGCTGTCGCAATCGTTCGCCTCGACCATGTTCGCGCGTTGCGCAGCACCGTAGTCGGGTACTCCTCGGTTGCTGCAAACATGGGCGGCATTCCGCTGGCGTTCGCCTTCATCGCCGCATTCGGCATGCAAGGTTTGGCCACGCGCTTGTTGCGTGAGGTGAACATCGATCTCATCGGCTGGGGTTTTCGAATCACTGACTTTTGGGGCATCGTGCTGGTGTACCTCTACTTTCAGATTCCACTCATGACCCTCGTGCTCGTGCCGGCGCTCGATGGTCTGCGGCGCACCTGGCAAGAAGCAGCACAGAGCCTCGGTGCTTCATCGGCGCAATATTGGCGCTTTGTGGCGCTGCCAATTCTCACGCCTGCCCTGCTCGGCGGGTTTCTCTTGCTCATTGCAAATGCGTTTTCGGCATACGCCACGGCGTATGCGCTGTCATCGGGCGGTTCGCGTCTCGTGCCCGTGCAGATCAGGTTCTTTCTGCAAGGAAATACGATCACCGGCAAAACGAACCTTGGCTATGCCATGGCCGCGTGGATGGTGATTGTCACCGCGCTCTTGGTGCTGGGATTCCAACTGTTGGTGCGACGGTCAGAAAAGTGGCGTTCGTGATGCGTTCCTGGCGGCGGGCATGAGGGCGCGAAACGCGGTGTGGTGGCTCGTGCTGTTGGTGGCGACCGTGTTCTATGCGGTGCCGATGTTGGCAATGGCGCGATTCGCCTTCCAGCGCATTCCCGTGATCAAGCTTTCGTGGGGCAATGTGTTTGATAAGTGGACTGCGGCTCCGCTCGTAGATTCGTTGCGGAATCCAGATTTTCACCGCGCAGGACTGCTCAGTCTCGGCTTGGCTGTTGCCACTGCAGCACTCACGGTGCTGCTGCTGGTGCCGACGATGACGTTCGCCCATCTACGCTCGCCGCGCATGCGTCGGTTCATTGAGCTGTCGTCGGTGCTGCCGTTCGTGGTGCCGGCGATCGCGCTCGTTATCGGCTTCGCTGCCGCTTTTCGCGATACTGCGCCCATCTTCGTGCGCAGCTCGTTTGGCATGGTGCCGCTACTCGTCATCACCGCCTTGCCGTTCACACACCGCACGATCGAGAATGGTCTTTCATCGCTCGACTTGCGCACGCTGGCTGACGCGTCTCGCAGTCTCGGCGCCGGCTGGAACCGCACCATCTGGACGGTGATCGCCCCCAACATTCGCGGCAGCATCGCGACGGCATCGTTTCTCGCACTCACCGTGGTGCTCGGTGAATTCACCATCGCGTCGCTGTTGCTGAAGAACACCCTTCCGCTGTACCTTGCCTATGCGCAAGGGCAAAACCCACAGGGGGCATTCGCCGTCGGGCTCAGCCTCACCGCACTCTCGGCAGTCTTCATCGCACTCGCCAACCGATTTGGTGGCACTCGACCCGGAAGCCGTCAACAGCGATGAGCCGCAATCTCGTTTTCTCCGAAGTGCGCAAGTCGTTCGGTCGCACCGTGGCGCTCGACCACTTCAGCGTGGAGGTGGGCGAGGGCGAATTGGTCACCCTGCTCGGCCCGAGCGGTTGCGGCAAGTCGACTGCGCTACGAGTTGCCGCCGGCTTCGAGGTGGCCGATGGTGGTGACGTTCGCGTCGGAGACGAGAGCGTGCTTCGCAAATCGGCAAGCGAACGCAACATGGGCATCGTGTTTCAGAACTACAGCTTGTTTCCTCATCTCACGGTGCGTGAGAACTTGGAGTTCGGCATGCGGGTGCGTCGCATTGATTCGCAGGTGCGACGGGCGCGCGTCGGCGAATTGCTTGATCTCGTGCGTCTCACTGGTCTTGAGCAGCGGTTTCCACACCAGTTGTCGGGCGGTCAACAGCAACGGGTGGCGCTGGCGAGAGCGCTGGCGGTCGAGCCGCGGGTGCTCTTGCTCGATGAGCCGCTCAGCGCGCTTGATGCCACCGTGCGACTTGAGGTGCGTGAAGAGATTCGTCGTATCCAGAGGGATTCGGGCATCGCCACCTTGTTCGTTACCCATGATCAAGAAGAAGCGCTGGCCATCTCCGACCGTGTGTGCGTGATGAGCCAAGGCCGAGTCGAGCAAGTTGGAAGCCCCCAGGCGGTGTACCGGTATCCGAATAATCCGTTCGTCGCGCGATTCGTCGGTCGAGTCAACGACATGGCCGTTACCGTCGTGTCGACTGGCGTCGCGGTGTTGCAAGGTGGCGCTGCAAAGTTCGCCGTGCCGCCCATCGGAATCACCTCGGGTGAGGCACGCCTCTTGCTGAGACCTGAAGATGTTCGCCTCACCTCACCTCACCGCGGCGCGACGGCACTCGGCATCGTCGACTCGGTGCACTTCGGAGGTGCCACCACGTCGGTTGACGTCGAACTCAAAGAAGGCGGTCACATGGTGCGGGTGACCGACGCGACGCGGGAAATGACCTGCGCAGTGGGTGAGGAAGTCGGTGTCGTCTTCGATACTGAGCGAGCCCTGCTCACCCGCGAGGCTTAGGCCCCGAGCACCGCCGCGACGATTTCGTCGGCCAGTTGCGGTGAAGCCGCGGCCACTCCGCTCCAACGTTGACGCAGGTCGGGTTCAAAGTTGAGTGGGCGAGAGTGAACATCGACCAGACAACCCCCAGCTTGGCGAACGATCAGGTCGACGGCTGCTACATCGACGATGCGATGCACTTGCCCACCCGGGTCGCAGAACGCATCAACGGCACCATCTGCAACGAGACACGCTTCGAGCACCGAACTGCCGAGCACGCGAACGCGACCCGCTCGCGAGCAACTGCATTCCACGCTGAGAACGTCTCGTCGCGAGGGCGCAACATCGACACCGACGCCCCATCAAGGCTGCGTCGATGGGTCACCGTGGGCCTGGCGACCGATTCGTGACTCGCTTGCCAGGTACGGTTGCCTTCAAACCAGTGGCAACGTGCTTCGAGCACGACACCGTCGCGAACGAGCGCGGCACTGAAGCTGCTCAACGGCACGCCTGCAATGGCGTTGGCGGTGCCGTCAAGTGGGTCAATCACGACGGTGATCGGCGATCGTCGGTCGATCCAGCCGACTTCTTCAGACAGCACGTTCACGTTCGCGCGTTCCAACACGTCAAGCACCGGAGCTTCGACGAGCACGTCCATGCGGTGGGTTGGTGTGCCATCGCCGCCCAGACCGATGATTGCGCCGCGCTCTTCCTTGCTCATCGTTGCCATGGCGTGCGCGTAGGCGAGCTTGGCGGCCTCGAGCGCCTCAGGCAGCAGGCGGTCGATCGTCTCGCTCATGCGGTGACGAGCGAGGCTCGGGCTTGCGAGGTGAGCACTGCCAACACTTGTGCGGTTCGTTCGCCGATGCGGGCGAGCACGAGGTCGCCGCGCATACCCTTGGCAATCAAACCTCGGTCTTCGAGACCCACCGATACGGCTGGGCCCCGTGTGACCAGACGAACCGCTCGCGGAAGCGTGCACGCACCTTCTTTGACGAGAATGGGCACTGATTCGATCATGCTGTAGGGAAGATAGTCAGAGCACAACCCATCACAGAGTGCGTTGCGAACCAACTCGAGTGCTCCGACGTTGCCGCTGTGACTGCCGCCGCGCATCACGTTTGGCGCGCCACACACGATGCGCAGTTCGCGTTCGCGCGACAGCCGAGCCGCCTCGATGGTGGTCGGAAACTCGGCGATGTGGGCGCCCCACTCGGTTGCCTCTTCGACCTCATCGGTAGTGGCCAGGTCGTGTCCGATGAGTCGAATGTGTCCACGGTCGGCCGCGTCGATAATCCAGCCCAGCGCTTCGGTGCGATAGTGCTTCTTGGCTTCACGCTCTTGGAAGTTCTTCTCGACCTCAATCTCTGCTTGTTCAGCGGAGAGCCCCCGGGTGCCCATGAGATATCGCACCAGGCCACTGCGATCGGTGTACTGGCCTTGACCAGGGGTGTGGTCTTCAAACGACACGAGTGGCGTGTCTCCACCAAAGTCGCTGGGCGCGCCGGTGCTGTCGAGGTATTCGCGAAGAGCAACCGAGCCGTCGCCGTCACGGGCGTCGAGACGATGCAGCAGCCGGTGGTCGATGAGTGAAGAATCCGACTCGCGATAGTCGGTGATGTGCAGACTGAACTCCTTGGCGAGTTCGACGGTGCGGTTCCACTTCAAGTCGTTCTCCCAACTGATGCCGTGGAAGAGCGTGGTGATGCCGGCGGCACGAATGCGAGATTCGAACGCGCGAAGGGCGAACTCAACGGGCACTCGTGTGCTCGGACGCGGCATGACCTCGCGCTCTAGGCCGTCATTGTGCGTGTCAACCAGGCCCGGCAGGCAATACGAACCGTGACCATCGAGGGCGTTTGATGGAGCCGCGCCCTGCGACACATCGGTGATGACACCGTTTTCCACCACCACGACGGCGTTCTCGAGCAGGGCATCGGGCAGCACCGCCGTGACGTTTCGAACTGCGAACGTTGCGCCGCTCATCGTGCCGCCGATGTGAGGCGCTCGTCGAGTTCGTCAGGAGACCGTTCGGCAACGAGCCGACCTTTCTCAAGCACGAGCACTCGGCTGGCGAGCCGCTGAATCGCTTCGAGGTCATGAAAGATCGACACCACTGCGACACCACGGTGTGTGAGCGACGCGATGAGAGTGAGAGCCCGTTCGCGATTCTCGGGGTCGAGCGCCGACAGCGGCTCATCGAGCAACAGCAGCCGCGGTGGGTGCACGGTGCCTGCGGCGAGGTTGACGCGTTGCTTCTCGCCACCCGAGAGCACCGAGGCGTAGACATCCCACAGGCGCTCTTCGATGCCGACCCGGTGCAATGCGGCTGCCGCAGCTTCACGGGCGTCATGGTCGGTCATGCCACGCTGACGAGCCGACCTCGCGACGATCTCGAGCGCACCGCGACGGGGCTCTGAACGCAAGAACTGCGAGACGTAGCCGATCTCGTGGCCACGAATTGCAGCAACTTCGGCGTCGGTCAACGAACACATGTCGACATATTCGCCAGCGTGAATCTGCAACCAGACTTCGCCGCTATCGGGGCGATAAGTGCGGTAGATCGACTTGAGCAACGACGACTTACCCGCACCGCTCATGCCGGCGAGTGCCACGTGTTCTCCGGCACTGAGCGTGAAGTTGATGTCGGCGAATGCAACGACCGTGCGATCGCTCACTGCGTGCAAGACGAACGACTTGTTCAACCGCCGCACGTCGAGCACTGGTTCGCGTCTCATGCTCGAGCCGCCGCCACGAGTCGCTGGGTATACGGGTGGTGAGGGTCTTCGAGCAGCTGATCGGTGAGTGCGTTTTCGACTACTCGGCCGTGTTGCATAACGAGGCAGCGAGACGTGAGCATCTCGATCACCGAGAAATCGTGCGATACGACGATTGCGGCGATGCGGTGCTCTTCGAGCAGCGATCGAATCAGGTCGAGCACACCGGCGGCAACGCTCGCATCGAGACCGGTTGTCGGTTCATCGAAGAGCACGACGCTCGGAGAATTGGCGAGGGCCTTGGCAATCTGCACGCGTTGCTTCATGCCACCAGAGAAACTTCGCACGAGATCGTCCATGCGATTGATCGGCACTTCGGTGCGCGTCAAGAGTTCAGATGCACGGTCACGAATCTTGCCAAAGTTGCGCCAACCCGCCGCGGTAAGTGGTTCGGCGATGTTTCCACCAGCGCTGATGTTCATCTTCAACCCCTCTGCCGGGTCTTGGTACACGACGGCGAGCGTGTCGATGCGCAGTCGACGGCGAGCCGAAGAGTCAAGGTCGAACATCGAAACATCACCTTCGGTCGTGCGCAGTCGAGCCTCGCCGCACGACGGTGCGACGTCGCCGGCAAGACATCGCAACACGGTGGTCTTACCCGAACCCGATTCACCGACGAGACCGAGCGCTTCGCCCGCGGCGACTTCGAACGAAACATCCCACGCTGCTACGACGGCGCCGTTCACCGCGCTCTTGGAACTTCCAATCTCGGGTCCGGTTGACGCGATGACGGTGTCGTCGTATGGGCCGTACACCCGACCGAGTCGCTCGACCTTCAACATCCACTCTGGTACGGCAAGTCGTGCGACGGGGTAGCGGCCGTACTCAACGTCGTTGGTCATGCGCTGGCCTCGCGCGTGCGCCGACACCAGTCGGTGTCGCTACACATCCAAACGTCGGAGTTCGGCAGCGAGACGAGGAACGCAGCGTTGCTCTTGCACAACGAGCACGTGGCGCCATCGGCATGTTCGACTTCGAACGGAACATCTTCAAAGGTCAGTGGCTCAACCTTCGTGCGCGGCGGAATCGCGTAGATGCGCTTCTCGCGACCCGCGCCAAAGAGCGTGAGAAACGGCGACTCGTGCAGCCGCGGAATGTCCCAACGGGGTATCGGTGTGGTCGCAACCACGTATCGGTCATTGACGAGACACGGATACCCGGTGGTCTGGGTGATGACACCGTTGCGAACCTTGTCTTCATACAAGCTCACCCACATGCGTGAGTAGTCGGCCTCGGCGTGCATGCGTGCGAGTTCGCGCATGTCGCGTTCGACGCCTCGCAGCGGTTCAGGCACTGGCACCTGCAACACGAGAATGCTCTCTTCGTCGAGGCCATCTTCGGGAATGCGGTGCCGACTCTGAATCACACTGGCCTCGGCCGCGATGCTCGTCTGATCTGCACCAGTCGAGGTGGTGACGAGCCGACGCAGGTTCACGGCATTGACGCCGTCGTCATCACCCTGGTCGATGACTTTCACGACATCGTCGTCGTGTACGACGGCGAGCGTGATCTGCAGGCCACCCGAGCCCCACCCGCGTGCGACTGGCATCTCGCGTGATCCGAACGGCACCTGGTAACCCGGAATCGCGACGGCCGCCAGAATTGCGCGGCGAATTTCGCGCTTGGCGAATTCGTCGAGCAGTTCGTCTGATTGCGCGGAGTCGATGAGGTCATCAAGAAGCATCGCGGTTCCTCGCTTTGCGCATCGCGAACTTGCGTTCAATCATCGAACGAAAGGTCACATAGTGGGGCAACTTGAGATGCTCCAAGAACCCAGCCGAATCGAGGGCATCGGTCGTAAGCAGCAACGACTGCTCGAGTTGGGTTCGCCCAGCATCGCGGTGACAAGCGATGTCAAGGTTGGCCATCGCGATGGCTTTGCGTTCGTTGTGACCGAAACACAGGCCGTACCCAACGTCGAACTTCGTGCGATCTTCGTCGACGCCTTCAAGGTCTTCGATCGCCTCAACCTCGGTGACCCTTACCGAAGTAACACATACCGGCAGCCCGGTCACCGGGTGGCGAACGACGACGTCAAGTGCGCCGTGGCGAACCTCGCCGAGGGTGACCTCGTGCAGATAGCCGTCAGGGCCGAGAATATTGCGGTACCACTGATTGACCAATGCGCCAGTATCCGCGCGCGTCATTGAGCTGAGCAGCGCCGATCGCGCAGCTGGGGGACGTGCCGGGGTGCGGGTGATGTCAAAGGGTTCGGGGTCGTCTGCTCGCCGGCGATCGACGACGAGATCCATTTCGCGCAACATCTCGAGTAGCCGCTGCGGCGAACGTTGGGTGGTGTCGGTGTTGTCGTGCGCTTCGCCGCCTTCATCACCTGGCGTGCCCGACGCCTCTGAGCGAAGCTTCTCGGCCTCTTCGCGCGCCATGTCGTCGCTCTGGCGTTCGAGGAAGCGCGCGGTGTAGTCGACCGATCGACCGAGCAGTTGGTTGCCCGGTACGCGTTGGAACGCGGGCACGATGCGTCGCTCAACTTTGACATCGTCGGCATCTGCCGATTCGGAGTACGCGAATCGGGGGAGCGTCGAGCGATAGGCCCGCAGCAAGTGAACGGCCTCGGTTGCGTCGCCTTCGCTCTGTCGCAGTGCCTTTGCCGCGAGTCGCGGTGCCCATAAGCCGGCTTCACCCATGACTCGGTCGACGAGCAGGCGAAGCTTTTCGAGAATCTGATCTTCTTCGAGCCACGACGACTCGGAGGTCAGGCGCAATCGTCGCACGAGTCGCTCGGCAGCGCGAATTGCGTCGAGTCCACCTCGAGCCGAGACGTAGCCCATCGCGATTAGCCCTGCTCTGCGTGAGTCGTGCGCGGTAGCCCGACGACGACTCCGTCAGACGATACGAGCCAGCAATCGATTCCCGACGGCGGGTGCGCAACCGCGAGGTTTCGCGCCGCGATGAAGTCGCTTGCTGCCGCACAAACCGACAGCTGAGACTCTGGTCGTGTGCCGGGGCCGCTCAAGCGCAGTGTGAGGTTGTCTTCGTGCGACTCGTTGCTCACGATGAGTCGGCAACCAAGTTGTGGCTGCAGTGCCGTGCCGCGACCGACGTGCAGCACGAGCTCTTGTGGCGGTGGTGTGGTGCAGAGAACAAAGTTTGCATCGGCCACGGCGACGACCTTCGAACCGGTGAGCTCTGCCACTTCGGCTTCCAGATCGGCGTCATCTGGGATGCAGAACGTGGTTTCGATGTCGACGAGTGCAAGTAACGGAAGTGCTAGAGGTGACATTGAGTCACAGAGGTGTGCTGGCATCTGCACTCGTTCGCCAGGGCTGGAAAATGCTTGAAGAAGCGACCGAAAGACCATCGTTGAGTCGCGCGACGAGAGGGCAGCCAGCGTCATGTCACTCGAACTCTTCGAATTTCACGCGGGTGTCGGCAATCTGGTTCCACTCGCGTTGTTCTTGTGCTGCGAGATGCTCGTTCGTCTCTCGACAAAGCGAGTCGATGGCCAAACGCAGTGGCTCATGCTCAGCCGCGGTCGTTCGAGAGACGACATCACAGATTGCGGCGGCTAGTGCCGCCCGTGGTTCGTCTCCATCGATCATCGCCCAGCCGCGATCAGCACCGATGCGAACTTCGCATCGAGTCACCAGAATTTCTCCGAGGTAGAACCGCTCGCGACGCACCGGTTCGCGCACCTGCAGCATCAGCGTGCCGCACGCGGGTGGCTGAGTGACGATGAGTGACTCGCGCAAGGCTTGGTTGGTCAAGCATTGTTCGCCGAGCTCAACGAGGCGCTCAGGTCGCGACCGCATCAACGCGCTAGACGCATTACTCGACCCAACGGTGGTGTTCGGCACTTTGCCGAGAGTACGAGTGGCGCGTAAACGTCAGGTGACGTCAGTGCTAACGGCAAGCAGTTCGCTCGCGAAGTCATCAAACGAGAGACCGCTCGGCGTAAGGCTCTTGCCTCGTTCATCCCACCGTCGCAGCGCTACGGCGCGCTCGGCCGCAGGGTGGCGCTGGAAGCGCTCGACTTCGTCAGGGCTCATGCGACCGCCCTGCACGGCGAGGCTGCGCACCGAACCCACCGACAGTGATGCGAAGTAGTCGTCTTCGACGGTGCAGAGATACCGCTTTGCCTCGACGTGCAGGGCAATCGGAGCGGTAACTGCTGGGCTGAAGTGTCGAGCGAGATAGGCGGCACCAGTTGCCTCGTGCGTGTCGTTCACTGACACGTCGACAGAGCCATCGCTGTTCTCAAGGGCCAGCAAGTGGCCAATGTCGTGCAGAAGTGTTGCAACCACGAGAGCAGCATCAGCACCGTCGATGCGGGCGTGATGAGCGCACTGCACGGCGTGTTCGAGTTGGCTCACTTGTTCGTCGTAGCGGTTCGCGCCCCAACGCTCGTATAACTCGCGAAGTCTCGCGAGAAACTCGTTGCGACCCACCGAACTCATCGCGGCACCGGAACCCCGCGAAAATCGTCGATCAGCGAGATCTGCACGCGCTCGCCGCTGGCGATGCGGTCGAGCTCGACACGCTTCTTTGCGTAGTACTCATCGCGCAGATCGCCCTCTCTCGCTGCGTTGTAGGTCGGGTAAATTGCGCGCCGGTCGCGCGCCGACCGATTGTCGCCTGAGCGGTGTGGTGTGCGCGAGTGAAACCACATGGTTTGCCCGGCCCGCAGCGGAGCAGGCTGCCACTGCAGGGTTTGGGCTACCGACGGTGGAATGCAGCCACGCTCGTCGGTCTCGATCAACTCGTGGTGCATTGCTGAAACGACGTCGAGGCAACCGTTTTCAGTGGTGGCGTCGTCAACCGCAATCATGCAGGAGACATGCGACTCAATGAACGGATATGCAGGTGCGTCTTGGTGCGGCTCCCACCCTGCGCCGCCTGCGAGCTTGTAGTTGATCTTTTCTTTGTACAGCACTGCCTGTTCGCCAAGCAGTTCACTCGCCGCCGCAATCATGGTGCCGGTGCACAGCACTTGCTGTAGCCCAACGTGGTAGGGCGTGAAGTACTCCGTGCGACAGCGGCGTGGGCCATGCTGGGTGAGCTCGTAGTGATTCATCCAGCCGCCTGCATCATTCCACGACTGCACATCGCCCACCCACTGACGCAGCTTTGCCGTCTGGTCGGCGTCGAGCAGATTGGTAATCACCCAACCATCGCGCGCAAAGCTCTCGAGCTCTACCGCACTGAGCACCGTTGCTGACACGAGTTCAAAGAATACTCAGCTCTCCCCATAGCGGTAACTTCGGCAACAGAAACGATGCGTGAACTTCACACAAACCCCGTTGGGCTCCTGATCAATGCGAACTCGTGAAGGGTCGTTGGATTCGTAATACGAAATTCACGAAGAATACGCCAACCGTATGTCGGTCGTCAAACGCGGCGAAACCTGGGAGTCGTAGTTTTTCGCGCGATGAAAACTTCAACACGTGTTATTGCCGTCCTATCCACCGCTCTTGCAGTAGCAGCTGGATCATTTGCAGCTTCTTCGGCGGGGGCCAACACGGTGCCGGTAAACGGCTCTGAATTGCGCTTGCTCGGCCGTTGGACCTCGGATGCAGGTCTTGCGGGTGCCGAAATCTCGGCAGTCGACAAAGAGTCAAAGCGACTGTTCGTTACGAACGGCGCAAAGAACGCCATCGACATCGTCGACATCAGCAACCCCAAGAAGGTGAAGCTCGTCAAGTCGGTTGACTTCACGGCACTTGGCTCAAGCGGCATTCAAAGCGTTGCCGCCAAGAACGGCATTGTCGTCGTCGCATCAGCCGGCGCGTCAAAGACGGCCCCTGGCATCTTGTTCATCATGGACGTCAACGGCAAGATGGTGAAAGGTCTGCCTGCCGGTCTCACCGTTGGTGCGCTACCCGACAGCGTGACGATCAGCAAAGACGGCAAGTACGCCGTGAGTGCCAACGAGGGTGAACCCAAGGACTACTGCCTCGTCAATGGTGCTCTTCCGGAGACCTCTGACCCGAAGGGCAGCATCTCCATCGTTGATCTCGAGGCAACCCCGCCGACGGTGAAGACGGTGGATTTCACGAGCTTCGCCCAACGCAAGAACGCCATCATCTACGCCGGTGGTCGCATCTTCGGCCCGGGTGCCTCGGTTGAACAAGATCTTGAGCCTGAATACGCGGCGATTTCCGCCGACAGCACAACTGCATATGTGACGTTGCAAGAAAACAACGCCATTGCGACGGTCGATCTCGCCACGGCGACGATCACGAACGTGCTCGGCCTCGGCTACAAGAACCACAACTTGTACAACACGGGTCTCGACTTGAGCGACCGCGACAACGCAATCAACATCGTGCCACGCAACGTGCAAGGCATGTATCTGCCCGACGCCATCGCATCGGTCACCGCAGGCGGCAACAACTACATGATCACCGCCAACGAAGGCGACGCCCGCGAATACCCGTGTCTGCTGGGTGGCACCAGCACGACCGCGCTCGAACGCGAAGATCCGCGCTACGCCGATGTCGGCCTCGACACCAACCTGACCTCGTCGAGCATCGCTGGTCGGGCACGCGTCACGGTGTTTCCACCCGCGGTCGTCACGGGCACCATCGTTGGGTCAACCACCAAAGTGACGTCGGCCTACACCTTCGGCGGTCGGTCATTCACCGTGTGGAAGACCAACACCATCGACGGTGTGTTCAACGCCGACATCGTCTACGACTCGGGTGACGAACTCGAGCGCCTCGTGGCGGCACGTCGTCCGTTGCTCTTCAACGCCGATTGGAACACCGAGACGGGTCTCGTCGGCTCGTTCGAATCGCGCTCGGCAGCTAAGGGCCCTGAGCCTGAAGGTGTCGCGGTGGGAACCGCCTACGGCCGTCAATGGATGGTGCTCGCACTCGAGCGTGATAGCGGCATCATGCTCTATGACGTGACCAACCCGGTCATGCCGCAGTTCCGCCAATACCTCAATACGAGCCTGCCCGGTGGCAACATTCTGCAAAAGAACGCAGGTGATGTGTCGCCCGAAGGTGTGCTCTTCCTTGAGGCAGCCGACAGCCCGACCGGCAAGCCGATGGTCATCGTCTCCTACGAACTGTCGGGCACCGTAGCCATGTTCGAACTCACCGCTCCGGCACCGACCAAAGCCGGTAAGTGAGGCCCAGCAAGAAATCGCGTCATCGTCAACGGCTAACCACTATCCACTAACCACCCCCATCACCATCACCAGGAGAACCCCATGAAACTCACTTCAACCCCCACCCTTCGTCGCGTGGCGCGAGTTGCGGCAGTCGCCGCGTTCGTGCTCGCGATCAGCGCACCTGCCATGTCGCAGGCCCTCTCCAGCGTGAGCGCCGGCCAGGCATGCACCAAGGCACAGCTCAACCGCAAGAGCGGCACGCTGACCTGCACCTACAACGCCAAGACCAAGACGTACACCTGGACTGCAGCTGCCGCCGCCAAGAGTGGATCAACGGCATCCACCGCCCGCAAGAACTGGCCGTCAAAGCTGGTGATTGCGGCCGTGCCGAGCGAGAACGTGGCGACCATGACGTTGCGCTACAAGAACTTCGTTGACGTTGTGCAGAAAGAGACGGGTCTGCCGACCACCTTCATCTCCGCCACCGACTACGCGGGCGTCATTGAAGCCCAAGTGGCGGGTCGTGCCGACGTGGTGTTCTATGGGCCGTTCTCGTATGTGTTGGCCAAGGCGCGTGGTGCGAAAATCGAGGCCGTCGGTGCCTCGGTGCCGAACTCGACCGTGGCCTCGGGCTACTACTTGTCGTACCTCGTGACGAAGAAGGGCTCTGGCATCAACTCGATCAAAGACGTGAAGGGCAAGAACTTGTGCTTCGTCGACGCTGCGTCAACTTCGGGCTTCCTCTACCCGACGGCCGGTCTGCTCGAGAACGGAATCCAGTCGACTGACTACCGCTCGGTGCTCGCCGGCGGTCACGACAAGTCGGTGCTTGCAGTGCAAGCCGGCACGTGCGATGCAGGCTTCGTCTACGACGACATGTTCGACAAGTTGCTCGTCGACCGCGGCTTGATCAAGACCTCCGACTTCAACGTCGTGTGGAAGAGCGGTCAGATTCCGAACTCGCCGGTCGCGGTGCGCAAAGACCTGCCCGCAGACCTCTTTGAAATCCTGAAGAAGACGATTCTCGAGAAGATCAACAAGACGGCCTTCGTCAGCATGGGTCTCTGCGAAAACGAGACGAACTGCAACGTGATTGAAGACGCCACGTGGGGCTTCAAGCCCACGAGCGACGCGGTGTACGACGCGATTCGCCAGGTGTGTGAAGCCACCAAGTCGAGCCGTTGCCGCTAAGCACCGCCGAAACTCAACCCCCACATGACCACCGTTCTCTCCGGTGGGGCTGACCCCCTCATCAGCCTCACCGGGGTATCGAAACGTTTCCCCAACGGCACACTGGCCCTCGACAATGTGTCGATGACCGTACCGAAGGGGCAGTTGCTGTCGCTCATTGGCCTCTCAGGCTCGGGCAAGTCAACGTTGATGCGCCACCTGAATGGGCTGCACAAGCCAACTGCCGGCACCGTGCAGGTGTTCGGCGTCGAAGTTTCGTCTGCCTCAAACAAACAGCTCCGTAGTGTGCGCCGCAATGTTGGTTTCGTCTTTCAACAGTTTGGTCTCGTGGGGCGTGCCACCTGCCTCGAAAACGTGTTGAGTGGTGCGCTCGGTCGCTTGCGTGGCCCGCGCTATGGCGTGTGGTCATACCCGCGCACGCTGCGACGCGAAGCATTCGACCACCTCGAGCGGGTAGGGCTCGCCCCGCAGGCCTATCAGCGGGCCGACACGTTGTCGGGCGGCCAGATGCAGCGCGTGGCCATCGCTCGCACGCTGATGCAACAACCACGGCTGTTATTGGCTGATGAACCGGTGGCATCACTCGACCCCGAGTCGAGCGCGCAGGTGCTCGAGTTGTTGCTCAAGGTGGCAACCGAAGACAAAATGACCGTGATCGTCACCCTGCACCAGGTCGAACTAGCCCTCGGTTGGGCGCATCGCATCGTCGGCTTGCGCGACGGACGCGTGGTGCTCGATCAAGATGCGCGCGGCCTGTCACAAACCGACGTGATGGAGGTGTACCGCCGAGTGGACCGCGAGTCGGAGCTTCTCGCCACCCCGAATATGTCCGCAGCCGCACCGACAACCGAACGTCAGCGCGCCTGAGATGACGGCGGCGCACGTCGAGCCGCTGGCCCGCGCGGCCGGCAACAGGTTGCCCCGCGCGCCGCGAAAATGGCAGAGCAAAGCGCTGTTGGCGGTGTTTGTCGCCTACGTCGTGGGCGTCGTGTGGTCGTGGACGTACATCGATATGACCCTGCTCACGCTCTTTGGCGGCTTCACCGAACTGTGGAACCTGGTGGTCGACATGGTGCCGCCCAATGTCGACAACATGCGCGTGGTGTTGAAGGCCACGGTGGAGACGATTTGGATGGCATTGATTGGCACTACGGCCTGCGTGGTGCTCAGTATTCCGCTGGCATTCATGGCGGCCCGCAACACCACCCCGAATCCGGTCGTGTTCGCGGTGGCGCGCGCCATCATCACCCTCACCCGTGCGCTGCCCACTCTGGTGCTCGCTGCTGTGCTCACGTTGCCGCTCGGCATCGGGCCGCTGCCAGGTTTGCTTGCCTTGGCCATCCACTCCATTGGCATGGTCGGCAAGCTCTTCACCGAGGCCGTCGAAAACACCGAAGCAATGTCGCGTGAGGCAGTGACCTCGACTGGCGCCGGAAAGTGGCAAACCGTGCTCGCCACGTTGGTGCCGCAAGTGACGCCGTCGTTCATCGGCACGGCGCTGTATCGACTCGACATCAATCTGCGCGAGTCAGCGGTGCTCGGTTTCGTCGGTGCCGGTGGCGTGGGTTTCGTCGTGCAGCAGCACCTGCGCAGCCTTGACTATCAGCGGGCGATTGCCGCTGTCGGAGTGATTTTTGTCGTCATCACCTTGATCGAAGTGGTGTCGACTCGTCTTCGCGCATCGATCATTGGCGACCATCTTTCGTCGCCGACGAAGAAGACCCCGCGCACGATGGCCCGCGAACGCCGTGACCACCGCTTGCTCGTCGATGCCGTCACAACCCGACGACTCACTCCGCCGTGGACCTACGAGCGATTGGTCCGTGCATCGGCCGGCGTCATCTATCTCGTGCTCATCGTGGTGGCTTTTGCGACCATCGATATTCCGTACCTCTCCGCACTCGGTCTCGGCGACGAAGTGATCGACAGTTTCGGACGACTCTTCCCGCCCGACTTCACCACGGCCGGCCCCGAACTTTGGCAGGGCATTCGCGAGACCGTAGCGATCGGTTTCATCGCCACCACGCTTGGTTTGGTCATCTCGGTGCCACTCGGTATCTTGTCGGCGCGAAACATCGTGGTGAACCGCTTCGTCTACGGCACCACGCGTCTGTTCATGCTCGCACTGCGCGGCTTGCCCGAGCTGATTGTTGCGGTGTTGTTCGTCGCCGCCATGGGTCTCGGGCCGGTGCCCGGCACGCTCGCGCTCACCGTCGGCACGGCGACGTTCATGGCCAAGCTGATCGGTGACGCACTTGAGGAAGTGTCGCCTGAGCCGCGCGAAGCCGTCTTCGCCACTGGTGCGTCGCGGGCACAAGAGTTCGTCACGTCGGTGATTCCGCAGGCATTGCCCAACCTCGTGAGCCAGACGCTCTACATGCTCGACGTGAACTTGCGTTCGTCGACCGTACTCGGCATCATCGGTGGTGGCGGCATCGGGTTCCTTCTGCTGTCTGCGTTGCGAGTGTTGCAAGAGCCGACGGTCGGCGCAATCGTGATCGTCATCTTTGTGATCGTGTACTCGATCGAGCTCATCGGCACGTTCGTGCGCTGGCTGGTGGAATAACCACGCGCGCTAGCGGCGCCACGATCATCGACCTAGGCAATTGGGTTAGCGGCGCTCCCAACAGCCCTTATGCCAGTGGCGGCGCAAGTCTGGCGCCTCACTCGGCACACAGACGACGTGCCCCATGCCGACGGGAATCGTGCGGTGGCAACCCGGGCACACATATTCTTTGTGTGCCTCGTAGGGCTGCACACGACGCACCGCGACATGACCGTAAAGACCATCCCACATCGAGGCGGGTCGTTGTCGCCGTGTCGTGCTTTTCGCTCGCACGCGCTTGCCCCGCTTGTGTTGCGGGCTCATGCGAAAAACGCCCAGGCGACGAGCGCAGTGATGACGGCAAACGCGCCCGCAATCACCACGTAGTCGAGGCGTGTCGCCTTGTATTTGCGGTGCGGATCAAAACCCATCCTGCAAGTATCGTCGTTATATGGCCGACATCGAGGTCACGCGTGCCAATGGCGTAGCGACGGTCACCATCAATCGTCCGCAACGCAAGAATGCCGTGACCGGTGACATGTGGGCGCTGTTGGCCGAGACGTTTCGCTCGCTCTCTGCCGACACCGAGGTTCGCTGCGTGGTGATCACCGGGGCTGGGGGCGAGTTCTGCTCGGGTGCCGACTTGTCGGCGCGCACCGCTGGCGAGCGACCCGTGCATCAACTGGTCGCGATGCGTTCGGTCAACGACGCGGCGCTCTCGCTGCACCGCATGCCCCAGCCGACCGTCGCCAAGGTGCGCGGGGTGGCGGTGGGTGCCGGCTGCAATCTCGCACTCGGTTGTGATCTCGTGGTGGCGGGCGAGACGGCGCGCTTCAGCGAGATCTTCGCCAAACGAGGCTTGTCGGTCGACTTTGGCGGCACGTGGCTGTTGCCGCGGCGCATCGGCATGCATCGCGCAAAAGAACTGGCGCTCTTCGGCGACATCATCTCATCGGCTGAGGCGCACGAACTCGGCCTGGTCAACCGCGTGCTGCCCGACGCCGAGCTCGATTCGTTCGTCGACGACTGGGCGCGGCGACTCGCTGCCGGCCCGCCGATTGCACTGGCGCTCACCAAGCGAATGCTGAACAACTCGCTCAACGTGACGATGGAAGAAGCGCTTGACGACGAAGGTGCCGCGCAGACCGTGAACTTCGGCACCAAAGACACGATGGAAGCCATGGAAGCGTTCGTGCAAAAACGGGAGCCGAAATTCAAGGGCTACTGAGCGCCTCGCTCGCGTTGCTCGCGCTGATCGCGCCGATGGCCGACGAGGGCGGTGACGACGAAGGTGGCGGAACCGAGACTGACACGGCGCTCATCATCGAATCGGCGGTCACCACCATCCCTGCGTCGTGCACCTTGCCCGAGACGTTACGCAGCGTGTTCGTCGGTCGAGTCGAACGAATTGAATCCAACTTCGTGCTGTATGCGGTCGAGTCTGAGCGCTTTGGCACCGTCGCCGACTTGTTGCGCGACGGTTTGCTCACGGTGCGGTATCCGATTGACGACGTGAAGTACCTCACCGAAGGCGGGCGCTTCTTGGTGGGCGCCGTCGCGGCACCATCGGGCATTCGCGGCGACACGCCCGTGCTCGAGTCGAAGGTGCGGGTGCCGCCTGACATGTTCGGTGGTGACGCGGTGGCTGCCGTGCAACGAGTGTCGTGCCCCGACTTCGAAGACCCCGTGCGCACCTTGCGTGTGAATGGTGACCCGATCGACACGGGTCTCTTGCGCCCGTTGTTCGATGATCGCGCCGGATTGTTGCGGGTTGTGCTGGTGCCGCTTGTGGCGGGGCTCGGCCTCTTGTTCTTGTTGGCCGCGACGCGTGTGCTGGTGACTGGCGCTATCCGCGGAATGCGGCAGTCGCGCCGGCGCGAATCTCGCTGACTGCATGCCCGAGACCCTGCGGGTCTTTGAACAGCGCACTACCAGCAATCAACACGTTGGCACCCGCAGCCGCAGCGCCGCGCACCGTTGCGGGTGAGATTCCACCGTCGACTTCGAGGTCAACCGAGTCGGCAAGACCGGCACGGTTGATCATCTCGCGCACGATGCGAATCTTCGGCTCCATCGACGCAATGTACGACTGGCCACCGAAGCCGGGGTTCACGGTCATCACCAAGACGAGGTCGACCAAGTCGAGCACATGTTCCACCTCGTCAGGCGGCGTCGACGGGTTGAGTGCGACGGCGGCAGTGGCGCCAAGTTCGCGAATGTTGCCGAGCGTGCGATGCAGATGATCGCACGCCTCGACATGCACGATCAGGCGTTGGCAGCCTGCTTCGACATAACGCTTGGCCATCACATCGGGGGTCAGCACCATGAGGTGTGCCTCGTAGGGCTTCATCGTGAGATGACGAGTGGAAGCGATGATGTCGGGGCCGAAGGTGAGGTTGGGCACGAATTGGCCGTCCATTACATCCCATTGGATGAGATCAACCCCCGCGGCATCGAGAGCCACGATTGCTTCACCGAGTTTTGAAAAATCGACCGGCAGCACCGACGGAGCGATTTGCACGGGTCGCATGCTCGTTCAAGCCTAGGGTCAATGGCGATGAGCGACGCCGAACCACGCGGCGCGTCGCTTACCGTCGGCACCCGTCGCGAACTCACGATCGAACGACTCGTGGCAGGCGGTGACGCCCTGGCGCGCGACGCCGACGGGCGAGTGGTGTTCGTCGACGCTGCGTTGCCTGGCGAAACAGTCGAGGTCGAGTTCGTCGAGATGAAGCGTGACTTTGCGCGCGCTCGACTCGTGCAGATGATTTCTGCTTCACGCGAGCGTGTCGAGCCACCATGTCGACATGTGGCCGACGGGTGCGGCGGTTGTGATTGGCAGCATCTTGCCGCGAACGCCCAACACGACCAGAAAGTTGCCGTGGTACGCGAGGCATTTGCCCGCACGGCGCGCATGCCTGACGCGCCGATCGTTCGCGGTGGGGCAGTGGCCCACGATGCATCGCGCACCACCGTGCGCATGGCGGTGACTTCTCAGGGTCGACTCGGCTTTCGTCGCGCGGCGTCGCACGATGTGGTCGAGACCGAGCAGTGCCTCGTCATGCACCCGCTGTTGCAATCGCTGGTGTCGACGGTGGGTGTGCGCGGCGAAGGCGAGGTCACCCTTCGCTGCTCGGTGGCAACCGGTGAGCGTGCCGTGTGGTCGCACGACAAGGCTCGAGTGCTCGGCTTGCCCGACGATGTGGCGGCCGGTGCCGCCGCGGTAGTTCACGAAGATGTCGCAGGTGCGCGGTTGCGGGTGTCGATGGCGTCGTTCTTTCAGGCTTCGCCGCAGGCGGCCGAGTTGCTCGTCGACGCGGTGGCGCGTGCAGCCGGCGATGCACTCGACGGTCGTGACGGTGTCGTGGTCGACGCCTACGGCGGGGTCGGACTCTTCGCCGCCACCGTGGTGCCGATCGGTGTGCAGTGTGTGCTCGTTGAGTCGAGCGAGTCGGCGTGCAGCGATGCCTATGAAAACCTGCGTGGTCGCAGTGCAACGGTGATGCACACGCGTTTCGAACACTGGCGCGCCGTGCGGGCGGGTCTCGTGATTGCCGACCCAGCGCGCAGCGGCTTGGGTAAGGCCGGGGTCACCACGCTGCTCGACACCGCGGCTCCGACCGTGGTGCTGGTGTCATGCGACGCGGTCGCTGCCGCCCGCGACGCGCGGCTGCTCGTCGACGCGGGTTATGACCTGGTCAATGCTGAAGTGCTCGATCTCTTTCCGCACACGCACCACGTTGAGGTGGTGTCACACTTCGTGCGCGGCGCCTAGCAATCTTCGTAAGGTGAACAAGACGAGAGCAGCGCTCCACGCGAACACTGCAGTGAGCAACATCGGTGCGACTGGTGAACCTGAAGTGAAGCGCAATACTCCAACAACAATCGGGCTCAATGAGCCTCCGATGGTTGCCACCAAACCGACGGCGCCCATCACGGTGCCAAAATCTTGTTCGCCAATCACTCGTCGAGCCACGATGCCGTCGAGTGCCGATAGCGCTCCAATCGAGATTCCTGCGAGCACCACGTACAGCGTCGCGAGCGGCAACATGCCCGAGGTGAGCAGCACGACGGCCGCGAGACCGAGCACGACGCGGGCAACGAGCATCAACTCGAGAGCTCCCCACCGCTCGATTGCAGCGACGAGCGGCAGTCGACCGGCCAATTGCAAGAGTCCGCGAGCGCTCGCGAAACCAGCCGCCACCCCAGCACTGAGACCCGCCCAGGTCATCGTCGGAACTTGGTACACCAGCAAGCTCGACGCAGCGGCCGACGACAAGAGCGCCGCGAGGGCGAAACGTCGCACCTCGTGACGCTTGGCTGCAGTGCGAAGCGCTTGCAACAGTGAGCCAGCCGCGCCGGGTTGCGAGCCGCGCGGCATGCACACCACCGCGCACATCGCAAAGGCCGCGATCGTCGCAATCGCTGGCACGCGAATCGCGGTCTGCCAGCCATGTTGTGAGCGCAACCATTCGGTGAAAGGAATCATGATTGGCGACGACATCGCACCCCAGATCGTGAGTCGGGTGATTGAACGTGACGGGTCAGCCTTGCCCAATCGCACGGCGAGCGGCTGGGTGAATGCATAGAACCCTGCCGCACCGATGAGCCCACCGCCTGCTGCATAGGTGAAGAGAAACGCCGTGCCGCTCAGTGAAGCACTCGCGAAATAGAGGGCCGACCCGAGTGGTCCGACGACGCCGAGCGCGATGCGCGGGTTGGCCTTGTCGAGTTGGCGACCAGTGGTGATGGCCCCGATGCCCGCCAGCAGGCTTGCAGCGCCGTAGGCAAGTGCCAGCGAGCCCTCAGTCAGCGAGTGGGCGTCGAGCAGGTCGTCGAAGAGCACGCCGAAGCCGTAGAACCAGGTTCCGTACGCGAGAATCGTGAGCACCCCGAGCGCATCGAGGCGCGACGAGGCGAAGGCGCGCATCACGAATCTGTTCACGGCGGGTCTTGCTGATTCAGAGCGCGTCTAGTTGAAAGAGAGCGTCTAGCGCTGCGCCGTGATAGTCACCGATTGTGTGTCGGGTGCGCAGCACACCTCGGCAGAGCGAACGTCGGCGACCTTCGGTGTGTTCTTCATCTGTTCGGCGTCGGCGAGCACGGTGTAGACCTCGTAACGGTGATCGCCGCCTTCAACCCAGAACTTGTCTTGCACGGCGTAGCAGCAGGTGGTTTCGCCCTCGACCCACGTCGGCAGACCGACGCTGGTGATGCGCTCGTGTTCGGCGCGCACTTCGTCGACCGATTGCACTTCGACACCCATGTGATTGATGGAGTCTGTGGCGGTTGGGTTCTCGATCAACACCAACTTGAGCGGGGGATTCTCGATAGCAAAATTGGCATAACCGGGCCGAATCTTGGCCGGCACGGTGCCGAAGAGTTTCGAATAGTGGGCGATAGCGGCGTCAAGATTTCGAACATTCAAAGCGAGTTGCAAGCGTGACATGCCCCTACCGTACCCCTCGAAGGTGAACGGCACGGTGCACCAGCACTCGGTTGCGCCTGAGCGCCCTGTGGTGCCCCCCCTCGGATTCGAACCGAGGACCTGCGGATTAAGAGTCCGTTGCTCTAACCAACTGAGCTAGAGGGGCAACTGTGTTGTCACGATGTCGCTGTCGTTGCATTGGTAACGCAGCGCAACAGCCTAACTCGCACGCGCATTGTGACGACAAACGACAACGTCAAGCGATTTGGGGTGGACGACGGGGCTCGAACCCGCGACCTCTAGGACCACAACCTAGCGCTCTAGCCAACTGAGCTACGCCCACCATGGGCGCTCTAGTCTGCCACGAAAATGCGCAAGGAACGCAGGCTGTGCAGGGGCATCGGTTGCGTATGGGTAGTCTCTAGGCACACACTCGTTTGGAGCTGATAACCATGCCAGCGGCTGACAAGACGCTGACGCAATCTCTGGTCGCACGGGCGAAGGAAATTACTGCCCGTGAACTGCAGGTATACGCCGACCGCACGAAGGGTTCGCAGGCCGCCAACGCCCGAGCCCGAAAATCGTTGCCGCTCGGAGTGCCGTCAAGTTTTCAGGATTACGACCCGTATCCGATCGTGCTTGCCCGCGCGCAGGAGTACTGGTCGGTCGACGTCGACGGCAATCGCTATGTCGACTACAACATGGGCTTCGGGGCCTTGTTTGCAGGCCATATGCACCCTGCGGTGCGCAAGGCTGTTTCGGCTCAGCTTGACGACGGCACCCTCTTCGTAACCCCGTGCCCGAGCAACGCCGAGGTGGCCGAATTGCTGACGGCTCGGTACGGGTTTCCGCTCTGGCGCTTCACGAACTCGGGCACCGAAGCCACGATGGATGCACTGCGCGTCGCCCGCGCCGCGACCGGCCGCGAAAAGATCGTCAAGGTTGAAGGCGGCTATCACGGCCACCACGACGAAGTGATGGTGTCGATGAAGCCGTCGCTCGATAACGCGGGCCCTGCCGATGCACCTCATTCGGTTGCGTCGTCGGCTGGCATCACTAGTGGGGTAGTGGGCGACACCATCGTTATCCCCTACAACGACCCAGAAGCGCTCGAGCGGGTGTTACGCAGTGGCGAGATTGCGGCGTTCATCGTCGAGCCCGTCATGCAGAACATCGGCATCTGTTTGCCGCAGTCGGGATATCTGCAAGCGGTGCGCGAAATCACCCGCAAGTATGGCACGCTGTTGGTGTTCGACGAAGTGAAGACCGGCATCACCGCTGGGTGGAGAGGTGCCGCTGGCGCTCTCGGCGTCGAACCTGACCTCGTCGCGCTTGCCAAGTCGATCGGCGGCGGCCTGCCGCTCGGCGCCTTTGGTGGCAAGCGCGAATACATGGACGAAATCACCAACCGTCGTGTCGTGCACCTCGGCACCTATAACGGCAACCCGCTGTGCATGGCGGCTGCACGTGCGGTGTTGGCTGAAGTGTGCACGCCCGAGGCCACCGACGATGTGATTGCCCGCAACCATCGTCTCGTCGAAGCGTGTCGTTCGGTCATCACCCAACATGGGTTGCCCGCCAACGTGGTGGAATTTGGCGCGAAAGGTTGCGTCACGTGGTCGCCCGAGCCGATTCGTAACTATCGCGACTACAAGGCC
>RFMM01000063.1 GCA_009927665.1 Actinomycetota bacterium
ACCGATTTCGACCTCGCCTTTGCGCAGTGGATGCACGGCATCAACCGCGGCATTCTCTTGCCGCCTGGCTTGGATGAGCAATGGTTGATCTCCGTGATGCACGATGATGAAGCCGCGATGACGTATGCCGGCGTGTTTGCCGACTTCGTCGAAGAACTCGTGCGCTAGGTCACGCGAGGTCATCGCGTGTTCACGATGCTCGGCTATGGTCGGGCCCCGTGTCGATGAAGACCTCGCCGTCGTTGGGCGTGATGCTGTTGCGCGGACTCTTCCGTCGCTGCCCGCATTGCGGCGACCGTCGGGCGTTTTTCGCCAAGTGGTTCGTGCGCCGCGAGCGATGCGCCGGTTGCGGTCTGCGGTGGGAACGCAACTACGAAGGCTTCATGCTCGGGGCGATGGCGATCAGCTTCATCACCACCGGTGGCTCGTTGTTGCTGACGATGGCCATCGGGGTGATTGCCACGTATCCCGATGTGGCCCTCGTGCCCGTGCTGGGCTCGACCGTGGCGGTGACCTTGCTGGTGGGGGTGTTCGGGTACCCGGTCTCGTACACCCTCTGGCAGGCGGTTGACCTGCATTTGCGGCCCGTTTCAGAAGACGATGGCGAAGACCACGGGCGGGCAATCGTCAACTAGGCCCCAGGGTGCTTGACCGAACAGGTGTTCGTAGGTAAGGTCGAGGTGTTCGCGACGACCGAAATCACCGCAAGGTGCACACCACGCTGCGAATAGCCATAGAGCGCAACACCCCATCCGTACGGTGCAACGTTCCCCCAGCAGCAACGATTCCACAACAGCAATGACCAACCGCAATGAAAGGACACCACCCATGACCATCGAGAAAAAGGCCGACAAAGCGGCAGACAAAGCCCCCGCCAAGGCAGCCAAGCCGGCCGCTGACCCCGATCGTGCACGCGCCGCTGAGCGCGCCAAAGCCCTCGAGGCCGCCCTCGGACAAATCGACAAGCAGTTCGGCGCCGGCTCGGTCATGCGCATGGGCGAGAAAGAGACGATGGCCATCGAGGCCGTGTCGACGGGTGCATTGCCACTCGACATCGCCTTGGGTGTCGGCGGTGTGCCGCGCGGACGTGTGGTCGAGATCTTTGGCCCCGAGTCGTCGGGCAAGTCGACGCTTGCGATGCACATCGTCGCCGAAGCGCAACGCAACGGTGGCATTTGTGCCTACGTCGATGCCGAGCATGCGCTCGACCCGGTGTACGCCGCGGCAATTGGTGTCGACACCGACAACCTGCTGATCTCTCAACCCGACACCGGCGAACAGGCGCTGGAAATCGTCGACATGCTCGTTCGCTCGAGCGCCGTCGACGTCATCGTCATCGACTCGGTGGCGGCACTCACGCCGCGCGCCGAAATCGAAGGTGAAATGGGCGATAGTCACGTCGGCTTGCAGGCCCGCTTGATGAGCCAAGCGTTGCGCAAACTCACCGCCAACCTCAACAAGTCGAACACCATCGCCATCTTCATCAACCAGCTGCGCGAGAAAATCGGCGTCATGTTCGGCTCGCCTGAGACAACCCCCGGTGGTCGTGCGCTCAAGTTCTATTCGTCGGTGCGTCTCGACATTCGTCGCATCGAGTCGATCAAAGACGGAGCCGAGGTCGTCGGAGCTCGCACCCGCGTGAAGGTCGTGAAAAACAAAGTGGCGCCGCCGTTCCGCCAGGCCGAGTTCGACATCACCTACGGCAAAGGCATCAGTCGTGAAGGTGCGGTGCTTGACCTCGCAGTCGAACTGGGCATCGCCAAGAAGTCAGGTGCGTGGTTCACCTACGACGGCGAGCAACTGGGTCAGGGTCGCGAGAACTCCAAGCAGTTCCTCGCCGACAACCCCGACGTGATGATGCAGATGACCGAGCGGGTACGCGAAAAGGCGATGGCCCGCAACAACGCCGAGGCTGCTCAGCCGGGTGCAGGCTTCAGCAAAGACGACGAAGAGCCGATCGACCTCGAGTAGTCGGCGGCTGGG
>RFMM01000201.1 GCA_009927665.1 Actinomycetota bacterium
TCACGACGCTTCACACGTCGCGCAGCGCATCGAGCAACGATGTGGTGACCTTCACGCCGAGGTCGGCGCGCAGCATGGCTTCTTCGAGCTCGTCCCACGTTGCTTGATCGATGGCGCTGCGACGCAAGACACCGGCAGTTGCGGTGGCGAACACACCGCGCGCGCGAGCGAGGCGATCGCGAAACGACGGCGGGGCTGCAGGCGCGACTGGCGCAGCGGCGGCTGGCGCGACTGGGGCAGGCGATGTGACGGGCGCAGGCGGCGCAACACGCGCGCGTCGCGAGCGAAACGCGAAGACCGCGGCACCGCCAACCAGCACCGCCGCAACCGCGGCGACGAGAACCCAGGTGTCGTTCACGCCGATTGCGCGGCGACTCGCTCGACCACCACACGCGACGAACCACCCGGCTGCATCGTGACGCCGAGCAGGCTGTCACCGGCTTCCATCGTGCGCTTCTGGTGACTGACGATCAACAACTGTGCCTCTTGGCGGAATTCGGCGATGAGCCCCAAGAACCGATGCAAGTTAACGTCGTCGAGCGCTGCCTCGACTTCATCCATCACATAGAACGGCGAGGGCCGGCTGCGGAAGACGGCGAACAAGAACGCGAGCGCCGTGAGTGCACGTTCGCCGCCCGACAGCAGCGACAACTTCTTGATGTTCTTGCCGCCTGGTTTGGCTTCAACTTCGATACCGGTGTTCAGAAGATCGTCGGGCATCGTCAACACGAGGCGACCATTGCCACCCGGAAACAGCGAGGCAAAGAGTTTGGCGAAATTGTCGCGCACATCGGCGTAGGCCGAGGCGAACATCTGCTGAATCTCAAGGTCAACCTGCTTGATGACCTTGACCAACTCGCGACGTGAGTTTTTGACGTCTTCAAGCTGTTCTTCGAGGAAGCTGTTGCGCTGCTGCAGTGCCTCGAACTCTTCCAACGCGAGCGGATTAATCGGGCCCATGATGCGCAATTCGCGTTCGAGTTCGCGAATCTTCAACACCGGTGTCATGCCTTCGGGCAACTCGGGGGCAGCGGTATCCATCGCCACCTGTGGCTCAACTTCGAGTTCGCGCCGCAGCGTGTCGATTGATGCTTCAAGGCGAACTCTCACCTCGCTCTGCTCAACCTCGATACGACGGTTCAATTCGCGACGCTCTTCGAGCAGCTTCTCGTTGGCGCTTCGTTCTTTGCGGGCCTCGTCGAGGCGACGGCTGATGTCGCGCATCTCGACACTTTGCCGCGAACGCAGCTCATGCAAGTCGCGCTGTCGGCCGTTGAGCACATTGACGATGCGTTCAACTTGCTTCATCGCGTCAGACAGCTCAACCAACTGCTGATCGATGCGGCGGCTGCGGCTGGCGGCGTCACGACGCTCGGGTGAGTCGCTGCCGAGTCTGGCTTCGATGTCGCGCAAGCGATCGCGCAGCAGATGTTCTCGCTGGCTAAGACCGGCGACTTCGACCTCGTGTTCTTGAGTGCGGCGGCGTTCTTCTTCGGCGCGAGTGGCGGCCTGCGCTTCGGCGCCGCGGGCAATGGCAAGACCCGTGCGTGCATCGTTGAGGGCAAGCTCCGCCGACACCAGCCGTGCCGCTGAGCTCTCGGCCGCCTGCCTCGCACCAGCGAGGGCTTCGGTGCTGGCTTGGGCGAGACCAACGCGCAATGCAGTGGCCGACAATCGGTCGCCGTCTCGCGTTACCGCGATGGTCGCGGCGTCGCGCAACACTGCGTCGACCGCAGCATCGAAACTGCTCGCCAGCGTCACGCGCGAGAGCAGCACATCGAGCAACGAGTTGACCGAGGATTCGTGCGCACCCGACTTGGCACGCACGTGCGCACGCAACTCGCCGGGGTTCACGCCAACCGACGACATCGCATCGAGTGCCAGCACCGCACCAGGATTCTTGGTCGAACGCAACGACGCGAGAGCTGCCCGCGCAGAAGCGATATCGCTCATTACGACTGCCGACAGTGATTCACCCAACGCGGCCTGCACCGCCACTCGCCAATCGTCGTCGATATCAACGAGTTCAAGCAGGGTGCCAGCACTGCCCGAGGCATCGCTCAGCGTCTTGACGCTGAGCGCTTGAGCGTCGATCGTTGCCTGAAACGCTTCGACTCGCGCTGCTCCAGCGGCAGCAGCACTCGAGGCTGCAGCGTGTGCGGCAATCGCTTCGTCGAGCATTTGTTGCGCGGCAATGGTGGCAGCCTGCAGCGTTGCGAGTTCGTCGGCTGCGTTTCCGCCGACGTACATGGCGCCGGCGTCACGCAACATCTGGGCGACTTCTTCGAGTTGCTGACGAACTTCAGCGGCTTCTCCTTCAAGTTGGGCGGCGACGCCAGAATCCATCATCTGACCGCGCTCACGCTCAACCGATCGACGACGCTCAGCCACCACCTGCACGAGACCACGCGCACGACCACGCAGGTTTTCGACGCGAGCGAGCTCGTCGTTAATGGTGCTATCACCACGCGCGGTGAGCTGCGCTTCGTCTGACATGACCGCGGCGTCAAGCGCCGAAAGGCGGGCACGCAACGCGTTTTCCGACTCGTCGCTGCGCACTTTGTCGTTGGCGAGCGCCTGCGTGCGGGCCTGTAATGCAGCGATGTCACGACCAGACACGTGCAGGCGCAAGGTGCGCAACTCGGCGGCGAGCGTGCCGTGGCGTCGAGCCGCATCAGCCTGACGCTCGAGTGGCTTCAGCTGTCGGCGAACCTCACGCAGCAGATCCTGCGCGCGCAACAAGTTTGCCTCGGTGCTTTCGAGTCGGCGTTCGGCCTTCTCTTTGCGTTTGCGGTGCTTCAGCACGCCCGATGCTTCTTCGATGATCGCTCGGCGGTCTTCGGGGCGTGCGTTGAGCACCGCGTCGATTTGTCCTTGGCTCACGATCACGTGCTGCTGCCGGCCGACACCAGCGTCTGACAACAGCTCCTGCACGTCAAGCAATCGGCACGACACACCGTTGATCGCATATTCGCTCTCACCTGTGCGAAACAGGGTGCGACTCACGGTGACTTCGGAGAAGTCGATCGGCAAGAGACCCGCCGAGTTGTCAATGGTCAGCGAAACTTCGGCCCGACCGAGGGCCGGGCGCTTGGCTGTGCCCGCAAAGATGACGTCGTCCATCTTCTGGCTGCGCACCGACGACGGGGCCTGCGCGCCGAGCACCCAGGCGATCGCGTCGACCACATTGCTCTTGCCCGAACCATTGGGGCCGACGACCACGGTGACCCCAGGTTCAAGCACCAGGGTGGTCGAGTCGGCGAACGACTTGAAGCCCTTCAGCGTGATCGACTTGAGAAACATCCCCGAAAACAGTAGTTCGTGAGGGCCCTCTCGTCAGGCTTTCAGTGTTGGCATCGCGGGCAAAAACATGTGCTTCGCCCCGCCACCACACGGCGCACGATGCGCGCCTTTCGACAGGTGATGCAGCGCTCTCCGGCGCGGTCATAGACGCGATGTTCGGTTTGAAACCAGCCTTGTTCGCCCTCGATGTTCACGTATTGCGTGTCGTCGAGCGTGCTGCCGCCTTTCTCCACCGCGTCACGCAACACGTGATGAATCGCTTCGAGCAGGCGACTACGTGCCTGCTTGTCGAGCCGTGTCGGCAGCCGATCGTGGCGTAGTCGCGCGCGATGCAAAATCTCGTCGGCGTAGATGTTGCCGATACCGGCGATTCGTCGCTGGTCGAGCAGCAAGGCCTTCAAGTTGCCACGTCGGCCGCGCAGCACTTCGGCGAGTTGCACTTCGTCAAGCCCGTGTGCGATCGGATCAGGGCCGAGTCGAGCCAATTCAGGGGCAACCCGCTTTTCGTCATCGGCATCGAACACCACCACTTCACCGAAAGTGCGCGGGTCGACGAACCAGAGTTCGTGACGCAACGAGTCGCCGTCGGGCGACAGATGTGCCACCACGTGCGTATGCGCAGGGCGTTCGGTGCCTGCCGGCACGACGAGCACTCGCCCACTCATGCGCAGGTGCATCATGAGCACACCACCGGTGTCGAG
Source organism: Actinomycetota bacterium (assembly GCA_009927665.1). Classification (GTDB taxonomy): domain Bacteria; phylum Actinomycetota; class Acidimicrobiia; order Acidimicrobiales; family Ilumatobacteraceae; genus F1-60-MAGs027. The sequence continues at coordinate 4,005 of RFMM01000201.1, forward strand.
ATCGCAGAGCAGATACTTGCCGTGTCGGCGTGCCGTCGTCACGCGTGCCCCGGTCAGGCCATCGATGATCGCTTCGCGACCTTGCCGTCGCACCGTGCGTTCGCGAAACACTTCAACTCGCTCGATGGTGCGACCGACGAGTCGCCGTTCAAGACCGCGACGAACGGTTTCAACTTCAGGTAACTCGGGCACGACGTGGCTTGACGACTCGTCTGCTACTCACTGGTTGCGCGCAGCGACTCGATCGCGTGCGCCGCGGCTTCTTGCTCGGCCGCCTTCTTGGTGCGACCCGTTCCGCGACCGCGCACGCGACCCGCGACCACCACTTCGGCAAAAAACGTCTTCTCGTGGTCGGGGCCCTCGTCGGTGACGTCGTAGCTCGGGCTGCCGAGGTCGAGATCTTGGGTCAGTTCTTGCAACTGCGTCTTGGGGTCAAGCGTGCGCAAGCCCGGCACGGCCGCAGCAATTTCGTCGCGCAACAGTCGCAACGAGAGTCGACGGGCGATCTCGGTGCCGGCGTCGAGATGCACTGCACCAATCACCGCTTCGAACGCGTTGGCAAGAATCGACGTCTTGTCGTGACCGCCAGCCGCCTCTTCGCCACGACCGAGGCGAATGAAACGACCCAACCCCATGCGCCGTGCAGCGTTGCCAAGGGTGGTTTCGTTGACCACGCTTTTGCGCAGGTCGGTGAGCAATCCCTCGTCGAAGTCGGGATGCCGGCGATACATCTCGTCGGCGAGCACCAAGCCAAGAACTGCGTCGCCGAGGTACTCAAGTCGTTCGTTTGATGCTTCGTCGGGGTTCTCTGCCGTGAACGACGAGTGGGTCAACGCACTCTCAAGCAGCGACCAGTCGACGAAGTCGTGGCCGACCACCTCGGCGCACTCGCGCAGTTGCGCTTCGTTCACGACGCGCTGCCCACCCCCACGGCGGTACGAATCTTCGCGACGATGTCGCCTTGCACCATGTCGCGCGCCACCTTGATGCCGTTCACCATTGCGCGCGCACTCGACGAGCCGTGCGAGATGATGCACACGCCGTTGAGACCGAGCAGCATGGCCCCGCCCGTCGAGTCGGGGTCGAACTGCGAATACAAGTCGAGGAAGGCCGGCATCAGCGCATCGGCATGTTCTTTGTACTGAGGCTGACCGATCGCGGTGAACAGCGACTTCACCACCGTCTTCAGAGCACCCTCGAGGCTCTTCAGCGCGACGTTGCCGGTGAAGCCGTCAGTGACCACGACGTCGACTTCCGTGGTCATGATGTCTCGGCCTTCGACATTGCCGATGAAGTTGATGCCCGCCTGCGACGACAACAACTCAAATGCTTCTTTGCGCAGCGTGTCGCCCTTGCCGGGTTCTTCACCGATTGAAAGCAAGCCAACTTTCGGCGTGGCGATGCCGTAGCGCGCGGCGGAAAACACCGAGCCCATCACGGCGAACTGCGCGAGCCACGCGGCTTCGACCTCGGCATTCGCGCCGGCATCAAGCAAGATTGTCGGTGTCGAACCTGGTACCGGAATCGGCGTAGCGATCGCCGGCCGCTTCACCCCGTCAATGCGACCCATGCGCAGCAGCGCTGACGCCATCGTTGCCCCGGTGTTGCCCGCCGAGATCATTGCGCTGGCCTTGCCGTCGCGCACGGCTTCGGCGCTTCGCACGAGTGTGGAATCTTTCTTCTTCTTCACCGAGGTGGCGGGGTCTTCGTCCATTCCGATGACTTCGGTGGCGACGAGCAACTCAAGGTCGCCGCGATCGGCGAGGTCGGCAGGGCCAACGAGCACGACGGGGATTCCTTCAGCGGCGGCTTGTTTGGCGCCGGCGACGATTTCCGTCGGGGCTTTGTCGCCGCCCATGGCGTCGACGGCAATCGGTTTCATGATGCGAAGGTCAGACTAAGCGCTGACGGCGAGTGAGAAAACGCGAGGTTCAGTCGACTGCGTAGGCGACGCGGCCCTTGTACCAACCGCAGTTCGAGCACACGACGTGTGGCTTCTTTGCGGTGCCGCAGCGGGGGCACATGCTCTTGGCGGGGGTATGCAGCTTCATATTGATGCTGGCTTTGCGACGACCCCGAGCCTTGGAGCGCTTTCTCTTTGGAATTGCCATTTCGTCACTCTACCGCGTCATCGAGAGTGCCACGCAAGGCGTCGAGTGCAGCCCACCGCTCGTCGCGCACGAATGTGGGGCACGAACACTTCGTTGTCGCACGATCGGCGCCGCACTGCGGGCAAAGACCCAAACAGTCTTCTCGACACAGCGGTGCATCGGGCACGGCGAGCAGCACCGCCTCGCGCACCGGCAAGGTGAAATCAATCTGGTCGCCAACGAGTGGCTCGGCTTCGGCCACCGCCAGTGAGTCATCGCTTTGGCTGCGGTGTCGTGGAACTTCACGTGAGAACACCTCGTCGATGTCGGCAACCACGATGCCGCCAACGGGTCGCAAGCAGCGTCGGCATACCGAAGCCCATCCCACGCGTGCCTCGCCGCGCGCCACGATGCCGGTTGACGAGCTCTCGAGTTCAATACTGACCGACACGTCGGAGGTGTCGTCAATGCGCGAGTCGCCAAAGTCGAACTGTTGCGCGACTGCCACCACGTCGACTCGCTTTTCGGCACCTGCGCGCCGCAGCAGGTCGAGCACGTTGACGACGAGCGTCGAACTCATGCGAGCGGCCTCAACGCGACGACCGTCAGTCGAGGTCGCGGGTGCGATCTGCTTCTTGATCGAAGAATTCTCCCGACATGTCGGGTGCGTCTTCGGTCATCTGCTGGTTCGCCTGCTGCACGCCGGTGATCGACAGGCGGTCGCGACCATGTTTGATGGTCTTCGTGAGTCGGTCGATGAGAATCTCGACGCTCGCCAGACGACGATCGAGGAAGTCTTCGGTCTCACTCTTCAGGCGACGTGCGGTCGCCTCGGCTTCGTCGATGATCTGGCGGGCGCGGGCCTCTGATGCGCGCACCACCTCGGTGCGTTGCACCATGCGCTCGGCCTGCGTGCGGGCTGCCTCGATGATTTCATCAGCTTCTCGCTGCGAGCGGTTGAGGAAATTTCCTTTTCTTTCAGCATGAAGCGTGCCTCGCGCACCTCTTGCGGCATGCAAGCGATGGCGTCTTCGAGCAATGCGATGACTTCTTGGCGGTCGATGCGCGGGGTGCTCGAGAGCGGCACGTTCGGGGCCTTGGTGATGAGGTCGATGACGTCGAGCAGAATGTCTTCGGCGTCACCCATCTGCACGTCGGGAAGTTCCTCGGTTGGAAGATCGTCGTTGTCGCTCATGTCGAAACTCCTGATTTCAGCGGCGAGCGCGGCTCGCCAAGGCCTTGGCGACTGGGTCGGTGACCATCGCCGAAGCATCTCCACCGTAGTGCGCGATCTCACGCACAAACCGACTACTTATATAAGCGTGCTCGGGCAGCGCAAACAACACCATGGTGCGCACACCTGACACGGTGTAGTTCGTGTGCGCCATCTGCGACTCGACGTCGAAGTCGGTGGCGCTGCGCAGGCTCTTCACAATGCAGGTTGCACCGACTTTTTTCGCGGCGGCGACGGCGAGGCCGGCATGGGCTTCGACCGTGACGCCTGCCAGGTGTGCGGTCGACTCTTTGACCAGCGTGACCCGCTCATCGACGCTGAACATGCCGGTGGGCTTCTCGGGGTTGTGCATGACGGCGATGACCACGCGGCCAAAAATGCTGGCGGCCTGTGCGGCGACATCCAAATGACCGAGGTGGAACGGGTCGAAACTGCCCGGATACAGCACCGATTGTTGCGCTGCCATTGACTTCTACGGTACCCGTCGTCGGCGGCCCAACTGAGCCGCACGGCTGCCTCGTCGCGTCGCGGGGCTGCCTAGCCGAGCCGTCGCAAGAAGGTCACGTGGGTGCGGCCATAGCGCTTTTCGCGCAGCACTTCCCACCCTGCGGGTGCCGGCACCGGGGCCCCCGACTCGGCGACCACCAGGTTGCATGGCACCACCGCGAGAAACTCGGCCCACTTCGCGAAGTCGTACGGCGGGTCGGCCAAAACGAGGTCGGCATCTTTGCATTGCGCCACCTGCGAGAGCGCGTCACCGCGCATGATGGTGCTGCGATCGGCGATGCCGAGTGTGTCGATGTTGTGTTTCAGCACCTCGAGTGCGTGCTTGTCGCGCTCGATAAAGGTGACCTGCGCAGCCCCGCGAGAAACTGCCTCGATACCGAGCGCCCCGGTGCCCGCGAAGCAGTCGACGA
>RFMM01000159.1 GCA_009927665.1 Actinomycetota bacterium
TTCGCGCGCCGTTTAAGTCGTAATGGCTGCCGAGGCTATTGAAGATTGCCTCGCGCGCCATGTCGGTGGTCGGCCTGGTGGTCTTGCCTTCGGGTGATTCGATGCGCCGCCCGCGCAACTCACCTGCCACCACTCGCACGATTTCACGGTAATAGTGGTGTGGTGGCGAGCGGTGGCGACGGGCCTTTGGGCGGTGACTCGACCGACGACCTTGCGGAGACACCGCCGAGCGAAATCGTCTGCGTCGACTGTGGCGGACCCGCGCACCTGTTGACACCGCCACCGGAGGATGGTCGCTGGCTGGTCGGCGACATCGTCGCCTATCGCTGTCGTGATTGTCGCGACCGCTGGGATATGGAGCTCGCCGCTCGCGAGCAAGGCTGAGTTGCTGCGGTGCGTGAGCGCAGCGACCAACGCTGCGACGCCACTGGGCGTCTCAGTCTTTGAACAGGAATTCTTTCTCTTCTGGCGCCAAGAACAGCGAGAGCTCGTCGGCCAGCTCGGGGTGTTTGGCAAGCGTCGGGTCAGTGTCAAGAATTGCGAAGGCTGCCTCACGTGCCTGCACGATGAGCCGCTTGTCGCGCACGAACGACGCAATCTTCAAGTCACCCGCACCCTTCTGGCCGTGCTCATCAGCGTGCCTTCGCCGCGTAATTCGAGATCGACCTCGGCGAGGTAAACCCGTCGGTTGACTCGACAAGAGCGTTGATGCGTTCTTCACCCACGGTCTTGTCTTTGCGCTCGAGCCAGCAGCGCGACGCAATCTTGCCGCGGCCCACACGACCGCGCAACTGATGCAGCTGGGCGATACCGAAGCGGTCGGCGTCGAGCACCACCATGCACGTGGCATTGGGGACATCGACACCGACTTCGATCACCGTGGTCGACACCAGCACGTCATAAGCGCGCGAGCGGAACTTGCCCATCACGTCGTCTTTCTCTGCCGAAGACATGCGGCCGTGCAAGAGACCAACCTTGTAGTCGCGCAGCTCGCCCGACGCAGTTGGTCGTAAATTTCCTCGGCGGCAGCGACCTCCAACTTGTCGCTTTCGGCAATCATCGGGCACACCACATAGGCCTGTTGCCCCGCATCAAGCGCCTCGCGCACGGCAGCCCACATCTTGCTTCGTGCTTTGTCGTCGTTAACGGCGATGGTCTTGATCGGCGTGCGACCTGGCGGCAGTTCGTCGAGCACGCTGACTTCAAGGTCGCCATAGTGAGTAAGCGCTGCAGTTCGCGGTATCGGCGTCGCCGTCATCACCAACACATCGGGTGTGGTGTGTTTGCTCCCCGCACCCTTGCCGCGCAACGCCGCCCGCTGCTCGACGCCGAAGCGATGCTGTTCGTCGATCACCACCACGCCGAGCGACGAAAATTCGACACCTTCTTGAATCAATGCGTGGGTGCCAATGACGATGTCGACACCGCCCGAGGCGAGGTCGGCGAGCACTTCGCGGCGTCGCTCGCCCGTCACACGGCCCGTGAGCAGCTCGACGCGCAGTTGTCGTTCGCCAAAGAGATTTCCCTCGTCAGGCACGCGCAATTCGTCGAGCAACGATCGAATGCCGGCAAAGTGCTGCTCGGCGAGCACTTCGGTCGGGGCCATGAGCGCACCTTGGTGACCACCCTGCACCGCCACCAACATCGCCGCCACCGCCACGACCGTCTTGCCGCTGCCGACGTCGCCCTGCAGCAGACGATGCATCGGCACCGGTGTGGCAAGGTCTGCGTTCACCTCGGCAATCACGCGACGCTGCGCGCCAGTGAGCGGAAACGGCAACGCCTGCAAGAACGCCTTCTGCATCACACCGCTCATGTCGTGCGTGAGCCCCGTATTGTCGCGTTCAAACGCCTTCTTGCGACCGACGAGCACGAGCTGCACTCGCAGTAGCTCGTCAAACGACAGACGTTCGCGGGCCCGTTCTTTGTCGACGATGCTGTCAGGAAAGTGAATCGTGCTCAACGCGGCGTTGCGCGACACGAGCCCGAGTTGCTCGCGCAGCGCAGTAGGTAACGGGTCAGAGATCGTGCGTGGTGCCGCGCGTTCGAGGGCGTTCTCGACCCAACCCGTGAGCTCCCACGTCGTCACGTTCGACTTCTCGCTCTGCGGATAAATCGGCACGATACGACCCGTGCGATTACCGACGATGTCGACAAGCGGGTTGGTCATCTGCAGCTTTCCGCGAAACCGCTCGGGCTTGCCGAACACCGCAACCTCTTGGTCGGTCTTCAACTGCCGCTCACGCCACGGCTGGTTGAAGAACGTCAGCCCGAAACTGCCGGTCGCGTCGCCGACCATCACCGTCACCATGCTGCGTCGATTACGCAACGGCACTCGGCGCACGCTGCGCACCTTGACCAACACCACGGCTTCGACCCCTTCAACCAGGTTCTCGACATGGGCCTCGTTGGTGCGGTCGACGTATCGCCGCGGATACGTGGTGAGCAAGTCGAGCACGTTTGCGATGCCGGCTTCTCTCAGCGCCTCACGACGCTTGTCGCCGACACCCTTGATCTTGGCGATGTCAATTGCCGCCAAGTCGCGGTACGTGAGCGGTGGTTCGGCGCCGGGCGGTTCGGCGCCGCGCGACGAAGGTTTAGGTTCGGCCATGCCGCGCCGAAGTTACTCCACGCCGAAGAGATACGGGTACAACGGCTGGCCGCCGCGGTGCACCTCACAGACCAGCGACGGAAAGTGCGAGCCCACCCACTCGACGATCTTCTCGGTCGTGGCAGCTTTGGCATCGGCTCCGGTGATGATCGTGAGCAACTCGCGGTCAGCCGACACGATGTGTTTCAGCAGCGCAGTTGAGCACTCGAACACATCAGCAGCAATCGCCACCACACCATCGCCACGCACCAGGCCGATCGAGTCGCCTTCCTTCACCGCACCGGCATCGGTCTTGGTGTCGCGCACCGCAGTGGTCACCTCACCCGTCACCACTGCTGCAGCGGCCTTAGCCATCGAGCCGCCGTTGTGCTCGGCTGACGCTTCAGGGTCGTAGGCAACGAGCGCAGCAAGCGCTTCGGGCATCGAGCAGGTGGGCACCACACGAACTTCTTTCTTCGTGAGACCGTCGACCTGTTTGGCAACCGGGATGATGTTCTTGTTGTTCGGCAAGATCACCACCTGCTGGGCGTTCATGTGCTCGACGGCGTCGAGCAGCTCTTGCGTTGAGGGGTTCAGCGTCTGGCCGCCAGTGACCACACCGTGCACGCCAAGGTTGCCGAAGAGTTCGGCGATGCCGTCACCGCTCGCGACCGCCACAACAGCGCACGTCACCTCGGGCAAGGCCGCGTGTGTCTTGAAACTCGGCTTGCCACCCCGTGAAGTAGCGCCACCCCCTGAAGAAGTGCCACCGAGTGTTGTCGCGTCGGCACCACTTGGTGCGCCGATCTGTGCTTCGCGCTTCTCGTGCTCTTCTGCGACTTCTTCAAACAGGTCGGTGACACGAATCTGGTGCGGTCGACCACCGAGTGAGATTGGTGCCTCAATTGCCGCGCCAATGTCGTTGGTGTGAATGTGGCAGTTGTACAAGCCGTCGCCGCCGACAACCACGATCGAGTCGCCGACTTCACCCCACTTTTGCATGAACGCTTTCGATTTGGTGTCGTCGAGTTCGAGTAAGAACATCACTTCGTAACGAAGTTCGCTGACGTCAACCTTGTCGTCGCCTTCACCACGCTTCATCACTGCGATGAGTTGCTCGGTGTTCGGCCCGGCGATGTTCTCGGGCTCGGGCAATGGCTCACCATCCACCACGTGCAACGCCGAATCGAGGAAGAGCAGAAAGCCCGCACCACCGGCATCCACGACTCCGGCATCTTTGAGCACGGGCAGCAACTCTGGCGTCTTGGCAAGTGACTCGCGGCCAGCAGCGCGTGCGACACGCAGCATCGCCGCGAGTGTTGCACCGTCACCAGCGGCCCGCACGGCTGCATCAGCCGACTCGCGCACCACGGTGAGAATCGTGCCCTCGATTGGCTTCAACACCGACTCGTAGGCAGCCGCAGACGCAGCCTTCAAGGCCTCTGCAACCTTTGGCGCACCGATGTCGCGCGCCGACTTCAAGGTTGACGCGAGCCCACGCAAAATCTGACTCAAGATCACACCACTGTTGCCGCGGGCGCCCATCAGCGAGCCATGACTAATGGCGTTGCAAGTCTCTTCGATAGCTCCAGGGCGTTTTTCGAGCTCGGCCACGACCGCATCGAGGGTGCGCGCCATGTTGGTGCCCGTGTCGCCGTCGGGCACGGGGTACACATTTAGCTTGTTGATGTCGACCTGATGCCGCTTCATTGTGTTGCGGTAGGTCACCAGAGTGTGACGCAAGGCATCTGGCCCCAATTGCTCGAGCACTGGCACGAAAAAATGCTACCTGTGATACTTTGAGCAGTCATGCAAGGCGTCGTGAAGGCGTTCAATCCTGCAACCGGAGACGGTGTGGTGGTGCGCGACACCGATTTGAGCGAATACGAACTCGCACCGAGCGCACTCGAGGGTTCGATCTTTCGCATGTTGCGCCAAGGTCAACGGGTCAACTTCACGCTCGATGCAGCTGGGCGCGCCTCGCAACTGCGCATCGGCAGCGAACGAGACATGGGCACACCGGGCCACTAGCCCGAGCGAGGCACTTCAAGCATGGTGACGATGGCACATTCGACCAACAACCGACTGCAGGCGTGGGTCAATGAGTGGACGAAGATTTTGCAGCCCGCCGCTGTGCACTGGTGCGACGGCTCACAGCAGGAATACGACCGGCTCTGCGGAGACCTCGTCGCTGCTGGCACCTTCACCAAACTCGACGATGCGAAACGCCCCAATTCGTATTGGGCCCACAGCGACCCAGGCGATGTTGCGCGAGTCGAAGACCGCACGTTCATCTGCTCAGAGAAACAAATTGATGCCGGCCCGAACAACAATTGGCGGGCTCCCCGCAGAGATGCGCAAGGAACTCACCGCGCTCTACACCGGCGCGATGCGCGGCCGCACGATGTATGTCGTGCCCTTCAGCATGGGCCCGCTCGGTTCTGACATCGCGCACATCGGCGTGCAACTCACCGACTCTGCCTATGTTGCCGTGAGCATGCGCATCATGACGCGTATGGGTCAGGGCGCTCTCGACGTGCTGGGCGACGGTGACTGGGTGCCGTGCGTGCATTCCGTTGGCGCGCCCCTTGCCGCCGGGCAGCACGACGTGCCGTGGCCGTGCAACCCCGACAACAAATACATCGTGCACTTCCCCGAAACGCGCGAGATCTGGTCGTACGGCTCGGGCTACGGCGGCAATGCGCTCTTGGGCAAGAAGTGTTTCGCGCTACGCATCGCGTCGGTGATGGCTCGCGACGACGGCTGGCTCGCCGAGCACATGTTGATCATGAAGCTCACCAGCCCTGCGGGCGAAGTGAAGTACATCGCCGGGGCGTTTCCCTCGGCATGCGGCAAGACCAACCTGGCGATGCTCGTGCCGACCGTCAAAGGCTGGAAGGTCGAAACCGTTGGCGACGACATCTGCTGGATGAAGTTCGGCGACGATGGTCGGCTCTACGCCATCAACCCTGAGGCCGGCTTCTTCGGCGTCGCCCCCAACACCGGGTGGAAGACGAACCCCAACGCGATGGCCACGCTGCACGCCAACTGCCTCTTCACCAACACTGCACTCACCTCTGACGGCGACGTGTGGTGGGAAGGCATGAGTGATGAGCCACCCGCACGCGCCACCGATTGGCGCAACAACGCGTGGACTCCAGAGACCGACACGCCAGCTGCCACCCGAACGCACGCTTCACCGCGCCGGCCTCGCAGTGCCCCGCAATTGCACCCGAGTGGCAAGACCCCAAGGGCGTGCCGATTTCCGCGATTCTCTTCGGTGGTCGTCGCCGCACGACCGTGCCGCTCGTGACCGAGTCGTTCGACTGGAATCACGGCGTGTTTCTCGGCTCGATCATGGCGAGCGAAACGACGGCGGCGGCCGGTGGCGCACTCGGCAAACTGCGCTTTGACCCGATGGCGATGCTGCCCTTCTGCGGCTACAACATGGGCGACTATTTCGCGCACTGGTTGCGCATCGGTAAGCAGGCCGATGCCAGCAAGCTGCCGAAGATCTTCTTCGTCAACTGGTTTCGCCGCGATGAAAATGGCAAGTTCTTGTGGCCAGGTTTCGGCGAAAACTCGCGCGTGTTGAAGTGGGTGTTCGAACGCGTCGACGGCAAGGCTGCGGCACAGCGCACCGCAATTGGTCTCTTGCCGCCGGTGAGTGCCCTTGACACCACCGCACTCGACGTGCCGGCTGCCGACCTCGAGCAGATTCTCTCAGTCGACGTTGCGGGGTGGACCGACGCGATTGAGCAGATCAAGCAGCACTATGCATCGTTCAATGGTCACGTGCCGAGTGAATTGCAGGCATCGCTCGCCACACTCGAACGCGAACTCGCCTAGCAATCGGCTGCCGCGG
>RFMM01000218.1 GCA_009927665.1 Actinomycetota bacterium
CGTTGGCGCAGCGCGTCTCAGCCCTGGCCGACCAGCATCGCGCGAATGCCCAGACCCATGATGAAAAGACCGCCGAAGCCGTAAAGCAGATACACCTTCGACTTGAGTTGCGCGCGATACGAGTAAATGATCGCAATCGCGATGATGCCGACAAAACCGTAGAACGCGTGAAACTGCGGAAACATCTGATTCTCGACGTTCACCATTGCCACACCCAGCGCCACCTGCACGAACATCGTGAACTGCGCAAGCGTTGTGAACCACCACAACGCCCGCATGCGGAAGCCCGCGAGCTTGTGTGCGGCAAGCGCCCACAGCCCCGCCATCGCGTTGCCGATGATGACCACCCAAGCAAAGCCGTTGTGCAGGTCGGTCAACGTTGACGAAAACACAACCGACATCACCCGATGAATCTACCGAATCAGCGTGTTGGCTTCGGCTCCGCCTTCGACCAGCACAAGTGAACCATCGGCGCCAACTTCGAGCACGGTGACCGACGCGTTGTCGACGCTGCGAATCACCAGTCGGTCGTCGCCGATGGCCACACCAATCAGCGCATTGATTGCCACGAAGTGTGAGAACGCAATCGTGTCGCGGCGCACCGACCTTGCCCACGCCGTGAGCGTGTCACGAAACTCGTGGTAGGCGTCGCCGTCGCGAGAGATCAACTCGGCCCACGTGCCTTGCATTGCGCGCCGTAGCCACGTGACACGATCGCCCATCGCTACTCCGTTCGGCGAGGGAATCTCGGCGATGCGCGACTCAACTTTTGCAGTTGTGCCGGTGACCGCTTCGAATGCAGCCGCAGTTTCACGACACCGCAGCAACGGGCTCGTCACGACGTCGACGTCGAACACGCTCCACTTGGCGTCTTGCAATCGCACCACGAGTTTGGCGGCAGTCGCCGCAGCCTGCTCGCGCCCGAGATCGTCGAGCGGCGGGTCTGCTGCGGTATCCCACCCGGCAGCCGCGCGACCGTGACGCACGAGATACAAGAGCGCCACGGCGTCACCGCACGCCTTGGCTGAGGGTCGGCACGGCGCTAGTCGAGCAGGCTCGTATGACGTGACGGGGCCAGCGCACCAACCTTGATGAACCACTCGGTGCCGAAGGCGCGCAGAAACGACTCGGCAGACATTTCTGTGGCGAACCCGGTGTCGCTCGCCTGGCTCGCGTGTGCGGCGATGGCGCGGCGCTTGGCGTCAACATAACCCGACACGTCAATGTGGTGGGTAATCATCGACTCTGGCTCGCCCATCGGGTTGCCGTCGTCTGCTGGTTGCCGCGGGTCGAAGTCGTTGTCGCCACCGTTGTTCTTTGACCACTCGAACATCTCGGCGAAGAAGTCGCGATTGAGGGTGACTTCAAAGAGGTCTTTGACGTTGCACAGTTCGGCGGTGCGGCGCACCACCTTGTGCACATGAATATGGTCGGGGTGACCATAGTTGCCGTGCCAGTCGTAGCCGACGAGCACAAGGCGGTCAGAGGCGCGGCGTTCTTCTTCGACGATTCGTGCGAGCCGTGCGGCAGCTTCATCAACCGACGACCGAATGAATGCACCCTCATCATTGTTTTGTGGCCAGCCAGTCATGCCGCTGTCGACATAGCCGAGCCATTCGTGGCGTGAAATGCCGAGGATTGCCGTCACACTCGCCAACTCGGCACGACGACGCTCGAGCAATTGCTCGGGCGTCGAGACGTCGGCCGGTTTTTCACCGTGACGACCATCGGTTGCGGTTACGAGCACCAGCCGGTGCCCGAGTGCGGCATATTTCGCGATGGTTCCACCACTAATGAGACATTCATCGTCGGGGTGGGCGTGCAAGAAAACGATTGTTGCCATCGACGACCTACGACTGTTTCGCCGCGCCAGATGCAACGAGTGCATCGATCTGTGCCGAGTCAACGCCCCAGTCAGCCAGCACCGCACGCGTGTGTTGACCAGCGTGGGCCGGTGGTTGTGGCGTGACGGTTGCCGACCGTGAATAGCGCGGTGCGGGCGCGGGTTGGGTGACACCACCGATGTCGACGAACGTGCCGCGAGAGCGATTGTGCGGGTGTTGCGCAGCCTCGCTCATGCGCAACACGGGTGCGTAACACACGTCGGTACCTTCCATGATTTGGTTCCACTGTGCACGAGTCTTGGTGCGAAACACGCCAGCGAGCTTCTCTTTGAGCATCGGCCACTTGGTGCGGTCCATCTGGGCGGCGAGTTCGCTGTCACCAGAAAGACCGGTCTTTTCCAGCAACAACGCGTAGAACTGCGGCTCGATCGAACCAATCGACACCCATTCGCCGTCTGCGCACTCGAACACGTCGTAAAAGTGTGCGCCAGTGTCGAGCAGGTTGGTGCCGCGGGCGTTTTCATCAAACATTCCGATGTTCTTGAATGCCCAGAACATGCTCATCAACACCGCCGAGCCGTCGACCATCGCCGCATCAACCACTTGGCCTTTGCCAGACCGCTGGGCTTCGAGCAGCGCGCACACCACGCCGTAGGCAAGCAGCATTCCCCCGCCACCAAAGTCACCGACCATGTTGAGCGGTGGTGTCGGCGGTTCACCTGCACGACCGAAGTGCGCGAGTGCGCCAGCGAGCGCGATGTAGTTGATGTCGTGCCCGGCCGCATTCGCATAGGGACCCTCTTGACCCCAGCCAGTCATGCGCCCGAACACCAGCCGCGGGTTGCGGGCGAGACACTCGTTCGGGCCGACACCGAGACGTTCCATCACGCCAGGGCGAAAGCCTTCGATAAGCGCGTCGGCACGCTCGACGAGTTGCAAGAGCGTGGCGGCACCATCAGGGTGTTTTAAATCGAGTGCGACGTTGCGGCGACCGCGCAACAGCACGTCCCAATGTGCGCCGCTCGCACCTTCACGCACGGCTTGCGTGCGCTCAACGCGCACAACTTCGGCCCCCATGTCAGCGAGCATCATCGCGGCAAACGGGCCCGGGCCGATGCCGGCAATCTCTACGATGCGGAAACCGTCGAGCGGGCCGGCCACGCGCGGCTACTTCTTGAAGATGAAGTTGGCGATCGTGTCGACGACTTTCGGCCACAACGGTTGCGGAATGTCGTGACCCATGTCGTCAAGCAACACCAACTGCGCACCGGGGATGATCTCGGCCGTGCGCTTGGCGGCCACAGGTGAAATCAGTGTGTCGTCGTTGCCGTGCAGCACCAGCGTGGGCACACGCAGTGCAGCGAGTGCCTCGGTGCGACGGCCGCTGGCGTAAATCGCCGCCATTTGTCGCGGCGAACCCTGCGGGTAGAACGAGCGATCAAAATCGCGAGCCGCATTCTTGCGCGACAGGTCATCGCTGCGGTGCTTCTTCGATTGAAACGCCTGATACACCAGCGAGTGCTCGATGTATCCGGCGCGATCAGAAGGCGGAATCGACATGAGCGCCGTCATCGCCTCAGGTGTCGACTGCATCGTCTCGGGTTCGCCGGGCATCGACATCACCGAGATGAGCGATGCGGTGCGCGTCGGATGCTCGATCGCGAACACTTGCGCAATCATTCCACCCATCGACGCACCCATGATGTGGGCCTTCTCGATGCCGAGGTGGTCGAGCAGCCCGAGAGCGTCGGCCGCCATGTCAGACAGCGTGTACGGCACCGGCGGCATCGGCTGCTCGGTGAGTGCGGCTGCGACCACGGCATTGGCATCGACCGCGACACCGTCGAGTTTGGTGGTGAGACCGCAGTCGCGATTGTCGAAACGAATGACAAAGAGCCCACGATCGGCGAGCATCTGGGCGAACGCTGCATCCCACGCCACCATCTGTGCTCCGAAGCCCATGATCAACAGCAACGCCGGGTCGGTTGGTTTGCCGAAGGTGTCGTATTCGGCTTCGATTGGCAGTGTTTCCCACTTGTTAACAACGGTGCGTGGCATGCCTTCACGGTAGCGTTTCGCCGTGCCGCAGGTCGCACGCGCACCAGGTCGCGTCAATCTCATCGGTGACCACACCGATTACACCGGCGGGCTGGTGATGCCGATGGCAATCGACCGCGCCACAACGATCGAGTTTGAGCCAAGCAGCGATGTGCGGCTCACGAGCGGAGACTTCAACGGCACGGTGAACTTTGCATTGCCAACGCATGGTTCGCTCACATCGCCCGCCGCCTTTGCGCCGTCAGCCGTTACCCCACCGTGGGGTCGCTACGTCGCCGGTGTCGCTGCCGCAATGATCGAGCGTGGCTTTACGCCACGCGGGTTCGCGGGTCGCGTGTCCACCACCGTGCCGATCGGTGGTGGGCTCTCGTCGAGTGCCGCGCTCGAGGTGGCGGCTGCACTCGCATTCGGAATCGAAGCCGACTCTGCAACCATCGCTGCAACCTGTCGGCGCGCCGAGCATCTTGCCACCACTGTTCCCTGCGGCATCATGGATCAACTCACCTCGGTGGCCGGCATTCGCGATCATGCGTTGGTCATCGACTGCCACTCACTCGACATCACCGCCGTGCTGATGCCAGAGTCGGCGAGCGTGTGGGTCGTGCCAGTGTCGTCGCGCACGCTCGATGGCAGCGAGTATCC
Organism: Actinomycetota bacterium; assembly: GCA_009927665.1. Classification (GTDB taxonomy): domain Bacteria; phylum Actinomycetota; class Acidimicrobiia; order Acidimicrobiales; family Ilumatobacteraceae; genus F1-60-MAGs027. The sequence continues at coordinate 4,545 of RFMM01000218.1, forward strand.
CGCCCGTGTCGCGCAGTGCGCGGCAGCCGAACACGAAGTTGGCCCGCTGCGTCTGGCCGACCTTGCGATGGTCGAACGCATCGGCGACCCCGTCATTCGCGCACGGGCGCGACACGTGGTGAGTGAAAATCAGCGTGTGCGCGACTTCGCCACTGCGCTCTCGGCCGGCGATCTTCGCGAAGCGGGTCGCATCATGTATGCGGGGCATCGCAGTTTGCGAGACGATTTCGCCACGTCTACCCCACACATGGATGACGCCGTCGAACAGCTTGGCAAGGTGGCCGGCGTGCACGGTGTGCGAATGACAGGCGGAGGATTCGGCGGCTGCGTCGTTGTGCTCGCCGACGACGACACTGATCTCTCGACGGCGCTCGATGGCAAGCTGCAGGGCATGCGGGTGCGTGCGGCCGACGGCGCATCGCGTACACCGCTGTCATAGTCTGCGTGCCGTGACAAACGAGGTGCTGCTCGCCGACCTCGACGACGACCAGCGACGCGCAGTCACCTGCCCACCGACTGCCACCATCGTGCATGCAGGTGCGGGTTCGGGCAAGACCCGCGTGCTAACCCATCGCATCGCCTGGCGAGTCGCCGAAGGCAGCGCCGACCCGTCACGAGTGCTCGCCATTACCTTCACGCGCGAGGCTGCTGCCGAAATGCGAAGGCGTCTACGTGCGCTCGGCGTGGTGCGCAACCACCGGCCAGGCGACACCGATTCGCCCACCATTGGCACGTTTCATGCAGTCGCGCTTGCGCTTCTGCGTCGGCGCGCCAGTGACACGTCGTCGACGGTGCCCAACGTCATCGGTAACCGACTTTCACTCTTGCAAGAAGCGCTCGGTGACAAAAGCGCGCTACGACAGCGACAACTCATGCTCGCCGAGATCGATTGGGCACACGCCAGAATGATTCCGCCTGAGCGTTACACCCAAGAAGTGCAGCGCACGCAACGCTCGGTGTCGCTTGATACTGCCGGCGTTGCTGCCGCCTATCTCGCCTACGAACAGCTGAAGCGCCGGCGTGGTCTCGTCGATCTCGACGACTTGCTGTCTCTTGCCACCCGTGCGATACACGACCGCGCTGATTTCGCTGCGGCCACACGTTTTCGCTTTCGACATCTGTTCGTCGACGAAGCCCAAGACATGAACCCGCTGCAATTCGGCTTCTTCGAAGCGCTCCGCGGAGATCGGGCCGATGTGTTCGTCGTCGGTGATCCGCTGCAAGCCATCTATGGGTGGAATGGTGCCGACCCTGCACTCTTTGCCACCTTGGCCGAAGCATTGCCGAATGCGACCGTGCTTTCCCTGCCGAACAACTATCGCTGTTCACCCCAGGTGCTCTCGGTTGCAACCCACGTCGCACGCCACAACGGAACCGAACCCGAGGTGCGTGCGCGCCGCGCCAATGGCCTGCCCGCCGTGCTCGTCGAGGCAGCTGACGAAGACGATGAGTTGTCGCAGGCGTTCGACATCGTCAGGCGACACGCCGGCAGTGGTGGCGCCACTGCTTCGAGCAGTAAACAACGGTCGGGCAATGACAGCGGGTGGCGCAACGAACACCTTTCGTCAGTTGCGGTTCTCGCGCGCACGCACCAACAGCTCGAGCCACTCGCACGCTGGTTCGAACGCAGCGGGGTTGCTGTGGCGTCACGTCGTGTCGATGCCTCGCGGGCTGCGGCAATCAACGAGGTGTCTGACTGCCGCGATCGCCACGATCTCGCCGTTTGGGCAGCTGATGTGCTCGTTGAATCAGACGACGACGCACAACGCGAGGTCGCCACCCAAGTGCAAGAGTTCTTGCGATCTGCCACTAACGGCACCGTCGACGGTCGCACCGTGGCTGCATGGCTGCGGGCCGCACAGCACACTCCCGAGTCGGGCGGGGTCGAACTACTCACGTTTCACGCGGCCAAGGGGCGAGAGTTTTCTGTCGTGGTGATTCTCGGCGCTGACCGCGGGCTCTTGCCTCACGCCAACGCCACCAGCCCTGCTCACTTGCTGAAGAAGCGCGGCTCGCCTACGTGGCCTGCACCCGAGCCGCCGACCATCTCTATGTCTTGCGCGCTCGGCGACGCCGCGGTCGCGCTGCCACGATCAGCCCATTCTTTGCAAACCTGCCGGCTGATGTTGAGCGCGCCGATACCCAGCCAGCGTCGCGACCAGCCGATCTGCCACGACTCTCGACACCACGCGATGAACAAGGCGTCGCCAACGACGAGCTTCGGCGTCGCTTGCGACTCATGCGTGATGACATCGCGCGTAGCAACTTCTGCCTGCCCGAAGTGGTGCTGAGTGAAGTAGAGATCGGTCGCATCGTGGCCGAACGCCCGCTCGATCTCGAGCATCTCGCACGCATACTCGGCCCCCTCACCGCCCAACGGTTGGGGCCATCGATTTTGCGCGAGACGGTGGCGTTCGCGTGAAACCACTCAGCGAAACTCGCTTCGCCGTCGTCGACACCGAGACGACCGGGCTCTCCACCGATGACGACGTAGTACTGCAACTCGGGGCGGTCATCATTCGGCACGATGGCAAGGTCGAGCACGAGTTCGTAACGTATTTGCGGCGCCGCACGTGGGGCTTCGGCCACGTCGGTGCATTTCACGTGCACGGCATCACGCGACGACAACTGCGACGTGGCATGAAACCAACCGAGGCGCTCGAGATGCTCAACGTGTTGATCGCCGACTGCATTTTCGTCGCACACAACGCCAGGTTTGACCTCGGCTTTCTGCGTGCAGATTCGGCACGACTTGGGGTGCCGCTCAAAGTGAATGGTCCGCTGTGCACCTTGTTGTTGTCACGCAAGCTCGACCCGCAACGCACCATGTCTCACAAACTGCGCGACGTTGCTGCGCGCTATGGCAAGAGCACCGATCGACCACACGATGCGCTCGCCGATGCACAACTCACGGCGGCAGTGTTGCCGAGTTTGCTCGCCGCACACAACATCACCACGTACGAGGGTCTTTCAGCACACTTCGGCGCGTAGCAGACGTCTACGGCAGAGAGCCGGCTTGTGGTGCAGCGTGCGTTACCTCGTCGTCGCGTAGCGCGCCCGCACCGCTGCAGCCGTGCGTTGAGCAAGATTGACGTAGGTGTCAGGGCTGAGCACCTCAACGTTGGTGCCGCCACGCAGCAGAACACGAGCCAGCCAATGCTCGGAAGTCACGCGTAAGACGACGTCAAGTGAGCCGTCACGATTCTTCGTGCGCGATACGGTCGGATACTGCTCGGCAATCCACATTGCGTCGTCACGCACGCGCAGCGTGACTGATTCGTACTCTGCGCCGAACCAATCGGCCGAAGTGTCGTCAGTGATTCGACTCGCCACGTCGACATGGTCGTAGGTCTTGCCGGTACGCACCATTGAATTGATGCGATCGATACGGAAGATTCGCGTATCACCTGACTTGTCGTCATCGGCTTGCACGTACCAGTGCCCCATGTCGGCGAACACGCGCAGCGGTCGAATGGTGCGAAACGATGCCTCGTTGCGATTCGGGTTGAAGTACTCGATTCGCACCTCAGCCATGTCGTCAAGTGCACTGCGCAACTCGGCAAGATGTGGCTCGTCGGGCAGGTCAATGACGACGGGTTCTTCTGCAGTCGGCAACAGACGCTCGAGTTTCTGAACGGCCCGCGACAGTGTCGAGCGCTTCGATGCGCCAGGCAACTTTTGTGCGGCACGAACCATGGCAGTGAGAGCGAACAGCTCGGCGGCGCTAAGTCGCAACGGTCGCGAGAACATCGTGGGCGTCTCGGCAATCACCATGTCTTCGTCGACGTACACGTCGATGAGCGCATCGGGTGTGTACGGAGGCACACCACACACCGACGCCATCTGAATGTCGGCGATGAGGTCTTCTTCGCTCATGCGGAACTGGGCTGCAATCGTCGAGATCTTCACCCGCTTGCGAGCCATGAGCCAGGGCAACATGATGAGCAGCAGAGCGACGCGTTCAGATGCACTGCGTGGCCCACGACGTCGTGGCGCTCGCGTCGTGGCTGCGCGCGTGGCGGCCTTCGTG